>DAIQPM010000008.1:21194-28025 GCA_036787355.1 Acidimicrobiales bacterium
CACCACTCGGGTCGGGATACCACCCCGGTGGCGTAGTACTAGACGAAGGCAAACTCATGGGACTAGCCTCGCATAAAACGGGGGGAATAAAAATGAGCCAGACACGAGGGGCCGCAGCGCCTACTTCAGGACTACAAGATCACGTTGAGTTAAATACTCAAGAACTCGACCAAGCTATTAACGAAGTTGCAAAAAATGCTCAAGCGTGGGCAGCAACGTCACCGGCACAGCGCGCTGAGTTTCTCGCTCGCATAGTTGCTGACACCTACGCAGTTTCTGAAGAGTGGAACACAGCAGCTTGTTATGCCAAGGGACTTGACCCGAGTAGTCCTGAAGCTGGAGAAGAACTCTTCAGCGGCATTGGAACATACATTCGCATGGCACAAGCATTTCGCCAGTCGATGCTCGACATCAACTCCAAGGGTCGCCCCCAGTACCCAGGACCAGTTCGTCACAAGCCAGGAAACCGAATTGCTATCCAGGTAGTTCCAGGCAACATCTTTGACAAAATTCTTTACAGTGGCATGACCGGTGAAGTGTGGATGGAACCTGGTGTCAGCGAGGCTGAAGTTCAATCAACTCAGGCAATGGCGTATCAAGAACCACAAGCTCACGCTGGTGTTTCGCTTGTTCTAGGTGCAGGCAATGTTGCTTCTCTAGGGCCACGAGACGTATTGACGAAAATGTTTGCTGAAGGCAAGGTTGTGGTTCTAAAGGCCAACCCAGTTAACGACTACCTGGTCCCGTACTGGAACAAGTCGCTGAAGTCATTAATTGATGCTGGCTTCCTTCGCATCGTGAGCGGTGGCGCACAAGTTGGTGCGTATCTAACCACTCACGACGGCATTGACGATATTCACGTAACTGGCTCAGACAAAACACATGATGCAATTGTTTTCGGTGTTGGACCTGAAGGCGAGCGTCGTAAGGCTGCAAATGAACCACTGATTACTAAGCCGGTTTCTTGTGAGCTTGGAAACGTTTCACCAGTGGTGATTGTCCCGGGTAAATGGTCAAGCAAAGAGATTGCGTACCAGGCGAAGCACGTTGCAACCATGCTTGCGAACAATGCCGGGTTCAACTGTCTTTCCCCGCGCATCATCATTACTCACGCACAGTGGGAACAACGTGAAGAGTTCATGAGCGAACTTGAAAAAGTGTTCGCCAGTATCCCAACGCGCCGTGCGTACTACCCAGGTGCGCTGGCACGCCGCGATTCTTTCTTGAGCGTGCACCCAGATGCACACCAAATTGGAGACGGCAGCGGTGACAAGATGCCTTGGACAATTATTCGCAATGTTGATCCGAACAACAAAGCTGACATGAGCCTCAACGTTGAAGCATTCTGTGCACTCACCAGCGAGACAGGACTCGATGCTTCTTCGCCAGCAGACTTTGTTCGTAAAGCAACTGACTTCTGTAACGATGTTGTTTGGGGAACGCTTTCAATGACAATGATCGCGGACCCTCGTGCATTGAAAGATGCAGAAACTGGTCCTGCAATTGAGCAGGCAATCGCTGATCTTCGTTACGGCTCAATTGGTCTCAACCTCTGGCACGCAATGAGCTTCGCGTTCTCAACCACCGTGTGGGGCGCTTACCCTGGTCACCTGATCACCGACATCCAGTCAGGTAGCGGTTTCGTGGGCAATGGCTTTATGTTTGCTCGACCACAGAAGTCTGTGGTTCGTGGACCGTTTGTGGCGTCACCAGCACCAGCGTGGTTCTCAACGAATGGCAATGCGGCTGTCGTTATGCGCAAGCTTCTCAACTTTGAAGTTAAGCCTTCGTGGGGAAAGCTTCCAGGGCTTCTAAAGGCAGCGCTTAAGAGCTAAATGGAACTGTGGCGACATTCGTGTTGCCCACAACCACACATTTTGTAGGTAGGCAAGCGACATCGTTAAACGGTGTCGTGACGTAGTTGAGCTTGTTGACTACGAGAACACCGTTTTGCCATGTTTCTAGCCACGGGCCACTCGTCTTGTTCGTCCCAACAACGACACACGTGCTGAGGTTGGCGCACGACATTGCGGTGACTGCACTGTTTGAAGAACTAACTTTTTTCCAGATTCGTCCATATGTGTTGGTTCGCAGAACAAAACTATTTCCAGTTGAATCTGTCATGGCACTGATGCATTTGAGTGCACTGCACGAAAGTGAATGAATTGTTGACCACGACGGGTTTATCGTTCGTTGCAACCATGTAACGCCAGCATCGTGCGTTGCAAAAAGAAGAGCCGATGATCCTGAACGACTTGATCCACTGACGAGGCAATTGTTCGCTTCGTCACAGGACAAAGAAATTTTTCCAGTTACTGAAAGCGCTGTGGGCAGTGTCGCTGGTGACGTCCACGTTGCGCCAGCGTCGTGGCTATAGAGCATCTCAAGTGATGAGCTGCTCGGGTTAAAGCCAACTGCAGCGCACGTGCTGGCAGCAAAACAATTAATCGACTGAATTGTCTGAAAACTTGTTGGTGACTGCAATGCGCCGACATAACCAGAACTGTATTTCCATAGAAACTGTGAAGTCGCAGTACTGCCCGCAATCAAACAACCAGTTGTCCAACATGATGACGCCGAAACCTGAAGTGCGGTTTCAGGAAGGCCAAGAGGTGTCCACGTCTTTGAAGAATCTGAGTATTGCTCACCTGAACCGAACTGTGAGGTGCTGAGTGCAATGCACGAAGTAGAAGTGCAGGCTGCATTCGCTAGCGCATCATTAATGTTGAGTGTTGGAGTAGCGGTAATCGTTGGTCCGCTCGCTAAGGACTGCGTTGTTGGCGAGCAACTTGCGAGAAGTATTGAGGCGATGGCCGCCACAATAATGACGCGAGCAGAACGCATTGTTGCTCTTAACCAGCAGCGCGAACAGCTGTTGCCAGCACGCTGAGACCATCAGCGAGCTGCTCATTGGTGATGGTGAGTGGTGGCAACAAACGAATTACGTTTCCGTATGTTCCACACGCCAGCGCAATGACTCCTTGTGAGTTGCAGTAGCTAACGATTGACTTCGCAGCAGCTGCGTTGGCTTCCTTGGTTCCAGGCATTACGAGCTCCATGGCAATCATGGCGCCCTTTCCACGTACTTCACCAATGATCGCGACGTCTTGTTGGAGTACCTTCAGTGCACCAG
Source organism: Acidimicrobiales bacterium (assembly GCA_036787355.1). Classification (GTDB taxonomy): domain Bacteria; phylum Actinomycetota; class Acidimicrobiia; order Acidimicrobiales; family RAAP-2; genus RAAP-2. The sequence continues at coordinate 24,328 of DAIQPM010000008.1, forward strand.
TAATGGCGTCACCAAGTTCACGAGCACGGGCAATGAGGTTTCTTTCGCGCATGACGCGAATAACTGCGAGCGCTGCTACACAAGTAACTGGGTTACCTCCGTAGGTGCCGCCAAGTCCACCTTCGTGGACTGCGTTCATGAGTTCAGCGCGACCAGTGACACCAGAAAGTGGCATTCCACCGGCAAGTCCCTTGGCGGTTGTAATCATGTCTGGGACTACGCCTTCATGGTCAACTGCGAACCATTCACCAGTGCGACCAAAACCACTTTGAATTTCGTCAGCAATAAAGACAACACCATTCTTGGTTGTCCACTCTGAAAGAGCTGGAAGGAACCCAGGTGCTGGAACAATGAATCCACCTTCACCCTGAATTGGTTCAATAAGTAGTGCGGCAACGTTCCCGGCTCCCACTTGAGTCTCAATCATCTTGATTGCTCGAGCTGCGGCTTCTTGGCCGCTCAGTCCATCTTGGTACGGGTAACTCATTGGCATGCGGTACACCTCGCCAGCGAAAGGACCGAAGCGGTCCTTGTACGGCATGTTCTTAGCGGTGAGTGCCATTGTCAAGTTTGTGCGCCCGTGATACGCGTGATCAAAAACAATCACTGCTTGGCGACCAGTTGCGAGGCGTGCAATCTTCACGGCGTTCTCAACTGCCTCTGCACCAGAATTGAAAAGAGCTGAAGTCTTGGCGTGAGTACCTGGTGTGATGTTTGAGAGTTCTTCGCATACTTCGATGTAGCTCTCGTACGGTGTCACCATGAAACACGTGTGAGTGAAGTCAGCAACTTGCTCACTAACTGCGGCGACGAGCTCTGGGACTGCGTGACCAATAGTGGTGACGGCAATACCTGATCCAAGGTCGAGGATTCGGTTCCCATCGATGTCTTGAAGAATTGCGCCTTCAGCACGCTCGATGTAAACAGGGAAGCCTTGAGTGAGCCCTGCGCTTACAGACTTCTTTCGACGTTCGTGCATGGCGACCGACTTCGGTCCAGGAATGGCAGTTACAAGCTTGCGCTCTGTTCCTACGGAAGATTCAATTGACGAGACCACAGCGACTCCTCTAAGTGTTTTGGCATTTGCCAGACGCATCCAGCGTAGTTCCCGTTTTGCAAAATGCCAATAGGTCATAAAGAAACGGGTGACTTTTGGTCACCCGTTTCATTTACTGGCGGAAGCGGTGGGATTTGAACCCACGGTGCCCGTAGACACAGCAGTTTTCGAGACTGCCCGATTCGGCCGCTCTCGCACGCTTCCGTGCATGAGTCTACTTCTCGATGCTTTGAGGCTTTTAGGGACGACGGGTAGCGAAAAAATCACGCAGCAGTACAGCTGACTCATCTGCGAGGACGTCGTAGGTGATTGCTGCTTCGTGAAGGAGTCGAGGATCGCTCAACAAGTTGTAACGGGACCCAACTGCTCCGGCCTTTTCATCTGATGCTCCAATGACAACTCGAGAAACTCGAGCGTTAAGCAGTGCACCAGCACACATCGCACATGGCTCCAGCGTGACGTACGCCGTAACGCCGTCCATGCGCCACCCACTCAACTGCTTCGCAGCATTTCTCAACGCCACAACTTCAGCGTGAGCCGTAGGGTCTTGTTCGACTTCGCGACGGTTTTCACCCGTGCCAAGAACTTGGCCATCTTTAACTAGGACACAGCCAACGGGAACGTCGTCGTGAGCAGCAGCATTTTTCGCAGCGTCTATTGCTAGACGCATAAATGCAATGTCATCATTCGCTGCATTCACGTACTGGCCTCTCTACTTCGTTGTTACTGGCGGAGGAGGTGGGATTCGAACCCACGGAAGGTTGCCCTTCACACGCTTTCCAAGCGTGCCGGTTCGGCCGCTCTCGCACTCCTCCAAAACCGGGACTACTAAATGCAATACCGGCACGCAAGGCTACCCGAGCCCCGCTGGTGGCGGAACCGCTAGCCTTTTCAGGCCGAGGTTGAAAGCGGTGGTCGGGTCCCGTGCGACGGCCGTTCGTGAATCGAGTCAGGGGCGGAAGCCAGCAGCTCTCAGCGGATTGTGCCGGGTGCCACGGATCGCCTGACCACTGCTTTGGACCTCGGAGTGTTACGCGGCACAGTTAGCATGCTTGCATGGCTGAATCAACACCGACCCCTTCATCACTCGATGGGGTGACCTCTCTCTACCGGCGTTTTCGCCCAAATCGCTTCGCCGAACTTCGTGGACAAGACCACGTTGTTCGCGCACTGCAGGGTGCTGTAAAAAACGATCGTGTCTCACACGCTTATCTCTTCTCTGGTCCACGAGGAACAGGAAAAACAACGACAGCTCGAATTCTCGCGAAGGCACTCAACTGTGAAAATCCAGTTGACGGTGATGCGTGTGACAAATGTCCGAGCTGTATTTCAATCACTAGAGGTTCATCTCTTGACGTAACCGAACTTGATGCAGCGTCGAATAACGGCGTGGATGACATTCGTGAAATCACTGCAGGTGCGTGGCACGGGACACCGGGCCGCTGGAAGGTGTACATCTTTGACGAAGTCCACCAGCTAACGAAGGCCGCCGCCGCGGCATTGCTTAAGACTCTCGAAGAACCACCATCACATGTTGTTTTTGTTCTTGCAACCACCGACCCACACAAGGTGTTGCCGACCATTCGCTCTCGTACACAACACCTTGAGTTCCGACTCATCGGTGGCGACACGCTGAGCTCATTACTTCACGATGTTGAAAAAGCAGCTGGATTGAAAGTTGACGATTCAACAATTGACGCTGCTGTTCGAATCGCGCGTGGTTCAGCTCGTGATGCACTGAGCGCACTCGATCAACTCATTGCCACGGGATCTGTGAATGATGCACAACCCGCTTTTGAGGATTTGTTTAGTGCACTTAGCTCGAATGATGCAGTTGCTGCACTCAAGGCGCTGGCGGTGCTGACGGGCGAAGGCTGGGACCCAGAACAACTCGCAGAGAGTTTTGCAGCGGAAGTTCGTCAAGTCTTTTTGCTGTTAGCTGCACCTGAGGTGGCGGATGTTGTGGATGCTGAGCGCGAGCGTCTTAGTGCCTGGGGCTCACAGCTGGGCCTAGCGCGCACGGTTCGAATTCTTGAAACACTCGGCAAGTCAATGCGTGAAATGAAGAGCGCACCAGAGAAGATCGTCATGCTGGAAATCGCCTTGGTTCGACTAGTTAAGCCAGAACTTGACACAACTGTTGAGGCACTTGCTGAGCGGGTTGAAAAACTTGAATATGGTGTTCCGCGCAATGCACCGGTATCAGCGCCAGCACCGTTACTACGACCAATTGGTTCTACAACCAAGGCTGCGCCAACAAAGGCTGCGCCAGTTGCGGCTCCTGAGCCGGTTGTTGAAAAAGTAGAAAAGGCCTCGGTTGAAAAACTTGAGTTAACGCTGGCTGACGTTGCTGCGCGATTTACGCAACGGGTGATTCCTCGCACCGCTCGTTCCGCACAACTTCTCTTGCGAAATGCGCAGATTGTGGCCCTTGATGGGAGCCGACTGACGATTGCTCTCCCGTCTGAAGAAATGCGTTCCAACACTGAGCACATTGCTCAGGGGCTTCGTAGCGCCATGGACCATGAATTCAAAACAACCTTTCAGCTTGACTGGATTGTTGATGCGAATGCTGCGAAATCAGCTCCAGCGCCTGAACCAGTTGCTGAAAAGAAAAAAGTTGAAGCAACTCCAGATGAAT
>DAIQPM010000072.1:0-5740 GCA_036787355.1 Acidimicrobiales bacterium
ACTGTTCGAAGTTTGTCTTCCTCGTGGAACGTCAATCCGTTGTCAATGGCCCAGCAACGCTCGCCGTCATAAATGACGTGACCAGCTTTGCGGTCTGCATTGTTGGCCACAACGTCAAGGGCACAGAGTCTGTGAAAGTAGTCATCAAACTGGGGCATCTCTCGAAGGGTGAAGTAGTGGTCTTCGTGGTTGTCGTTTACCCAGTACTGAAGTGAACCAATTCCAAAAGGGAGGTCTTCGCGGGCAATGGTGAGTGGCACGGTGTCAAAACCGAGCAGCTGGTCGAGTTCATAGGTCGCAACTTCACGGCGCCACAGACCATCAGGAAAATCCCACAGCGGTCGCTCACCGGCTTCTGCCTTGTAACAAGCCTGGGCCGATACGCCGTCCAGAGTGATTGTTACCAGCAGCGCTTGATTGGACGATCCAGCCACACGTCCTTCAACTTCGACTGCTCCCTTGGAAAGAAGAGTTCGTTGCTGTTCGAGGTCCACAGTTACCTGATTGGTGGGCGGTGACCGTTAGTTCGAGGACAGTCATGACCCTTGGGGTCAAGTGGTCCCTCACAGAGCGGACAAGGTGGGCGACCTTGTTCAACGAGAAGTCTGATCGCAATGGCCAGACCTCCGGCCCATTCTTTGGAAAGTGTTAACTCCAGGTCATCTTCGTCGTCCATTGATTCAAACGTAACTTCGATGTACTGCTCGTCTTCATCAACCGCAATGGAGATGTCTCCAACGGCAAAGTCGAATTCGTATTCTGGCTCAAGTGAAAAGTCGTCTGGCAGGTGACCCGGTCCACGAGCAAAGTCGTTGAGTACTTGGCCAAGCCATTCAGCGAGAGCGGCGAGTTGCATTTTCTCGCATTTGACAATTACGAGTCTGCGACCTTGGCGCGCTTGCAAGAGGAATAAACGGTTACCAACTTCACCGCGTACTCCCACCATTACCTTGTCTGGTGCATCAAAGACGTAGTTCATGAAGGAGCGAGGTCCTTTAGTGAACCGGTGTTGTTGACGGTGAGCACGATTGGCGTGGTGTCACTGAAGGTGATTGCGCTCACGGAGCACGTAGAAATTACTGTGCGCTGGAAAAGATCGAGTGGGACACCCTGTGCGTAGGTGACGGCGGCCTTAATAGGGTCGGCGTGGCTTACGACAACGATTGTCTTTCCACGATGCTTCTTAGCCAGACGCTCGAGTGTTGTCCACATGCGAAGTTGCATTTCGGTAAAAGATTCGCCTTCTGGGAAACGAAAAGTGCTTGGTGCATTCTGCACTGCGCGCCATTCCTTCTTTACGCGAAGAACGGCCAGCTTCTTTCCAGTCCACGTTCCAAAGTCACATTCAAGAAGTCCACGCTCAATGATGGGGCGAATCTTTAGAGCCTTAGCAATTGGAGCAGCAGTTTCTTTTGCTCGCTCTAAGGGAGAGACGTAGATGGCAGCTGGCTTGTGGCCGAGCTCGCTTATGCGTTCAGCAACGGCTTCAGCTTGGCGTTTGCCAGTCTCTGAAAGATGCAGTCCAGGAGCTCGTCCCGGGAGCACGGTTCCTGTGGTTGCAGTGTTGCCGTGTCGAACTAAAAGAATGGTGGTGAATGAACTAGCCATAGAACGACTTTAATCAGTGCTTAGTTAGAAGTAACCGGGATACGTCGTGGACCAGGATTAGCTTCCACTGGCCAGCGCTTCCTGGAAAGTTGTGCGAGCTTGTGAAGTAGCGCAACGGCTCCTGGATCATCATCACCAGGGCGTGTTTCAATAAGACCCTTTTCCTTCAGGGCACTCATTAATTCGCGCCCTTTGTCAGTTCTAACAATCACGAGGGTCCAGTCACCAAAGGCACCGATTCCTCCAGTTGAGATGTCAGCGTGTTCTGCAGCGAAGTCAGGACAGTGTGTGCAACCCTCGCGTGTAAAGGCGTGTGCTTCTTTTAGTGGAACTTCGTGGAATTCACCGTCGTTGGTCCAGATCTGAAAGACACCCTTAATGTTCATCTTCTTGATGTCGGCACGCTTGATGTTGTACTTCGCTTCAAAGAGTTCTTCGAAAATTGCGTCGTCAAAAGTCTTGGAGCAGAGAAGTCCAATTGTGAATCCAAGACGGCGTGCAATCTTTCCTGCTTTACGTGATTGCATTGCACCTGGTGCTGAGGCCATGCAGCCCATTCCAACAAGAGCAATTCGCTCAGCGCCACCTTCGACGGCCTTTGGATAGGCGAGAAGGTTTGGAGAATAGGTGTAGCGAGACTTTGCAGTGTCTAGGACATCTTGGCGAGTTGTAGCAACGCGAGGCTCGGCGCGCCACGTCGTTCCGTCACCTTCGAGGCCACTTACCAGGGCGGCGTCAATTACGTCGTTCTCGAGGGCGTAGATGAGCAGTGTTGAAACAACGCCACCGTCTTGGCCGTTGTCGAGTATTGAAGCATCAGTTGACTTGGCGAGGAGAACATCACCAATGCCGTAGACCTCGTCGTCGGTGCGTTCACGAGCGAATTTGTGCGTGTCGATTTCGCTTTCCCAGTTTCTAAAACGTGGGCAAGCTCGGGTGCAAAGGGTGCAACCTGTTTCACCGTGGGTGCAATTGTCTCGCCCGCCATCAATATCGAGGTGCCAAGGCTTGTAAACACCGTTTTTTGATTCGTAATCAAGAACGTCGTGCGGGCACGCCACCACGCAGGCGGCACAACCGGTGCAGAGCCCCGAAGTTACGACCTCGCTGAATAGTTCTTTCCATTGGGGCTTCTCGATTGCCATGCAAATACCTTACTAAGACACGTAGGTATGACTTGCAGGTACGCTCGGCGCGTGCCTGAAATACTCGAAGTTGAGTCGTACCGTGAACTTGCAGACCGCGTGGTCGGTGCGACGGTTGTGCGAGGTTGGGCTGATCCTTATTCCGCCAAGAAGCTCTCTTCAGTGCAGCAGTGGGCCCGTGTCGTAAAGGGCCTAAGAATCACTGGAACATCGCGTCGTGGAAAATTGATGCTGATGGAAACATCTGGACCAATGCTCGGCATGCGTTTTGGAATGACTGGTGTCTTGTTGATTGATGGTGATGCTGGCATTGATGGACTCTTCTACGGACCTCACCGGTTTAAGAAAGAGTGGATTCGTGGTGGCATGGAATTTGATGACGGCAGAAAGTTGTTGCTGCATGATCCAAGGAGACTTGGTCGCTTTGAAATTGAACCAGACCTCAGTGAGCTTGGCCCCGATGCGTTGACGCTCACCAAAAAAGAGTTTGAGCAAATTGTCACAATCAACAGAGGTGAAGGGCCAGCACTTAAAGCTCGCCTTCTGGATCAGTCGGTTGTTGCCGGAGTGGGGAATTTACTTGGCGACGAAATTTTGTTTCGAGCAGGGATTGATCCTCGAACACCGTCAGGCACATTGAGCGCTGATGAGAAGAATCGTCTCTTTAAAGCATTTACCCAGACCATGAGGACACTAAAGAAACGAGGCGGCTCTCACTTAGGTGATCACATGGAAGGTCGAAGCCCTGGTGGCATGTGTCCAAAAGATGGCGGTGCAATGCGCATTGACACCATTGGCGGGCGAACAACGTACTGGTGCTCAAAGCACCAGCGCTAAGCACCGTTAAGAAGACCTTCTAGGTGTGCTGGCTCGTAAGGGCCAATGATGAGTTGCTCAAGAACTCCAATGCCAGTTCCACGCGCCGATGAAGCTTTCACAATGTGTTGAATGTGAATGTTCGGATGTTCCAGTGGATTGAGCGAAGAGAGTTCTAGAACTTCGCCGTCGACAACCGGCCCGCCGTGCCATTTTCCGTGTCCGTACTGCGGGTGTGAATACCCAGCTCCACGCATTTGGAAACGAAAGAGTGGAATCAGTTCAATTGTCTCGTTTCCGAAGAACAATGTCGCACTCTGCATCCAGCGAGTCTTTGGTGTCATGACAATGTCCATGCTCGCGGTCTCGTGAGTAATTGCGCCACCGTCTGTTGGAAGTTGAGCAGCGGATCTGCTGATGGGAGTTCCGATGCTGTCGTCAAAAGTCATGAAGTGCACGCCACGGTCCTCGAAGTTAAGTGGCGACCACAAGAAGCAGAGTTGTGGCACACGAGTTGATGGAGCACCGGGCAGTGGTTCGCCGACTGGGCGAACACCCCATGATCGGTCCTTGGTTCCATAGACAGTTGCTGGTAATTCAATTCGACCTTCTGGAGTTTCAATCCACCCAGACCAGGTTCCAAGCTGAGTAGCCCTGGTGACGTCCATGAAGATGCGAGGACCGTCGTGCATTGTTTGGCGAGGCTCTTCGTAGACAGCGGTGCGTGTTGTGTAGGTGAGGTCACAACTGAGTCCCTGCTCGGGTGCATTCACACAAATGCGGTTCACGCGCATTGGCTCGATGATCTCAATGGAGATTGGACCCACGGCTGTTGGTCTTCCAACCAGTGCGTCACTTGCGAACACGCTGTACTGCTTGTCGCCTCGAACTACGGAAAAGGCTCCGTCAATGACGCCACGATTTGGATAGAGACCGAGTGCAACTGCGAAGTAAAAGTCACTGGTGTAGCCATTGAACCAGAAGCGGTCATAGGCGTTTGGGTGTCCACCCATAACGTGCGCTAAGGGCTGCGCAGTTTGGTGAATAGGGAAGTCATCTTCAGGAAGCAGCATGTTTTTCCAATTCGTCTAGGGCATTCCACTTTGTTGCAGCATTAATGCCACGCTCAATCATTGTCATGAACATCCGGTCTCCACGTTCAGTCTGCTCAACCAGCACCGCAGCACACACCAGCATCACAACTGGCTGCAATGTGTAGCGAGAGAACTCTTTCCTGGCAATGTCTAGAGGAAGTGAACCACCTAGTCGTGAAAGTTCTGTGAGGTAGTAGTTAATTAATTCGTCTTCGTAAGTGTTGCGGTCTTGCTCCGTGAGGCTGGTAGTTAAAAAGTAGGCAACATCGAGCATGGGGCTGCCAACACTCACGGTCTGCCAGTCAACAACGCAGAGCGGCACTTCACCACTCTTCGCGTCAAAGAGAAGATTGTCAGTTCGAAAGTCGCCGTGGATTACGCACGAGGCGTAAGGCTTGTAGCCACGGAATTTATCGAGACTCAATGACAGCCTCTTCACGAAAGCAATGAGACTTGGATCAACTGAGTCCGAGTATCGCTCAATGAACTGTGTGAATAATGCGGGGAGAATTGCCTCCATGAGTGGTGCAAGTGACTCAGAGACTCCACCAAGCCAGTCAGCACGATGCAGCTCGGTGTCATTCATTGTTGGAGCGTGTAGCCCAGCGAGTTCCTTGAGCCCCGTCATGGCCATCTCTTTTGTAATTCCTTGAAACTGGTCAGCAACGTTGGCGGGTGCCATATCTTCTAAAAGAATCAGGAAGTTGTCTTCTTCGTCGTGCTCGACGTAGAAACACTCAGGTGTTCTTGTCTCGAGCGTTGGAGCAAGATACTTGTAGAAAGAAGTTTCACGTAGGTAGAGCTGTTGCATCTTTGCAGTTGCGCGACTGGTTTCATCCTGAGAAGGAGCCTTTGCGACAAATGAGAACGCTCCTTCATTTGACGAGAGCGAATAGCGAACGCACAGAGCGACTTGACCGTTACCAACACGTTGCGTTTCTATTTTTGATTCGAACGAACTCTCAAAATGTGAACTGAGCCAGTCCACATCTATCTGCTCAATACTTGGAATTGATTCCATGCTGCCCCCTAGAACAGTTTGCCCTAAAACTCCTTTCTAAGAAGTTGCCAAGAATG
>DAIQPM010000073.1:0-5721 GCA_036787355.1 Acidimicrobiales bacterium
TTCTCCGCCTACGCAGTCAATTGCTCCATCCCACAATTCTGAACCGAGGACCCGGTCAGGCTTGTCAGCAACTTCGTCACGTCCAATGATTCGAACCGCGCCTTGATCAAGGAGCCACTGCGATTCTTGTGGTGAGCCCGTTGAAGCGATTGGCTTGTAGCCACGCTTGGCGAGCAGGGAAACGGCAAGGCTGCCGACTCCACCGGTGGCACCAGTAACGAGCACTTCGCCACCAGGCTGTAGGCCGTAGTTCTCCAGAGCAAGGATTGACTGCGCTGCAGTTACCCCGGCGGTTCCAATAATTTGAGAGTCCTTCGTTGAGATGTTGCTTGGCAATATGGTCGCGAGGCGAGAAGGGGCGTAGATAATTTCTGCGAACCCACCATCTCTAGAAACCCCGAGTCCATCACCGTGAACTTCAACCTTTGACCCCACTGGGAAGTTTGAATCCGAAGATTCAATAACTTCTCCGGCTGCATCAACGCCACCAATGAGCTTTGGCGCACGTCGTACACGGCTCTTAGCAATGGCCACCATGGTGTCTTTGAAGTTGATGGATGAATAGTCAACCTTTATCTTGAGATCACTTTGCTCTGCCGGCTCAGTACTGGTATCAGTGAGTATGGCTTCGAAGTTCGTTTCAGACTCTGTAATCAAGAATGCGCGCATAGGAAAATCCTACCCGACTACGTAATACGATTGAGTCGTGACATACATCTCTCTTAATGGGCATTCGTCTTGGTGCTATATCAGCAAACGAAAGAAGAAGCCGTCATTAGTGCTGCTTCATGGCGGGATGAGTAGCAGTGGCAGCTTGCTTCGAAATCTGGCGCCTCGCTTTGATAAGAAGTACCGCGTTTGCGCATTCGACCGCAGGGGACATGGTCGCACTGCTGACACTGATGCTCCATTTCACTATGAAGAAATGGCTGATGAAACTATTGCCTTTCTAGAACACCTCGGGGGCAAGCACTTCGTTGTGGGTCACTCAGACGGTGGAAACGTTGCACTCATTGTTGCCATGAGACGCCCAGATTTACTAAAGCGCGTTGTACTGGTCGGGGCTAATTATCACTACGACGGACTTCGTCCTATGCCGATGTTTCATCTAGAAGGTGAGCGATTTGAAGAGTGGGCCGCAAAATACGGTGAGCTATCGCCAAATGGCAAAGAACACGCTCGTGACGTGATCACTAAGACACTCCACATGTTCGACACCGAGCCAGCTTTTAGCGTTCAGGACCTCAAGAAGATTTCTGTGCCGATTCTTGTTATGGCCGGAGACGACGACCTTATGGAACTTGGTCACACCACTTCAATGTATGAAGCAATCCCGGGCGCACAATTAGCAATTGTTCCAGGAACTTCACACGCAGTTCTAAAAGAGAAGTCCAAGTTGTCGTCAAAAATCATTCGGAACTTCTTTGAAGACGAATACCCTCCTGTTACCTACCAGCCAAGTAGGCGAGCACCGTAGTTATTCATCAGTTTTTGCTGTTGGCAAACTAGGATTTCTGTATGCAACTATCCACCGAGCGGGTTATTCGCCCCGTCGTCACTTGGTGGCTTTCGCTAAGCCCAGTTCTATCTGATGCAATTTTGTATTTCGCTTCGGGAGTCTTTGCGCTTCTCATGGGCTTCACTTCCGGAGAGCCAGCTCAGTGGCACTGGGGCTACATCTCATTCACTGGATACTTCCTGGCGACGCTGGTGCTTCTCATCACTTCAAAACGGGTGAATAGCTTTTCGCTGAGAAAAATTGTCCTCATTGGCCTCGTTATCGGTGTTGTAGTTATTCCACTCAGTCTGGAAACCCATTGGCGACAAAATAACGGCGGCCATGGCTACGCGCAGCCAGAAGTATCAGTCATTGAACGCTCAGCGAAAAATGTTGTGAAGGGCCACGATCCTTACACCGTAGACGTAAAGAACGGCAAAGTCACTAACAGTATTAAAGGTCTACCAACCTACGAATCGTTCTTTCCCTACTTTCCTCTAATGAGCGTCTTTGGCTTGCCCGACGCAATTACCCACAGGTTCTATGGACTCACTGATGCGCGCATCGTGATGTCGCTACTCACCATTGCGGTTGGTCTCATTGCCCTGCAGCTCTTTAGAGCAAAGAGGGAGCAGAAGCTACGGCTTGCACAAGTTCTTTTTGTGCTTCCGACTGGTGCACTGTTCCTGGCAACCGGTGGAGATGACATGCCAATACTTGCGCTGATGCTGCTGGGTGTTGTGGCACTGCAGCGAAAACAGATCTATGTCTCGGCGCTGAGCATTGGTATTGCTTCAGCCATGAAACTCACTGCTTGGCCACTGGCGCTTGGAGCATTGCTAACGCTTCGCGGTCAGGAATTCAAAGGTAAGTGGAAGCAATTTGTCGCTGTGGCGGGCCTTATTCTTATGGCTTCGATTTTGCCATTCGCAATCAAAGCTCCACACGCGTTCTTTGCCAACGTGTTTGCATTCCCGCTCGGGCTCTCTGGAGTTACCTCACCTGCCGCGAGTGCACTGCCTGGTCACATCCTCGCTTCTTGGTGGCACCCCTTCAAACACATACTTCCGGCCGGGACGCTGATTGTCGGTGGCTATTTCACGGCTAAGTACTTGAAGACTCACTGGCCGCTATCGCTCTCGAAGATGCTGTCACTCCTAAGTGCTTGCTTTGCTGTTTTGATGTGTGTGTCCTCCACAACAAGGTTTGGTTACGTGATCTACCCACTGAATTTTGCACTGTGGTCCTGGGCGACAAAAGAGTCGGCCGATTAAGGCTAAATCTCGGCAACAGTCCTTGTTCGGCGCCAGCTAAACGGAAGTGATTAGATGGAGAAGTAGAACAAAAGGAGCCAGTAATGATTGCTACGTATTCATGCGCGAAGTGTGGAATGTCAGTTCACGCCACTTGTGCGAAGTGTGACCAGCCACTAGTAAATGACACATTGACTATTGATGATGGCAGCAAAGTTCAAATCTCACGTTGCCCAGTGTGTGAAGGAAAGATCAAGTCACCAATGTGCTGTGGCTTAGACATGAGTTGCTCACTGTAAGGCATCTGCTCTTTTAATCAAAAACGCTTCGAATAAATGAAGTAGATGGTGGCGTAGACAAGCACTATTGCTACGTTGGCAATCAACCTTTGCATGGTGTGGTGTCTAAAGAAAAGTAGATCTACCGTCAAAACAGTTGCGCTTATTGCAATGAAAAATATAATGCCAAGTGTGGTTTTCCCCATGAGCTAATTGTGAAGCCTCTCGATGTTTAAAATTGTTAGAACTTGAGCAATCTGACTACTGAATGTACTTCTGGTAGCCAGCAATCCAGTTAGTCATGAATACTTTTTGTGCAGCAACCAGTGAAATAGCTCCACTGCAGACGAGCGAATGCATCTTGTTCTCGAGTTGATCTTTTTTACCAGCATTCCATGTAACCAACCATGGCTCAGGCCATAAGTTCTTCACTGACGTTGGATTGCCACCGACTTCGAGCGGAACAAGGTGGTCTTCTTCGTAGTCCGACGTACTCGTGTCTCCCTTGTAGTTATAGCCACTGTCAAGTTGGCTGTATTTGAGGTGGTACGTGTATGACTCGGGTGGCCTAATGGTCTTGGTGTAGCCAGAGACACAGATCGTTGAATGAATGTTTGACTGGGTCACTTGGGGGTTGGTGGCTCCAGGCGTTAGAGATGAGTTGGGGAGCCCCGGATCACGTGACGTTGCGGATGCAGCAACCTGTAGTCCGAGGACCAGGACTGTAAAGACCACTGCTGCTTTAGAAGAACTCTTCATAGGTTTAGTATTCCATCAAATCGAATTCAGCGACCGTACCCATGCTGTTCGGAGCCCTAAAGTGGCAATCATGGAACTTAAACAACACTTTGTCACGACCAAAGATGGTCGCAAACTTGAATTCGCAACGATTGGTAACGAGAGCGGAAAGACTGTCGTGTTTCACCACGGCACCCCAGGAGCGATTTACACCTTCATGGAGTACCAAGAACTGGTTGATCTCGGTGACTTTTTCGTTGTCACCTACTCAAGAGCTGGCTACGGTCTTTCTGAGCGCAACAAGGGTCGTGACATTGCGGCAGTAGTTGATGACGTGCGACTCATTCTTGACACTCTGGGCCGCGACACGTACGTATCAGTTGGCTGGTCGGGTGGTGGACCACACTCACTCGCGTGTGCAGCCCTTGATGCCCCTCGATGCACCGGGGCACTTTCGGTTGCTGGCGTTGCACCAAGAGATGTCGGTTTTGACTGGACTGAAGGTATGGGTCCAGAGAACATTGAAGAGTTCGAACTCGCTCTAAAGGGCGGTCCAGAGTACGAAGCTGGGATCAAAGAAGCAGGAGAGCATCTGAGCTCGGTGACTGTTGAGAACGTGACCGAAGCCTTCGGTGGACTCATGTCTGATGCCGATAAGGCAGTGTGGGTTCCCTTGTCTCAACGAGAGAGGGCTGTGTTTGATCTACATCACGCATTCGCAGTTAGCCCCGATGGCTTTCAAGATGATGATCAAGCATTCATAAAAGACTGGGGCTTCTCAGTCAGTGACATCAAAGTTCCCACCTCTATCTGGTTTGGTGGCAACGACCTCTTTGTTCCAAAGTCTCACGGTGAGTGGCTCAGCACAAACATTGCTGGTGCTTCAGCGCACTACTTTGAGGGAGAAGGGCACATGTCCATCTGGATTAACCACATGAATGAGATTTCCCAAGACATTTCTTCAAAATAATCAGAACTGAAGTCTTGTGACAGGGAACTGTTAGGAATTGACTATGCAGTTAACGAGCAAGGGATGTAACCATGGGTCTATTTTCTAAGAAGCGCAGTAATGCTTCACAGCCAAGAAAGTCTCTCGAAGACATTGTCTGGAAACCAGAGCGAGTTGTAGCGCCACTTGACCACGAGATGGGATGGGAATACCTCTACTTTGCTTCTGAATTAGCTCGAGGTTTGAGCGACAATAAGGACGCCTTCGATGAGATGATGAGCACGACTCTTGCTGGCGGTGCGCAGGTATCTGCTCAGCCCTTTGAAGAGATACAGCAAATGATGGAAGAGCTTTCGTCAACGGTTGGATTCATTGAAGAAATCTTCAGCGCCGCAAACATGGCCAAGGGGTTTGGTGAGCCCGGAGTGCAGGGGAATGAAACTTCAATTTCACATCTTTCGTGTGAGATTGTTGGCGTTTACGCAGAATTGATTGCAGTTTCGCGGTTGCTGAAGTCGAGAAACTACGGTGCGTTCCAAGCTGTTGCTGGTGAAGTGGCGAGTATGTCATACACCCCTCTAAAGGAAATTAGAGACTTCAGTGATTTAGTCAGCACTTCATTTCAAAAAGCCATGGGTGAAGTGAGGCAGGGAATAACGCCAAAGGAACCACTCACGCTCACCTTAAAAATCACCATGGATGACGAAGTAGTGGAACGTCTTTCAAGAAGCTTGAATCAGCTACGAGGCTAATTTCAAACTTAAAACAACGAGTTAGGTTGCTCGGGAGTAATAATCTCTGGTCCGTCGTTGTAAATTGAGCCCACATCTTTGCCAACACCCACGTGCGTGAGGATTCCTTTTTCAGAAGGTTTCAGTAATTCGTAGCGTTGTTGTGGTGAGTACTTGTTGGTATTGATCCACTGCTCGACACTGTCGAGTTCTAGAACAACAGGTTGGCGGTCATGAATGCCGTCAATGTCAACCCCGGGCTCGGTGGTAATAA
>DAIQPM010000009.1:0-27040 GCA_036787355.1 Acidimicrobiales bacterium
ACTTCAGATCTGAAGGCTCATCAACGTCGTAGCCCCAGGGGCTATCCAGAATCGTCGAAAATTCAATGCCTAGGCGCTGCGCCTCTTGTTCGTGAAGAATTCTGGATCCAACACCGTAGTGAAAGCGAAAGTCAAGCCCCGTAGGGAGGCTGAGAACGTTGGTCCCAGATGCGTGGTGATCGCTCACAATGGTGATTGCTGCTGTTGGAGAAAAGTCACTCAAGCCTTCTGGGTTTTTTAGGTCTCCATGGACGACGTGCAAGCGTTCGTAGCGAAACCCGAGTGCAGCGTACGCATTTGAAACTGCTTCATTTAGCCCACTCGAGTGAGATTCAACTACTTCAATTCCAAGTTTCGTTGCGAATGAAGTTATCTCGGGGCTTTCGCTTAGTACGAGAACTTTTCTGGTGCCACAACTTTGCAGCACGCCACGAGCAAGTTCTTCGGCGAGTTTGCTCACATTGAGAGTCGTGTCTTTACGAAGTCGGTCTTTAGCCAGGTCAAACTGCTTTAGAGGCACCAAGAACGCGTCGTAGGTCATTGATTAATGCTAGACACTCTCTACGTACCCAGATACCTATGACTCTTGAAACGAACGATCTACTTGCCTTTGAAAGGCCGCTTATTGCGCGAGGAGAAATTGTCGTTGGCCTCGACGAAGTTGGCAGAGGAGCACTCGCTGGTCCTCTGACAGTGGGCGCTGTTGTTATTACAGAGATAACCAATCCACCCTCTGCGCTCACAGACTCAAAACTGCTCACGGCGAATCGTCGCGAGCAGCTGCAAGAACCAATAAAGCAGTGGGCGAGTGCATGGTCTCTTGGCTCAGTTAGCTCAGAAGAAATCGATGAGTGGGGACTTCGCCTGGCGCTTGCTGTTGCTGCTACTAGAGCGGTGCAAGGCCTTGACGTGGTGCCAACCCATGCGCTTATCGATGGTTCATTTAACTTGCTCGACGCTCCGGCTGACGTGAAGTTTGGAAGTTCACCAGCACCGGAATTGCTCTATTCAAAGATTCCTCACACCACCATTGTTAAAGGCGATCAAAAGAGCGCGACGATTGCCGGTGCATCGGTACTCGCCAAAGTTGCACGAGATGCGTTCATGACCGAGCTAAGTGAAGAATTTCCTGCCTACGGATGGGCTGGGAACAAGGGCTACGGTGCTGCTGGACACTTAAACGCGTTAAGCGAATTTGGTGCAACTGCGTATCACCGACGGTCATGGAATCTGCCTGAGTTTCAAGGCAAAAAATAGTCCCCATTTCGCTTTTTCAAAGGCAAATGTCTGGGGAGTGACACAAGATTCGCATTACACTTGTCAGGTGACCAATGTCCTATCTGTTAAAGACTTAAAGACCGAATTTCACATGAGAACCGGCAACGTTGTTGCCGTTGATGGTGTGAGCTTCACTATTGGTGAAGGTGAATGCGTAGGGCTCGTAGGAGAGTCTGGCTGTGGTAAAACCACCATTGGAATGTCAGTCATGGGACTTCTCCCTGGCACCGGACACGTAGTTGGTGGCTCAATTGAGCTCCTCGGACAAGACATTGCCGGGTTTGACGAATCGCAGATGCAAAAGGTCCGTGGCAACCAGGTCGCCATGATCCCTCAAGACCCAATGACCGCTCTAAACCCGACCATGACAATTGGTCGACAAATCGCTGAAGGCTTTATCTGGCACCGTGGGTGCAGTGAAGAAGAGGGTCGCCAAAGGGCGATTGAAGTGCTTCGCATGGTCGAAATGCCACAGCCAGAAGAACGCCTTGATCAGTACCCACACGAACTATCTGGTGGACTTCGCCAGCGCGTGATGATTGCCATGGCACTCGTGTGTGAACCGAAACTGCTTATTGCTGATGAACCAACGACCGCGCTTGACGTAACAATCCAGGCTCAAATCTTGAACCTGATTGACCGACTTCGCCGGGATCTAAAGATGGCAGTTCTTCTCATCACGCACGACATGGGTGTGATTGCTGGACGCACTGACCGTGTTGTTGTTATGTACGCCGGTAAAAAGGCAGAGCTTGCAGTAACTCGCGATCTCTTTGCCGAGATGCGCCACCCCTATACCCAGGCGCTCCTTAGTTCTGTCCCAGACATCAGCTCCACTGAGAAGCGTCGCCTCCTTTCGATTTCAGGACTTCCACCTGACCTTTCCAAGGAACTAGTCGGATGTCGCTTTGCTCCACGCTGCACGTTCGCAACCGATACCTGTCGCCAGAGTGAGCCACCACTTAGCCAAGAAGGTCAGCACGAGTTTGCTTGCTTTAATCCAGTCAAGGGACTCGGCATCAAAGTTCAGCAACGCCTGGTAGAAACATCGTTCAACGCTGAAACATCAGCGACACTTCTCGAAGTAAAGAACTTGGTCAAGTTGTATCCACTTCGCTCTTCAGGTATTTTTTCTCGCAGCAAAAAGAATGTGAACGCAATTAGTGATGTTTCTTTCTCCTTGCGCGCAGGTGAAACCTTCGGTCTAGTGGGAGAATCCGGTTGCGGTAAAACTACGACCGCCAAGGTGATTGCCGGACTTGAGGCGCCAACGAGCGGCTCGGTGAATTTTGAAGGAAAGGCTTTGGAGAGCCTTAAGGGCAAAGAGAGACTGGCTGCACGCAGGAACGTTCAAATGATGTTCCAAGATCCTTATGCCTCGCTCAATCCTCGCCAACCAGTTGGCTCAATCCTGGAAGAGCCTTTCATTATTCATGGCGAAGGAACAGCCAAAGAACGTAGAGAGAAAGTCATTAAGTTGCTGGACCTCGTTGGTCTTTCAAAGAACGCACTTCTTCGCTACTCGCACGAGTTTTCTGGTGGACAGCGTCAGCGAATTGGTCTGGCTCGTGCCATTGCGCTCAATCCAAAATTGTTGGTTGCCGACGAACCTGTAAGTGCGCTCGACGTTTCGATTCAGGCTCAAATTCTTAACTTGATCAAAGACCTTCAGTCAGAACTTGATCTGTCGCTTCTCATCATTAGCCACGACTTGGGTGTCATCCGCTACATGGCTGACACGGTTGGAGTTATGTATCTTGGAAAGCTGGTTGAAGTTGGGCCGTCCGAGAGCATTTACATGAACCCAGTGCACCACTACACGCGTGGACTGCTCGATGCAGTTCCACAGCCTATGGACGCCCTGAAGGCACAGGAAGGCTCTACGAAGCTGCTCAAGGGCGAACTGCCATCGCCGGTGGACCCTCCATCAGGATGCAGATTTAGGACTCGCTGCCCAATGGCAACGGACATTTGCACTAACGAAGAGCCGCCGATGCAAGAGTTCGGAGCGAACCACTTCTCAGCGTGCCACTTCCCACTGCGCCAGCCAGTGAGTATTCGTTAATTAGCGCTTTTGAAGGCGGACTTCGAATCCGTCTCTAAGTGCGTCACCAATGTAGTTAAGTGAGAGCACGACAACAACAATGCACACTGCCGGTGGAATAATTTCCCACCAATAGCCCTGTGCGGCAAATGGAACACCGTTATTGAGCATTGAGCCCCAGTCGGTATTTGGAAGTGGAATACCGAGACCGATGAAGCCAAGTCCCGCAAGCGCGAGGATTGAGTCAGCTACTGAGAATGTTGCAATCACGACCATTGTTCCAACGGTGTTTGGCAAGATGTGGCGAAGGATAATTCTTCGAGACCCTCCACCCATTGTTTTAACTGCAGAGACAAACTCACGTGACTTAAGACTGAGTGTCTCACCTCTAATAAGTCGAGCAGAACCAAACCATCCGGTGAGCCCAAGGGTCAAGATGATGATCGTGGTCGACTGACCGAAGAGCACAACAATCACGATGATCAAAAAGAGTCCGGGAACTGAGAGCCCAACGTCTACGAAGCGCATCATGAAGCTGTCGAGAATTTTTCCGCGGTAACCAGCAACAGCACCATAAATTGAACCGACAGTTACTGAAATAACACCCGCTAAGAATCCAACAGTAAGTGCGGTACGCCCACCAAGCATCAAGCGTCCGATGACATCGAATCCTGATGGGTCGGTTCCAAGAATTGCTGACAATGAGTGGAACCAGGGGAAGTTATATGGAGACTGTCCATTAATCGTCGTCGAGGAAATTGCGAAAGGGTCGCTTTGATTGGTGCGGTAGAGGAACGGTCCAACAAATGAGAACAGAATCATGAAGCCAAGCACGAAAAGAGAGACAACCGCGAGCTTGTTCTCACGGAAGGTCCTCCAAATCAGTGTTAAAAGACTTCCTTCGTCGCCAATAGCTCCAGCATCTTTGTCCTGGATCAGGTCAGCGTTGTTAGTTACGTCGCTCATTGCTTAGTTCCCCTTGCTTCCGATGCGAATTCGTGGGTCTGCAACTGCGTAAAGGAGGTCAGCAACAATTGAACCGAGAACAGTAACCACGGTTGCGATAATTGTTGTTCCAACCACTGTTGGCATGTCTTGTGACGTCGCAGCTCGGAGAGTAAGTAGTCCCATTCCGGGAATGTCGTAGAGCGTTTCAGTAATAAGTGCTCCACCAACCACAGCTGGAAGACTCAATCCAATAATTGTCACGATTGGGAGCATTGAGTTTCTGAGGGCATGTTTACGAATCACAAGCTTCTCAGGGAGACCTTTTGCACGAGCAGTCTTGATGTAGTCCTGGGTCAAGGTGTCGAGCATTGAAGAGCGCTGGAATCTACTGAGACCTCCAACTCCCAAGAGCGAAAGCGTCAGCACCGGAAGTATGTATTGGCGAGGTGAAGTGAACAGCGAAAAGACACCAGTATTAGTAGCAACCGTGACGGGGAAGATATGAAACTTGATGGCGAAAATTGAAATTAACGTTTCACCAATCAAAAACACCGGTGTTGCATAAAGAATGAACGTAATTAGCGTTGCGAAGTAGTCGATTCTTGTGTTTCGACGCTGAGCCTGGAAAATTCCAAGTGGAATTGCCAAAAAGAATTGAAAGATCAGCGAAACGCTAACGAGCACCAATGTGTGACCTAGGGCAGACTTAATGAGGTACCACACAGGGGCACTTTGGGTGATTGAGTTCCCGAGGTGAAGTTGAGCGATCTGCAATAGGTAATGCCACCACTGATAGAAGAGCGACTTGTCGAGTCCATTGTCAATGTTGAACTGCCTGATTGAGCGTGGGTTGGCTCTGTTCCCGAGAGCTACTACTGCGGGTCCTCCAGGTACAAAATGCTCCAAAATAAACGTCAAGGTCACAACGATAAGCAGGACGAATAACCCTTGGTAGATGCGTTTGGTCAAGTACGAAAGCACGTTGCAACACTACTACTAAATGCAAAAAACCCTCCGGATTGCTCCGGAGGGTTTTTTGTTTCTAGAACTAGCTAGAAGTTACAACTTGTTACTTCTTGTACCAAAGTTCAGCGCGTCCGTATCCAGTTGCCTGAGGTACGTAGCCACCGATGTTGTTCTTAACTTCGATAAGACCAACAGTCCAGTTCTGCCAAACGTTTGGTGGGTTCTTCTGAAGTGCTGTCTCGTACTGAGTAAGCGTTGCTGATCCATTGATAGTTCCAAGGATCAACTTGTCGATTGCAGCATTTGAGAAGTCACCTGAGTTAGATGCAGCACCTGTGAGCCATAGTGGCTCACCAGTTGGGAGGAATCCAGGTGCGTAAATCCAACCTGATCCTTCGTACATGTCCCAGTTGGTTGTACCGTTCACGTCGTTACCAACAGTCGTGTTGAATGACTGAGTGTTGATTACAAGGTCAATGCCATTCGCCTTAGCAGAAGACTGCCAAAGCGTCATAGCTGCCTGACCTTGTGTGTCACCAAGTGTTGTGGTGTCAACCTTGACTACGAACTTGGCTCCAGCTGCGATGCCGGCTCCACACAGTGAAGGTGTTGCGCAACTCCAAACACCACTGCTGTCAAGAACCCATCCGTGAGCCTTCATTGCCGGGGCAATGTCGCTGGTCTTGTATGGGCTGACCTTCTGGTGTGAGCTGTACTTACTTACTGGGAATGGAGGAAGTGGTCCAGGTGTTGGGTAGCCATATCCACGGTAAGGACCGTTGATGATTGCTGCTCCTGGGTACGAGTCGTTCAGCGCCACACGGATGTAGCTCTGAGCGAAGAGTGCCTTACGTGGTGTGTTGTCGCCAGCACCAAGTGAGGAGTCATCTTGGGCACCGGTGTTAACAGAGTCCTGGTTGATTGGACCGTATCCAACTGACCAAGAGTAGGAAGTCACGAGGTGATAACCACTTGCCATTCCTGAAATCTTGGCCTTTGGTGCTTGTGACAAGTTAGTAATTGGGTTCGCACTTGAACTTGGTGCTCCACCAATGTCTACTTGACCACTAAGGAGCAAGTTAAGGCAGTCACCAGTTGATGACTGGCAAGGAATGACGTTGATCTCTGTAGGTGACTTCGCATTGCGTGGTCCAGCGTACTGAGGGTTGCGCACTTCGGTGTAAGCACCAGTTGCGTAGTTCCATGTGCCGATCTTCCAAGGTCCGTCGATCACGCTGAAGACTTGACCAACAGTTGTAGTCAGGTCGCCAATGTGTGTTGGGTCATAGCCAAGTGCGTTCATTGTGTTACGAACTTCGGTGCATGTCTTTGCCATGTCGATGTTCGCAGCAGGAATGATTGTTGGCTCACCGTAAGGGTCAGTGAATGTTGATGTTGGACCAGCAGCTGTTCCAGCACCAATGAATTTTCCTGACCAGCATCCAGCAGTCTTCGTAGCGATGTTTCCACCGTTCCCACTAGCGAGTGTTGAGGTTGTGTACTTCTGAGTTGGGTCCCATGATGCAGGAACAATGTCCCATGCCTGAGGCATTGGCGTCACTTCTGAAAGTGGGTTGTAAAGCAACCATGTTGGGTCAACTGGAGAAACGAAGTTCATAACAATCGTGTCTGATTGTGGAACAACAACTGACGCCAAAATGTCTGGGATTGTGATCGGAATACCGTTTGCGGTTCCGGAGTAGTTACCGTACTGACCAGGGTCAGCAGCCATGATGTTTAGCCATTCCATGATGTCCTTGGCTTGAACTGGAGCACCGTTAGACCACTTGTAGCCAGGCTTCAATGTGATTGTCGCAGTCTTGTTTCCGTTTGACATAACTGGAAGTTGAGCGAGTGACAACTGTGGGTCAACGTTCACACCACCGGTTGCATCTCCGTACCAGTAAAGAGGACGGTACAGTCCAATTTGGATTCCACCATTTGACTGAGTGAACTTGGCACCCGGCATGTATGGATATAGGTAGTTAGGCTTCGAGCTTGTTAGCTGACGCTCATTTACTGTCCAGCTAAATGTGCTTGCGTGTGCTTTGGCAACTGGAACAATAATTCCAATCATCAAAATTGCGCCCGCAAGAAACAAATTCAGCTTTGTTCTTAAGCTAAGTGCTTTAATCATTTTTCTCCCCTGGTTGATCTTCGATCAATCCCTAGTGCCATTTGGCCCATACGCGAGATTACACATTTATGTTCACGGAGAGCAAACATGGAGTTCACTTTGAGTTCATCAAAGTACTCTTTGAACTAAATAGCCTCTGACCAGTACTTATAAAAGTGAATGCTGGATTATTTCTGAAATGGAACTTTGCTCAAAGCTGAACCCACTGTCTAAAAGTTGATTCGGCAAAACTCGAGTACTCGAAAACACCAGTTGATCAGCCATTTCAGCTCCTAGTACAGCGTTTAGTGCAATTTTTGGCACTGAAAACAACGTTGGGCGTCGAAGTATTTTGCCCAAAGTGCTTGTTAATTGGCTGTTGGTTGCAGGTTCAGGCGAAACAAGGTTGAATGGCCCACTCAATTTTTTATCAAGAATCCAAAGAATTGCGCGGACTTCATCGTTGAGCGAAATGGGACTAATCCACTGCTTGCCCGAACCCAGTTTTCCACCGAGACCAAGTTTGAACAAGGGGAGCTGCTTCTTCAATGCTCCGCCGTCTCGTGACATAACAATCCCAGTTCGAAGTAGGGCAACACCTGATTCGCCTACGAGTTTCAATGCAGCGTCTTCCCATTTTTTACACACTTCAGAAAGAAAGCCACTTCCAAGGCTTGAGGATTCGCTGAGAACTTCATCGTCTCGATTGCCGTAAAAACCAATCGCTGATCCGCTGATCAAGTGAGGCACGCCACCTGGCATTGCGCGAAGCGTCGCGACAAGAAGATTTGTTGAGTTTGTTCTGGAGGAAAGAATTTCCTTCTTTCTCTTCTCGCTCCACCGCTTGTCACCAATGCCCGCTCCAGCGAGATGAATTACTGCATCAAGCTGTCCAGCATTCTTCAAATCGTTCTCATCTACATGACCGCTACTCGGGTCCCAGCGAATTATTTCTTTTGACGAACTCGCTGTTTGTGGCCGAACGAAAAGAACAACTTCATCGCCACGTTTTTTTAAGGCACTAACAAGTTCAGTTCCAATGAGTCCAGAAGCTCCTGTAATTCCTACGCGCATGTTTGCCTCCACAGTTCAGTAATCAGATCAGAAAGTTGATCCGGATTTTGAAGATGAGCGCCATGATTGGCTTTTTCAATGGCAATAGTTTTCATTGATGGAACAATTCTGTTTAGTTCCTTACAAAGAGCGATGTAGTACTCACCAATAATTCCGTCTCCGTGAATGTAAGCAGAAGGAGTCTTCAGTTTCGTGATGTCGAACGGTGCTTCATTCGTTCTGAGTGCAGTGAGGTCTGAAAGTAGGCCCTCGCCGTCTAGAAGTCGAGATTCTCGTTCTTCTTCACTAAGTCGGTCCCAGATTTTTCTTGAAACCATGCGAGTGAAAAAATATTCCACTTCGTAGCGTGCGTCGTCAGTGAGTGGCGCTCGATTAAGTTCCCTGTGAAGCACCCAGGGTGTTGGAGACTCATACGTGACCACAAGGTCAATGAGGTCAGGATGCTTAATTGCAACACCTTGGGCAATTACGCCACCGTAACTGTGTCCGAACAAAATGACTGGTCCAGTTTGCGCCTGCGCGATTTTGGTCAAATCCTCGATGTGCATTTCGAGGCCGAGTGGCTGAAGGTCTCGAGAGCTCTGGTACCCACGTCGGTCGTAAGCAATAAGGTCAAAATTTTCGAGTCGACGAGAAATTCTTCCGAACGAGGCCCCTCGGTCGAGTCCGCCATGAATACAGATCACTGTTGCCTGGGGGTCGCTTACGCGTTGTTCGGCGATAGCCAGTCCAGGGACAATGGATTCAGTCGAAAATACAAGTGAACTGGGCGAAAAGGGGAGCGAAGTCACATTGAAAACCTAATAGATGGAATGCAAATCCTGTCCTTACTAATTACCCATAAAACGCCCTAGGCTGGGAGCGTGACAACTCCCCCTGACTCCACGTCGCCACAAGTAATAAAGGGCTCTTTTGGGCCTAATGCCTGGCTGGTTGACGATATGTACGACCGCTTCTTAGCGGACCCATCTTCAGTTGCTCCTAGTTGGCAGGAATTCTTCGCTGACTATCAGCGTTCACCACTTCCACCTGTGACAACTATCCAGAGCGTTACACCACCTGTTCAATCAACTCCTGCTCCAGCAAAGGTCGCCGTCTTTGATGCTGGCGCCACGCCGCTTCGTGGTGCGGCGGCACGAATTGTCACAAACATGGAAGCCAGCCTTGGTGTTCCGACCGCGACGAGCGTGCGCTCAGTCTCTGCACGACTACTTGAGATCAACCGGACAGCCCTAAATGAATCACTTTCTCGAACAACAGGTGCAAAAGTTTCATTTACGCACCTCATTGCGTTTGCAATTGTTAAGGGACTCGCGCAAGTGCCATCAATGAATGCCTCATTCGTTGAAGCAGTTGATGAAAAGGGAACACCTGGAATTAACCGACACGAGCACGTTGGACTTGGTCTTGCCGTTGACGTAGAAAAAGCTGATGGATCAAGAAATCTCTTGGTGCCAGTAATTAAGAACGCCGACATTATGGACTTTCGTGAGTTTCTTCTCGCGTACGAAGAATTGGTTCGCAAGGTTCACAACGCAACCTTCGGCGCTGATGACTTCGCCGGCGCTACATGCTCACTAACAAACCCTGGAACCATTGGCACAATTCAGTCAGTTCCACGACTGATGCAGGGTCAAGGAGCAATTTTTGGAGTGGGCGCACTTGGATGGCCTGCAGGTTTTGAAGCAGCTGACCCACGTGCACTTTCTGAACTCGGTGTTGGAAAAGTCATGACGCTCACCTCAACGTATGACCACCGCATCATTCAAGGTGCAGAGTCAGGAATGTTCTTGAAGTTTGTTTCAGAATGCCTTACTGGTGGTCATAACTTTTATGACGACGTCTTTAAAGCACTCGGAATTCCGTATGAGCCAGCACGTTGGGCCAAGGACATCAACCCGAGCACATCTGATGACGACGCAGAAAAGATTCTGAAGCAAATTCGCGTACAAGAGCTCATCAACATGTACCGAGTTCGTGGCCACCTCAATGCTCACCTCGATCCACTTCACTCCGAACCGCCAGCCCTTCACCCAGAGCTTGACCTTGCAACGTACGGCCTTTCAATCTGGGACCTGCAACGCACGTTTGTAGTTGACGGACTAGCTGGACTCAAGGAAGCAACCCTCGAGAAAATTCTCTCAATCCTTCGCGACTCGTACTGTCGAACAGTTGGTATTGAGTACGGACACATCATGGACCTCGACCAAAAGCGTTGGATCCAAGAGCGCGTTGAAGGCGTAAGCAACACCTCTACGGTTGAAGAGAAGAAGCGAATTCTTGAAGCGCTCAATGAAGCAGAAGTGTTTGAGCGTTTCCTCCACTCACGTTACGTGGGCCAAAAGCGTTTCGGACTTGAAGGTGGCGAATCAACAATTGTTGCTCTACAAACAATTCTTGACGCAGCAGCAGACGTAGGAACCAAGGAAGCCGTTATTGGAATGGCTCACCGTGGACGCCTCAACGTATTGGCGAACATTGTCGGAAAGTCCTACAGCGACATCTTCTCTGAATTCGAAGGCAACCTTGACCCTGAAAGCGTTCAGGGAAGTGGTGACGTTAAGTACCACAAGGGTGCACGTGGAGTCTTTAAGAATCAACGTGGGGCCACAATCGAAGTTTCAATGGCGTCTAACCCATCGCACCTCGAAGCAGTGGCTCCCGTGGTTGAAGGAATTGTTCGCGCTAAGCAGGACTTGATCCTTCGCCCGAGTGATGGAACGAAGAAAGTTAAGTCAAGCAAGCAGTATCCATACCTCTCACTGCTTATTCATGGTGACGCTGCATTCGCGGGTCAAGGCGTTGTTGCTGAAACTCTGAATCTTTCTCAGCTCTCTGGCTACCGCGTTGGTGGGGCAATCCACATTGTTATCAATAACCAAGTTGGATTTACTACTGCACCTGATTCTGCACGCTCAAGTTTCTATTCAACTGACGTCGCGAAAATGATTCAAGCGCCAATCTTTCACGTCAATGGTGACGATCCTGAAGCATGTGCACAGGTTGCGCGATTGGCATTTGACTACCGTGAGAAGTTCCACCGCGACGTTGTGATTGACATTGTTTGTTACCGCCGCCACGGCCACAACGAAGGCGACGACCCGAGTTACACCCAGCCACAGATGTACAAGATTATCGATCAGATGCGTCCGGTTCGAAAGATGTACACCGAGTCACTCGTACGACGTGGCGATCTTTCAATTGAAGAAGCTGAAGCTGCGCTTGACGACTTCAACACACGTCTGCAAAGTGTTCTCGATGAAGTGCGAACTGTTCCAGTTCCAGAATTGAAGGGCGTTCCGCACGCTGCCATTCCTGCAGACACGGCACATCCACAAAGTGGTGTGGCGAAAGCGACACTTCTTGAGATCGCTAAGGCGACTGTTTCGGCTCCAGAAGGTTTCACCATTCACCCCAAGCTGGAGCGTCAGTTCCAACAGCGCAATCAACTCGTCGAGGCCGGAGAAGTTGACTGGGCGCTTGGAGAAGCAATGGCCTTCGGGTCCCTTGTTCTCGAGGGTTCAAATGTTCGTCTCATGGGACAAGACTCACGACGTGGCACGTTCTCACATCGCCACGCTGCACTCATTGACTACGAGAACGGCTCACAACATGTTCCGCTAGCGAGCATGAGCGCAGAAAAGGGATTCTTTACTGTCCGTGACTCATTCCTTAGTGAATACGCTGCACTCGCATTTGAGTACGGCTACTCGGTTGAAGCACAGAACACGCTCGTTGCGTGGGAAGCGCAGTTCGGTGACTTTGTTAACGGGGCAGAAATTGTTATTGACAACTTCCTCGTTGCCGCTGAAGACAAGTGGGGACAAACAGCAAACCTGGTGATGCTTTTGCCACACGGTTATGAAGGACAGGGGCCAGAGCACTCGAGCGGACGCATTGAGAGGTTCTTGTCACTCTGTGCGCGAAACAACCTTCGCGTAGCTCAACCAACTACTTCAGCTCAGTACTTCCACTTGCTACGCAGCCAAGTGCTGCGTGAGCACAAGAAGCCACTGATTGTCTTTACCCCTAAGTCCATGCTTCGTGCTGTGCAGACGCGTTCACCTATCAGTGAATTCGAATCCGGATCGTTCCAGACAGTACTTGGTGACAAGGCAGTTGATGCGAAGAATGTCAAGCGTGTGGTGTTGGCTACTGGAAAAGTTGCTCACGAAGCAATTGCTCGTCGCGATGAAACGAAAGCTTCAAGCGTTGCTGTTGTGCGCGTAGAGCAGATCTACCCATGGCCAACTGAGCGCATTGAAGAAATCGTCAATAGCTATCCCAACCTCGAAGAAGTTGTTTGGCTGCAAGAAGAGCCAGAGAATATGGGATGCTGGCCATTCGTGCATCTACAAATGCACAGCTCAATGCGTGACAAGAAAGTTCGACACGTTGCACGTGCAGAATCTGCCAGCCCAGCTACAGGAAGTGGACTCGTCCACGCCGCTGAGCAATCGGACCTTCTCGACCGGGCAATCGGATGACGTCAAAGTCTCGTCTACGAGTCGTAGTAGACGGTTCTAACTTCGCTACAGAGAATCGAAAGGTTCCGAGTTTGGCGCAGCTGGACGAAGCGGTTCGTGCATTCCAAGATGAGAATCCTGGGGCTGAAGTCATCGTTGTTGTTGATGCTTCGTTCGAGCACCGCGTAGCTAGTTCTGAGCGCTCAAAGTTCAAAGATGCTGAACTCGCTGGCGAAATTGTCACCCCACCGGCTGGAGCTATTGGCAGGGGAGACGCCTTCATTTTGAAGATCGCCGACCGCATCAATGCTGTTGTCCTTAGCAATGACTCGTTTCAGGAATTTCAGACGCAGTACAAATGGCTTTTTAATGAGGGGCGACTCATTGGTGGCAAGCCAGTTCCAACTGTTGGCTGGGTATTTACACCACGTATTCCTGTTCGCGCAGCCAAGAGCACACAGCCGACGAAGAAACTCGCCGTTGCACTTCCAAATGGTGCCAAGCCATCAATTGGAACAACAATCACTCCAGTTAAGACCGCAAAGACGGCCAAGAAGGCACCAGCGAAACCAGTCAAGAAGGTTGCGAAGCCCGCAAAGAAGTCTCCAGCCAAAAAAGTTGTCCCGGCAAAGAAGCCAACGCCTAAAAAATCTGCAGCTAAGCCAACGAAGAAAGCCACAAAGCAGACACCACCGGTTGTCGCACTTCGTCGCGGTCGCCAACCAGTTAATCCTGAAACAGATTTCTCAGTATTTCGCTCAACCTACCGAGTTGGTTCACGCGTAGAAGGCGAAGTGACCGCGTTCACTTCACATGGAGCTGTTATCAAAGTGACAATCAAGGGTGGCAAACTCATCGAGTGTTACGCACCAACTACTTCACTTGGAAATCCCGCTCCGATTCGTGCACGTGATGCACTCAAGCGTGGCGACAAGAAGCTTTTCAAGCTAGTTACCGTAGATAGTGAGCGCCGCATCGCGGAGTTGTCTCTACCATGAGCGAGCTTTCGCTAGATCCGATTGACTGGTTGCCACACCGAGCACCATTTTTGTTGCTCGACAAAATGATCAGTATTGAACCTGGTATTCGTGCAGTGGGAACGTGGACGCTTACTGGTGACGAATGGTTCTTCCCTGGACATTTTCCAGGTCGGCCGACAACTCCAGGAGTGCTTCTTCTTGAATCACTGGCCCAGTGTGGTGGCGTTGCAGTACTTGCTGATCCGCGTTACACCGGACGGCTGCCTCTGTTTGGTGGAGTTGAGAACGCACGTTTCCGCCGTCAAGTGATTCCCGGTGACACCGTGACGCTGGAAACTGAAATGACCAGACTTTCTGCACGAGGTGGCAAGGGTCACGGCATTGCGACAGTTAATGGTGAAGTTGCTGTGGAAGCTGACTTGCTGTTTGTGCTCGCTGATCTGTCGTGAAAGTAGCAACCTGGAACGTCAACTCGCTCACGGCACGGTGGCCTCGAGTTGAGGAATGGATTGAAAGCGCTGCGCCTGATGTATTGCTAATCCAAGAAACAAAACAAACGGACGCAAAATTCCCCTTCGCACAACTAAGCGAACTCGGCTACGAATCTGCTCACTACGGCCAAGGTCAATGGAATGGTGTTGCAATCTTTTCCAAAGTCGGGCTCAGCGATGTCACCAGAGGCTTTGGTGACGATGACCCCGAAGCGAGAATTATTGGCGCTACGTGTGGACCACTTCGTGTGTACTCCTGTTACATCCCAAATGGTCGAGCACTAGACAATCCGCACTACGTGTACAAACTCGAATGGCTAGCAAAACTTAAGGACTTAGTTGCTAGCCGAGACAAAGATCAACACATTGTCGTCGGCGGTGACTTCAACGTGACGCCCAGCGACCTTGATTGCTACGACCCAAGTGTTTTTGAAGGCGCAACGCACGTCAGCGAACCTGAGCGTGAAGCGCTGCGTGCAATTGAAGCAACGGGGCTTAACGACTTAACGAGAAAACTTCATCCCGAGGATCCAAGCTATTCCTGGTGGGATTATCGCAACGGCTCTTTTCGAAGAGGGTGGGGACTTCGAATTGACCTGCTCTACGTTGACGACGGTCTACTTCAAAAAGCGACTGCGAGTTATGTCGATAGAGAAGCGAGAAAAGCGGAGAAGCCTTCGGACCACGCACCCGTGGTTGGAGAATTTGCTCTTTAAGAGTTTTCTTGTACTGCTGCTTCGAGTTCCGCTCTAATTGCGGCGAGTCGAGCCTTGCGATCAGCACCAGTTACTGGAGCGTTGCGCTGTTCAATTTCTTTCACGGCACTGTCAACTGGACCTAAGAACCTTGAAGGCTGACGGTCTGGGAAACGTTCGTCATCAGTTGCCTTGCTATAGGAAATGAACAGTGAATTTTCAGCACGACTCAGTGCCACGTAGGCAAGGCGCCTTTCTTCAGCGAATTCTGCGGGCGTTGCCGCGTTGTAATTGGGAAGAATGCCTTCAGCCCATCCAACAGCTGCCACACACTGAAATTCAAGTCCCTTAGAGCGGTGAATCGTTGAAAGCGCAACTGCATCATTCACCGATTCATCAATTTTCCTGGAGTTCATTTCAGGTGATGTGATGAGGTCTGAAGCTGGTGAATGTTCTGGTCCACGAATTTCGTAAGGGATATTTGCGACGTCGAGCGCTTTAGCAATTATCTCTAATTGACTATTAATACGAGAGAGCACCGCCATAGAACTCCAAGCAGTTCCTGGCTTGTGTTTTGTGCTCAGCCAGAGCGCAACGCTTCTCGCTTCTTCGGCGTCGGTGTCGTAAACGCGAATGAGGGGAATGTCCCCATCATGCTTGGCTGGTGTGATGCCTGTGGCCCCATCTTCGAGCAATGTGTTGGCGACTTCGATGATGTTTGCGGTTGACCGGTGGTTTCTGGTGAGGTCGAGCACAATCGTGTCTGGCCACGTGCGAATAATTTCATTCAGCAGCTGTGGGTTAGCACCATTAAAACCATAAATCGATTGGTTGGGGTCACCCACGCAGAACAAATCGGGGTCTGCTCCGGCCATTTCTTGGAGCATCATGAACTGAAGCGGGTTCATGTCTTGGGTTTCGTCTACAAAAATTGCTTTCGTGCGGTGGCGAAATGATGCCAGGACGTTCTTGTCTTCGCGAAGTAGTGACGTTGCTTCGCTCAAGAGAAGATCGAAGTCAAGTACTCCACGACTGCGACACAGTCCTACGTAGCGGTCGAGCACGTCTGCGAACTGTGCCGGCGGGAGAGGACTATCACGCTTCATCTTTTTAGCGTTCTTGGAGTACAAAGCTCCATTGAAACCTTGGCTAAGTGCCCAACTTATTTCTGCCTCAATACGAGCTTGGAGGTAATCGGCGAATTTCCCTTCACCGTTTTTCTCCATCTGGTCCGCGAGGGCCTTGACAAGTTTTTTTCGGTTCGATTCAATTACGAGTGGTTTGAGGTGGTGGTCCTCACGGTACTGATTAACAATCGTGAGCGCCATGCGGTGAAACGTTCCGGCACGAATGTCTCTAATGCCTGCTCGGTAGAGACGCTTTCTAAGTTCGTCGCCAGCTTTACGTGTAAAGGTCATGGCAAGGACTTGATCCGAGTCAACTTTTCCTTCTGAAATCTTTCGTTGAATACGCAGTGTTAATACGTGTGTCTTTCCGGATCCTGCGGTGGCACGAACAAGGAGTCGAGGGGCGTCAGACATCACGGCCTCTCGCTGTTCAGGGGTTAGCCCAACCAGCAGGTCGCTCGTGAAAGTCGTTTCATCACTCATTGTCCCTATGACGCTACCGGCCAGTTGTGACATGGCATAAAGCCGGTCCATATCGTCAGTAACCTAAAAGACGTGCTGAGTGCCTATGGCAACGGAAAACTCTTTGGTGAGCCTTATGGAAAAAGCCCGGTTCGGGTGGTCTTTCTCCATGGATGGGGGCGTCGAGGTCACGATTTCGCCGACGCCGCAGCCCAGCTCGCCCAGGAGGGCATTGGCTCTGTGGCATTTGATCTCCCTGGTTTTGGCTCATCGCCACTCCCAACGGTCGCTGGAGGAGCACGTCACTACGCAGATTTATTACTTCCAGCGCTCGCAGAACTGGGCGCCGGCCCGTTTGTATTCGTAGGACATTCTTTTGGTGGTCGGATTGCTGTGGTGCTTGGAGCTCGTCGACCAGAACTCGTGAAGAGTCTGGTGCTGACGGGCGTTCCGCTTCTTAGAAAGCAAACAACGTCAAAGTCTCCACGTATGTACCGGTTGCTTAGGTCACTCAACAAGAGTCATCTGGTGAGTGATGCGACGATGGAGCGCGCGCGACAGCGATACGGATCAACTGATTATAAAAATGCGTCGGGAATTCTTCGAGATGTTCTTGTGGCAACCGTCAATGAAAGCTATGAAGAAGAGCTCGCAGCACTTAGGGCACCAGTTGTGATGGTGTGGGGAAGTAATGACATGGATGTTCCCGTGGCAATTGCTGAACGAGCTGGCGCACTACTTGCTTCCACGCATTCGCTTCGAGTCGTAAACGGCATTGGCCACTTACTTCCGTCACAAGCGCCAAAGGAACTAGCTGCGTCAATCAGTGAGGCGCTCAAGTAAAAATGGTACGCGCACTTCTCTCAGCAGCCTTAACAATTGCAATCGCAGGGGGGTTTGTCGCGCAGATGGTGAGATGGCTTCGAGTTCTGCAACGCGAACACTATGAGCCGAGTTCAATGAGCCGTTTCTTAGCTCGCTGGTCTTCTCCTCAAGTCGCGGGGGCAAAATCTCCAGAGCATCGAAGCGACAAGCGACCAATTTCTCTCAGTCAAGTATTGATTGTTCTTCTCGCAATCTCTGTGATCTTGCGCCTCGATGTTCTGGCGGTCCTAGTCAGTGTCTCGTATGGCATCTTCTCTCCTCAGGGTCTTTCAATGAAGGGGCGAACTAGCAAGCTGCAATGGACGAGGCGTCTTAAGCTCACTGCCATTGTTTCAACACTGATTTGTTTGTTGGTCGGTGTACTCGGAGCTTTTTCAACCAGGCCATGGTTGCTCGCCATTGCCATGCTGTGGGCTGTTCCGGTAATGCTGGATCTCTCGTCACGACTACTTGCGCCGTATGAGAATTCTCAGGCGAAGAAGTTCGTCGCACAAGCAAGCACCAGACTGCATCGAATTAGTCCTCGCGTTGTTGCAATCACTGGCTCGTATGGAAAAACTTCGACTAAGAACCACCTCTTTGATTTGCTCTCTAGCGACGGACAAGTAGTTGCATCTCCTCGCAGTTTCAATAATCGTGCAGGGCTATCAAGAGCTATCAATGAAAACTTGAGTGACGGCACCAGAATTTTTATTGCTGAAATGGGAACCTACGGTCCTGGCGAAATAGCAGAACTTTGTTCGTGGTGTGAGCCTGAGATCTCAGTCATCACGGCAATCGGGCCAGTGCACTTAGAGCGCATGAAGAGCCTGGACGTGATTGAAAGCGCGAAGTTTGAAATTACAAAGTTGGCAAAGACTGTGATTGTTAACAGTGATGATCCGCGACTAAAGAATTGGCCCGCAAAGCTAACTGGAAAAAAAGTTAGGACTGCTGGTTCTATTGACCCTGATGCATCCGTGCGAGTCATTGTCGAAGGAGCAACGTGGCGAATAGTGATTGATGGCTCGGAGTTAATGACGCTCAGTCCACTCAGCGGCGTGCAACCAACAAACCTTGCCTGTGCGATTGCTGGCGCGCTAGAGCTTGGCTGCAGCCTCGAGCAACTTAAAGAGCGCGTTTCTCTGGTGCAACCTGTTGCTAATCGTGCAAATGTCATCACGGCGCCATCTGGCGTAATGGTGATCGATGACACCTTTAACGCCAACCCAGCCAGTGCAGCAGCGTCGCTCCAAGTGCTTGAGTCACTTTCGCTGAGTGGTCGCAAGGTCGTAATTACGCCAGGAATGATTGAGCTCGGCGGCGACCAGTTCAAAGAGAACGCCAAACTTGCGAAAAAAGTTGCGGACATGAACGCAGAGCTTGTTGTGGTGGGCAGAACCAATGTGCGGTCGCTGACGGCTGGATACGAAAAGTTTCCCAAGCGTTTTGACACCAGGGATCAAGCGGTGGCGTGGGTTCGAGAGGTACTTATTGCTGGTGACGGGGTGTTGTACCTCAACGACTTGCCAGACCACTACCCTTAATAACCAAGAAACATTGTTAGAGGGTGTTACGTGACTATTGGTGTGATCTTCGGTGGGCCAACGCCTGAACACGACATCTCAATTTTGACAGGGCTTCTCGCACTTCGAGAGCTAGAAAAAACCTCGAAAGATGTTGTCGGCATTTACTGGACCAAGACCGGCTCCTTCTTCTCTGTTCCTGCTGGCGTTGAGGCGGAATCATTTCTCGATGGTGTGCCGAGAAGCTCAAGCGAAATAACACTTCGTGTTGGTGACAAGGGGGGCTTCTACGAAACTGGTCGCAAAGAACGACTCATTGAACTCGATGCGGTTGTGGTCTGCTTGCACGGTGGCCCAGGAGAAGACGGGACTATCCAAGGCGTGCTTGACCTTGCCGGAGTTGCCTACAGCGGTCCAAGCGTTGCGGGGGCTGCACTCGGAATGGACAAGTGGGCCTTTGGTTCTGTCGTAAGCGCTGCCGGACTTTCAACACTTCCAAGAGTGCTGCTCACGAATGAAACGCAGTCGCTCCCATTTGATGGTCCCTACATTTTGAAACCACGATTTGGTGGCTCATCAATTGGTATTGACGTGGTTGCAGATTTCGCTACCGCTAAGGCCCGCCTCGGTGCGAACCCACACTTCGCACTCGGATGTGTCGTTGAGCCATTTAGGGAAGATCTCTATGATCTGCAAATTGCACTTCGAACCTATCCAACGTTGCAACTTTCACAAATTGAAAAGCCAATTCGTCGCTCTACTAATGCAGAGATTCTTGATTACCGCGATAAGTACGTAGGTGGCGAAGGAATGGTTTCTGCACCTCGTGAACTTCCAGCCAAGCTTTCTGCGGGCCAGCAAGAGACAATAGAAAAGTTCGCCAGGACGATCGCAGACATTGCTTCTGTTCGTGGCGTCGCGCGAATTGACTTTCTAGCGAATGAAAATGAGCTCTACGTAAACGAAATCAACACAATTCCTGGTTCGCTCTCGAAACATCTGTTCGTTGATCCGCTACTGCCTTTTTCTCAGCTACTCAGTGACTTGATTGCTGAAGCTCGTGAGCGTCCGGCTCATCGCTACAGCGCCGCTGGCGCTGATGGACTGGTCCTTCGAAGTGCTTCGAGCATCGCTTCGAAACTCGCGTAATCGAGGGACAGCGTTTAACGCTTCGCTAAGTGCGTCACTGTAGGGGTCAATGAGTCGTCCTTTTTCTAGAGCCCAAAATGCTTCTTCGAAGTCTCCACGCTCGAGTGCATCGTGATGCAAACAAAGAGCAGCCCACTCACCATCTCTAAGGAGTTTGGCTTGGTGGCCTTCAGCGAGGAACCATTCATAGCCACGCAGGACACTGGCAAGTGGTTCACCAGTTACTAATTGGAGAGCACTTCTCGCTAGTGGGGCACCCTCTTCGGTAGAGAGCTTCCTGGCTCTAGAGATAATTTCGTGAAAAATCTCTACATCACTCGTCACTTCACTCGTTTCATACAGCCCAGAAGATGAGACGGGGCGTAGTCGCGGGCCATGTCCTCCTACGCCCAAGCTTTTTCGCACTGCACTCGCAGTATTTGAAAGAGTTCGAAGTGAAGCATCAATCTCTTCGTGAGAGAGAACTCTGGTCCTCAGCCGATCACCAGTTACTGGCTCGTGACGATGAAGTGCCAGGTATGAAGTCATCTCTACACAGCGTCTTCTCAGTGCAGGAGCGAATGGTTCTACGAGACCTTGGACGTTTGGCGCAGCTCGTAGCAATTGAACCCTGATTTCTTGTGGCTCTAAAACCGAGGAACCATTTTTGTTGATGCGTACACAAAAATTATTGAGGTCGAGGTCTGAGAGTTCTGGGCCTAGATATAAAACAATCGTTGTTGGAAGCCTTTTGGCAAGCAATGTCAAGAGTTGTGTTTCGTTATGCGCGTATTCAATGCGCCCTCCGCTCTGGAGCGCAACACAGTTCTCTATTATTTCTTCGCTGCCCCAAGGCGGACCAACCAGGAGCGTTCCTCCAGCGTGGGAAAATGAAATTCTCGTTGAGTTCTCGGATTCGCTCAGCACACAGACAACCAGTGGGGCGCACTGAAGATTGATTTCTCCTGGAACTACTTTCTCGGTGACATCTAGGGTCCCGTGAACTTGGTTACCAATGCGCTCAATTAATGAGCTAAGCAACTCAGGACTGTTTGCTCTCATAAGCGAGATTGCTTCGTCAACGTCTTCGAAGTCGCCCACAAACTGCTGGGACCGCAGAGAGTCCTTTCGCTTCTTTGCCGCCAGGGCTATAGGAACTGAGCTAAGTAGGGACAGGGCACTTGATGAGTCTTCGTGCTTAAGTGGCTTAGCCAGCGGCGCTTCGTAGCTAGTGCTCACGGGAACAGGGGCGATCAATGTCGCTGCACTAGTGCTTGTGCTGACTAGAAAAGGCATCAACACCAATACCAGTCCTGCGAGCCAAGCACTGCCATCTTTCTGTGTTCTTCGACCATTTCTCAGTTGCACAATGTTGTACAAAAGCTGCATCAGAAACACAACCCAAAAAATGCCGAGCACTATCAGAAAGAAGTGAACGAGGCGCGCGTGTGACTGATGTTGAGAGTAACTCCAGCGCGAAACTACGACGTAGGGGAGTAGAAAGAAATACAGTGCCAAGGCGGTGCCGTGCAGCGGGCCCTTGGCGAATTTTTTTACTGAGTGGGTAGCAGTTGCCATACTGAACTCCCTTGTGAGCTGAGTTCCAACTGGCATTCTTGATTCGTCGTAATTACTACTTTGCTCACCACGGGCGTCGTTACTTCTGCGCAGACCAGCACCACGCTGGTCGGGAGACTCGCGCTGAACACCCACGTCCCGGGGCCGTGCACTGGAACGTTGAGTGAACTTTCGCCGGAAGTAAGCACCCCATTGAGTGCTCCAGTTGGTGGGGTATGAACCGCCATGGTCGTCGTTGTCGGCGCTGAGTATCTCGGCACGGTTGTTACGACTACGTGCCTTGGAAAAGTTGTCGTCGGAATCGTTGTTGGCAACTGCGTCATTGTTGTACTTGTTGTTTCGATGACGCTTGGTTGAGGGTGAGACTGATTTTGTGAGCTGAGCGTAAAGACCAGAATGAGCAGAAGAAGAGGGCTCGACCACAGGACTAAATGGGCTCCTCGCAGAGAAGTTAGTTTGCGCATCATCGTTATTCCAACGTAACTGTGGAGCACTCTGATTGGTATTCACCGGCGGGTTGTTGCTCATAGAAGGAACTTGATTGCGAAGTTCTTCAGTTCCGCCTGCAGCGAGCCATACGAGGAGTGATCAGCTCTGGCGAGGTCGCGAAGCGATCTCCCTTCAAAGACTCGTAAGTACGTAATTCGAGCAACCCTTTCGTAGCGACTGCCGTAATAACTGTTAAGTCGAGATAGGAGTGGTGAAGCTGCGGTGTCAGGTGGGTCACCTTGGTCAAAATTAGACACCACTTTTAATGCTTCTCGCTCTTTGCTGATCCAGCGACGCATTCGTCCCTTTAGAGCCGACAAAATATCTGGAGCGCTGTACTGACGTGATTCGCCAGCCCATTTGACGAGAAGTTCATTGGTGAACGAAAGAGCAGTGGCGAGCACTTCGCTTGGCTCACTGATGATTCCTTCTCCAAACTTCAGCTGCCGACAAACACTGACGATTCCAGGAATAAGGGTTTGTAACAACGTGCGACAAATGAGTGGATCATGAGCGTCCTCCAGCAAAATTCGAAGAATCTCAGCTCGTTCAATTACTGAAAGACGCGACTTCATGTCTAAAGCATCAACGACATCGCATAAGTCATGCAGGTCGTCAAATCCCGCTTCTGGATGGCGTTCTTTCATTTGACAAAGTGCCAAACATGAAGCTGTTGATCTGCCTAAACGTCGCCATTCACGTCGCAGTTGACCTAATAAATCATTTTGTATGGGCATGGAGACAGTTGAGAGCCATGCGCGCACTGATCAGCAATGCTTGGAGCGCTTGGTAAGACGACATTTGTCACAACTACTAAGGCGCCCTGTACAACGCACATAGTTCGCTCTAGGCTGTGGCTATGGACATTGATGACTTCTATGAAGAGAACGAAGCGAGGCGTGAAAGCGCAGAGTTTGAATTCGGTATTGAGTGGTCAGACGCCGCTGACAATGAATATGAACTTTCGTGGGTAGAAGCAACGGGCGAGTTGTATTTGCTGGTTGAACCCGACGCCTTTATCTCAGAAGACATCTTCGGGGACTTTTTAGTTTCTAAGTCTGAGGTCAAGGACCTCACAGTTGTTGTTATTGGAAAAGTCTCTTCACTCGCAGCACTCGAGGACAAACTCGACGGCTGGGAAGATGCAATGCTCGAAGAAAACTCACTCGAGTGGTTGTACGAGCGTTTCCCTCGTAGCTAAAGATACGGTGTATCTGAATTAGCAACTTGACAAAGTCTTGTCAGGGATGCCGTCAGATATTTGAGCGGCACTCGATTCGATTCATTGATTGCGGTTTGCAGCGTGTTCCAACTTCCATCAGACGTTGTTGCCGTTGCAGCAAATGATGAAGCTTTTTGAAGTTGCGCTAGCGCCAGAGACTGCAGGGTATCTACTTGAGCGGTGCTAAGCCCCGGTACTTCACTCTTCTTTTGCGTCGCCAGAGCAACAGCTACTTGCTTGCAGGCGAGCCTGGCATTGGCAACTGCTGCACCTGAGCCACATGCACTGAGTGTTAAACCCGCAACGAGAATCGCGCTAGCCAGCGAAATTGATTTCAACTGAGCCATGAGTCGGCTGCCTGCAGGAGAAAGTCGCTGATTCCTCGACTCTTCTCAAAGATTTCGCAAAGTGGATCTTCGCCTTTGGCAACTTGGCTCAGTGAAATAGCACGGTGGGCAATGATCGAAATTCGTCGCTCACTGGTTTCTGTGGGAGATGCGAATGAGTCTGACGCTGACACTTCAAGGGGCATGTCCATACCGCCGACGGGAGCCAGGTCAATAGCTAGACGCAAGAGGTCAGGGCTCTGAGGCATTGGAGGAAGCGTCCAGGTGAGCATTAGTGGAAAATGAAATTCGTCAGGTGGGTCAAGTTCTTCTGGAAGGCCTAGTACTGCATCTTCAAAAGCGAGCAAAGTCCTTGGATCGACATCCAGCTCGACGTGTAGGTCGATTGGCCCACCGCAGCCTTCTTCAGGGTGCAGGTCAACTTCCCATGCCTGGCGGAGGGAATAGGTCTCTACGAAGTGACGCTCATCATGAACGTGGAAGCCATGAGTAACGGCATGGTCCTTTAGATCTGCAACGAATCCTGCAACGTCAATAGCGGCCATTGACACTCAGGTTAGTGGGCTTCACCGCTAGCGTGGACGTGTGACCAGTGAAATTTTTGGACCCCTTCGCCAGTGTTCGTTAGAGATTAACGAAGCAATCAAATCGCACCGTGGACGAGGATATTCCGGACTGAGAGAGACGCAGTATCACCTCGACCTTGCCGCCGACGAAGTTGCCGTCCGAGTCTTAACTGGTGCCGGGTACCGGGTAGTCAGCGAAGAGTCTGGGGTAACAGGAAGCGGTGAACTGACCGTTGTCGTGGACCCGATTGACGGCTCTACGAACTGTGACCGCGGCGTTCCATTCTTCGCTACGAGCCTCGCGGTTCTTAGAGGTAACGAACTCGTCGCCGGACTCGTAATGAATCAAGCAACAGGAACATTCTTCGAAGCAGAAAAGGGAGGCGGCGCATTTCGTGACGGCGTTGCCATTCATCCAAGTGGACAGACCGAGATGTCAGAATCGATTGCTGCTTTTTCTGGATTTCCGTCAAGAAATCTTGGATGGGCACAGAACCGTGCGCTGGGAGCTGCGGCACTTGAAATCTGTCTCGTCGCTGACGGTTCGCTCGACATTTTTGGTGTCGCTGGAAAATCTGGACTTAATCCTTGGGACTATTTGGCGGGACTACTTATTGCTCGTGAAGCGGGAGCGGTGGACGCAGATTATTACAACGAAGAATTAGTCATTTCTGAAATGGCGGTTCGCCATCCAATCTTTTGTGCCACACCAGAATTACTGGCGATTACGACGGGTGCTGGAATCATCTAGGCTGGTACACCTTGGGCGCTTAGCTCAGTTGGCTAGAGCAGCTGATTTACACTCAGCAGGTCGGGGGTTCGAGTCCCTCAGCGCCCACCAAGTGAAGTGCTTTTCAATCACCGTAAAAAGTGATTGGAAAGCACTTTTCTAGTTTGAGGGCTTCGTTGAAGCCGGCGTCATGGACTTTGCGACGCTCAGCAGGTCAGCGTAGGTAAGCCCAGCTGAAACTTGCACCTGCATAGTTGTTGGCTTCATCTTGTAATACCCAGGCAGGGTCATCATGAGATAACCACCAACTTTTGCAATGTCGGACGTTTTGCAATTCTTTGCCGCGTTGGGCTTCGTTGGATCACAGTAAACAAAAACTGAAGCACTCATTCCATTTACCTTCACGCTTGGCATTTTGACTGACAGCCCAGGATTCGAACAATGTGCACCTGACATTGTTTGCATTGTTTCTATTTTCTTAGTGCCCTTAACAAAGTTGACGTAGACCCACTCTTCGCCACCTCCACCGCAAACCAGTAGTTGGAACTTGTTCTGAGTTAGTCCGAGTGTATTGACGGGTTTGTAGAGCGAGTAGGTAAGTCCTGTCTGGGCATCAACATATTTGTTGCCTGAACCCATAGCGCTAGCTGCACATGAGGACAGCGCGACACTGAAAGTTAGTAATGAAATTACTGAAGTTAGGAAGCGTTTCATGATTAGAACGTAACACCATTAAGTAAAAATAAATCTTCAACCCTCTTCTTCAAGGCGCAGTGACTAGTGTCGGGCTATGGGTTGGTATGAAAAAAATGTAGTTCCGAAGCTTGTGGACTTGGCGTGTGGTTCGAAGAACATGAATCGCTGGCGCGAGAAGGCTGTTGCTGGCCTGCACGGCGAAATCGTCGAAATTGGCTTTGGTTCAGGTCGCAACGTTGAACTGTATCCACCAGAGCTGCAGAAAGTCTTTGCGGTTGAACCTTCTGAAAAAGCTTCGACAATGGCTAAGGAACGAATTTCAGGTAGCAATGTTCAAATTGAGCGCGTTGGACTTGTTGGCGAAGACTTGCCACTCAGCGACAATTCTTGCGATGGAGCACTCTGCACATTTACGCTCTGCACCGTTTCTGATCCAGTGAAAGTTCTCAGTGAAATACGACGAGTACTTAAGCCTGGTGCATCATTCCACTTTCTAGAACACGGAATCTCACCTGACGCCAGTGTCGCTAAGTGGCAACATCGGCTTAATGGCTTCGAACAAAAAATTGCTGGAGGCTGCAACTTGACTCGCGACCCACTTGCACTTTTACGAGATGCTGGTTGCGAAGTTGAAGTTATTAGACAGCGTTACGCCAAGGGCCCCAAGCCTTGGAGCTACTTCACGGTCGGAACTGCGCGCTGGCCTAACGGCTAAGGCCGAAACCCCGAAGAATGCTTCGAGTGATTTTGTTGGTCTGCTTGTAGACCTTGCGACGAACAGTTCGCTTGGCATAAGCACCAGGTCCTTGAGCAGCAGCTTCGATGTTGCCGAGGATTCGTGCGTCACGGTAGAGCTGGGAACGAAGACTTCTTTTGCGAGCCATAGTAAATCCTTACTTTTTGAGGGCTTTCTACAGGGCCATCATAAGCCTCTAAGGTTGCACAAACACACAAGGAGATTTCCCATGAGCAATCGTCAAGTAACCCTCGCAGAGCGTCCGGTCGGCATGATTACGCCTGCAACTACCAAGTTAATCGAGTCTGAAATTCCTATCTGTAAAGACGGAGAAGCGCTCATTAAAGTGGCCATGCTTTCTATTGACCCAACAATTCGCACATGGATGAACGATGCTCCTGGGTACTTGCCTCCAATTGAAATTGGTGCAGTTATCCGATCGAGTGGAACTGGAGTGGTTGTTGAGTCAAAGACTCCTCGCTACAACGTTGGTGACATTGTTTTTGGTTCT
>DAIQPM010000074.1:0-5511 GCA_036787355.1 Acidimicrobiales bacterium
ACGGCCGCTTCGAGCGCAGTTACCTCATCGTTGGAGAGAACAACTTCAAGTGCGCCAACATTTTCGCGCAGCCACTTGCGACGCTTCGTTCCAGGAATTGGCACGATGTCCTCCCCCTTGGCTAAAACCCAAGCCAGCGACAACTGCGCCAGAGTGACACCTTTCTCAGACGCGATGTGATCCATGGCCATCACAAGTTTTTTATTTTCATCTCGAGCTTCACCGCTGAATCGTGGGTACATCTTTCGAAAGTCTTTTTCGCCCGTACCAACAGAGTCAACATCATTAGTTAAGAAACCACGACCAAGCGGGCTGTAGGCAACAAAGCCGATACCGAGCTTGCGACACATGGCGAGAACGCCATCTTCGGGGTCGCGAGTCCAAAGTGAATATTCACTCTGCACCGCTGACATGGGATGCACCGCGTGTGCTTTCTCGATTGTCTGCGGCGAAGCTTCTGAAATCCCGAGGTAACGAACTTTGCCAGCTTCCACGAGTGACTTCATTGCTCCCCAGGTCTCTTCAATGGGAACGGTGCGATCAACACGGTGCTGGTAGTAGAGGTCGATGTAGTCAACACCGAGTCGCTGTAGTGAATCATCGCAACTCTTCAGAACGTATTCGGGCTTTCCGTTTACTCCGAGGAATGAGCCATCATCGCCACGTTGATTTCCAAACTTTGTTGCAAGAACAACGCTGTCACGACGATCTGCTATTGCTTTTCCAACGAGTACTTCGTTCTTATATGGGCCGTACATATCAGCGGTGTCGATGAATGTAACGCCAAGATCGAGTGCTTCATGAATAGTGGCGATTGATTCAACATCGTCACCAACGCCGTAGAACTCGCTCATTCCCATGCAGCCAAGTCCCTGCGCCGAAACCTTCAGTCCCTGTCCAAGTGTGCGTTCTTTCATAACAACTCCATGTGAATATGCTCACAAACCCATGTTTGCAAGGCGTTTGAATTACCTTACTTTGTCTTGAACCATTAATTTCTAAGTATTGGCTGGGGGAGCCAAACACGCTGGTCCGTCTGCTCATTTGAGCAGACGGACTTCGTTGTGTAAGGACCCTAGGGTGGTTTCATGAATGAAACCACGAATCTTGCTGAAGCACCGCAACCAACGAAGCCGCTCCTACGAGGTTGGATTCATTTAGTCGGAGTTTTTGTACTTCTTGGAACTTCCCCATTGCTCATTTCTAGAGCTCAAAACTGGACACAAGTTATTTGGGTTAGTTGTTTTATTCTCGGCGTTGCTTCGATGATGACAACGAGTGCACTTTTTCATCGAGTCAATTGGTCACCATCAAAGCGACGTGCGTGGAGACGTGCCGATCATTCAACTATTTTTCTTGCCATCACTGGCAGTTACGCTGCTATTTCGGGGCTCACCATGCACGGCACCATTCGAATGGTTCTTTTAATTGTTATTGGATCAGGTGCGGTGATTGGTATTACGATTCGCCAACTCGCCCTCGACACACCTAAATGGGTGAACACACTTCCCTACCTGGTAGTTGGCTGGGCGGCAGTTGGCGTTATGCCTCAGATTTACCGTGGCGGTGGACCAACTGTTTTTTTCTTAGTGGTCGCTGGCGGAATTGCGTATTCACTCGGAGCAGTGTTCTACGGGACAAAGCGACCGAAGCTGTCACCACGTGTATTTGGCTACCATGAACTTTTCCACTCGCTCACCATTGTTGGGGCGGGTCTGCACTTCTGTGCGGTTTACCTTGCTCTTCGTTAACGAGGCTCAGGCAGCATATTGAAGTGAACCAGCAACGGAGTCTTTCGGCGCACAAATACTTGCGTCATTGAACCATTATGAAGCTGCGTTCTAAACGCGAGAGAGCTGTCAGCACCAAGCGACCATCCAACAGCTGACTTAATTGGAGACACGTGACTCACGATTGCCAGGTGGTGGCGAGGATTGTGGAGCAAGCTGGTCTCATCTTCGAGCAATGCATTGAGCTGCGCGTGAACTCTCTCGTCCACAGAAGCCAATGACTCGCCGCCTCCTAATGCAAATGTCGTGTCGCTTTCGAAAGTCTTCCAGTCCTCAGGGGTTACAACACTGAGGGGGCTTCCATCAAGTGTGCCGTAGTCAACTTCAATAAAGTCTTCGTTGATTTTTGCTTCAAGGTGTGGCATGGCGAGAGCTGCGGTATTTCGAGCACGCTGGAGTGGCGAAGTCCACACTTCTTTCACATTGGTAAGAAAAGGAGCAAGCGCTCGAGCT
The DNA here is from genome assembly GCA_036787355.1 of Acidimicrobiales bacterium. Lineage (GTDB taxonomy): Bacteria > Actinomycetota > Acidimicrobiia > Acidimicrobiales > RAAP-2 > RAAP-2. The sequence goes on from DAIQPM010000074.1 coordinate 2,244, forward strand.
TGGCTTTCACCAAGCTCGGTAAGTTCGGGGTCGCTTCTTCCCACCAGAAGGTTTTGAGCGTTCGTTGTAGTTTGCCCATGGCGAATAAGGATTATCACGGCAGGAGCAATCGTCCGCACTCAGGACATGGCATAAACGATTCGGCCGGCTGCGCTTTCCAGCGATCAAAATCAAGCGGTGAAAGTTCAATGCGACATCCATCACATCGAGCGTTATCAACCTGGGCAGCGCCAGAGATGCCCACACGTTTGTGCGCCGCTTCATAGGTCTTAAGAAGTTCCGATGGCACTTGAAGAGCACACGCTTCTCTGGAAGAACGCAGTGACACAATTTCTTCATCCAAAGTCGCTTGAAGACTAGTTATCTGAGCTTGTAGTTCTGCGCGACGTTCCATCTTTGGTTGTGCCGCCGCTTTAATGGTCTCAATTGCTTGGTCGAGAGGTTCTAATTCAAGGAATGTCTCAAGCTCGAGGTCTTCTGCCTTAGAGAGAAGTTCACGAACATGCTCAATTTCGCTCTGCAGTGCACTAAGTTCTCGAGCATTCGCTGTCGAACTATCGAGTTTCGTTTGAATGTCGTGAGCACGTTTGCGCAGCTTCTCAGCTGCGTCTTGATGCTCCGAGTATTTCTTTTGCATCGGTGCTTGATCAACTTGGGCCTGCTTAAGAGCAGCAACGAGTGAGCGGAGCTCTTCTTCTAATGTCGCGAGCTCTGCCATTTCGGGTAAGTGATTGCGCTGAGCAACAACGCGCTCAACCCATCGATCTGCTTCCATGAGAGCTCGAAGTGTTGTGGTGTCGCTCACGTAGTCAGTTTGCCACGTTCTAAGCGGTACCACTCGCCCAGTTTGCCTAGAGCGGGCGCTAGTGCTGGCTCACAGCGCTCCTGGGCCACAGCAAAGTCAAACCAGTACACCTCGGGGCTTTCGCCCTCCGGTGGGCTCGGATCATCAGGAGCGCTCAGGAGAATGTAGCGGAGGTCGTAGTGCGTGTGGCCACGAGGTCCCGGGTGAACATCAACGTGAAACAAGACCGGAGGATCACAGTGGCGAGCAGCGAGTCCAGTTTCTTCCAGGGTCTCTCGAAGTGCTGCTTGCAGCGTGCTCTCACCTGCATCGACGTGTCCACCAGGCTGAACCCAAATTTGAAGCTTGCGGTGTAGGTGCAAAATGACACCTCGTTCAGAAACCACAAACGTAGATGCCGTTATGTGGTGATCATTAGCTTCCTCGTCAAAAAGATCGCCGTCCCAAGTGAGGCGATCAAGCGTCTGGACAATTGAGCTCTTCTCTCGCTCGTCAACGGGATTAATCAACAAGATTTCTGAACGCAGTTCTTCAGCAGTAGTCATTACTGTCCTTCAAGTAATCGGCGTACAGACGCTGGAAGGTCAATGTCGCCTGCAGCCATTGCCCCGTCGGTGTTTGGCACTGGGTCGGTGAAGACCAACTTCGAAGGAACTACACCGGCCCAAATTGGCAGGTCAATGTCATACTCAAAGTCATCGGTAGGGCCAGCTGAGATTTTTGCAGATGCCTCGTTGATTTCAACCGCAACAATAAAAGTCAGATTCAGTTCACGCTCGTTCATAGGACGCACTTCACCAGCTCTGCCCGGAAGAATTGCGTCGACAAACATGTCGAGACAAGCGCGCTTCTCTTCCAGGTCGGTGACTTCTGAAACGGGACCAAAGACGACCACTGAGCGGTACGCAATTGATGACTCGAAACCACTACGTGCGAGCCGTAGCCCGTCGTAGTGCGTCACCGTTACGAATGCTTCGCCAGATTGAAGAACAGATTTCATAATCGCGTTCGACTGACTGCCGTGTAAGTACAAGGTTGAGCCCTGGCGAGCATGAAGAGTAGGAAGCGCCATTGCTTTGCCACCAACGACTCCCGCAACGTGGCACATGCGCGCTTCATCAAGAATTGAATGAATTACTTTCTCGTCGTAATTCGCCTTCTTAGGCAGACGAACAACTCGAGTGTGCTCACCTGGACCTAAAGTTTTCTCGCTCATTGACGTAGCTCGCCACCAAAGAATGTCCTAGTCATTCCCGCTACTTCAACATTCTTTTCAAACAAACGCGAATACATCACCCCGCCTCGTGCGGAGGCTTGTCGAACGGTGAGTGTTGGCGAACCAGTTTTGTCAACCCACCACGGAGCGATTGCACACATTGCACTTCCAGTTACTGGATCTTCTGCGAGACCAAGCCGAGGAGCAAAGACTCGTACGGAAACATCGGCATCAGGGCCGCCAACGCATGCAGCAATGATGAGCGAAGCCGGAATCAGGAAAAGACTCATTGGATCAACATCGAGGCTGCAGAGTGTTTCGTAGTCCTGCACAATTGCAACGAGGCTCGAAGCTCCGGCTTGAAAGGCTTCACTCACTGGTCCAAGTGCGCCACCAAGAACCTTTGGATCTACTGGTTCAATGTAGGAGCGAGGAAGGTCAATGCCGAGCAATCCTTCACGAAGCCTGCGACCTGAAAGCACCCCTGAACGAGTTTGGAAATAAAACTCTCCACCAGGAACTCCGAGTTCGTTTAGCAAAACGTGCAGTGTTGCAAGTGTTGCGTGACCACAGAGATCTACTTCGACCGATGGCGTGAACCAGCGAAGTGACCACTGGTCACCAGATCTGCGAAGAAATGCTGTCTCGGAAACTCCGAGCTCAAAGGCGATTTGTTGTAACTCGGCATCCGGAACTGGTCTTTCGAGCAAGACCACTACAGCCGGGTTCCCACGAGCTCCTTCGCCCGTGAAAGCATCGACCCACCAGAGGCGGTGACCAAAGGTGACATTGACGGATTCCACCCTTAGAGCCTTACACATGGAGCGTAGAGAGCGTAGGGTTTTGGAGTGCGTGTAGCGACATTTAACCTTCACGCAGGCGTCGATGGCTGGGGCCGAGCCACTTCGGCTTACGAACATGCCGTCTCCCTGCGTCCAGACATCCTCATCTGCCCTGAAATGTGGCGTGGGGACAATGGACCCGACTTTTTCGCGGACTTTGAAAGAGATCTCTCAATGAAGGGAGCCTTCGCTCCCCTTACAAGGGCTGAGCGCGTAAGTACTGGGACTGGGAAAAAATCTTGGCAGCCGCTGCTCGCCCACTTCAGTGCTGAGCGAGGTCTCTACTACCGAGAAGTGAGAGATCTAAAAAAGATTCAAATCAAAAATCGACAAAACGTAACTCTTGAGCCTGGAACGTGGGGGCTCGGACTACTCACAAAATTCGAAATCGAAGAAATCAATGTC
>DAIQPM010000075.1:0-5419 GCA_036787355.1 Acidimicrobiales bacterium
GGTCGCACTGAAGATTGTTTTCATCAATCAGTTTGCGAGCTCGTTCAACCTTCGGTAGTACTTCAGAGATAAATGACTGGCCGCCGAATCCAGGAAAGACCGACATGATGAGAATCAGGTCAATGTCGCCAAGAAATGGCTCCATTTTTTCAAATGGCGTGTCGGGATTAACCGAAACACCAACTCGAAGTCCAAGGGCTCGAGCATTCTTAATGTGCTCGGCAGTTTTTCCGACCTCGTAGTGCACAGTGCAACTATCGGCACCGGCTTTCTTTAAGGCTTCAAAGTATTGACTCGGCTCTTGAATCATTAAGTGACAATCAAAGAACTTGGTGCTGTATTTACGAAGTGAAGTGATAACTGGAGGGCCAAATGAAATGTTTGGAACGAAGTGTCCGTCCATTACGTCTACGTGCAACCAGTCAGATTCGCTCTCAATTGTTTTGACTTCTTGTGCAAGCACACCGAAATCTGCCGCGAGGATTGAAGGCGTTATTCGAAATGCTCCTACGGGGCCGGCGTCAACGAAAGTCACGTTCCTAGCCTAGGGCTTAGCCCCAATGGGCTGACGACGGCTCTAGGTGTGCGCCAAGCCACCAAGCAGAGCCAGCCATTGACTTTGAGCCCTCTGGTTGGACCACGTCGAGCGCTAACGCCCCTTCAGATGTGACAAGAGCAGGTGTCCCATCGATCACAGTGAATGTTCCGGGCTCACCTTGGTGCTCAAGTGTGTGAGCTTCAAGAACCTTGAAACGACGCTCACCAATGAAAGTAAAGGCACGACCTAATCGAACTATCCGAGCAAGTTGCGTGGCGCTCTCGGTGTTCTTCAAATTAAAAGTTTCGCTACTCAGTTTCTCGGCATACGTTGGCTCACCAACTTGAGGATCTGCGTTCTTCAACAATTGTTCTGACCCAACAACTTCACACAGTGCCTTCGCACCGAGAATTGAAAGCTCTTCCAAGAGTTCACTCGAAGTCTTTTCACCAATTGAGATTCGTTGCTCTAGGTGCACCGGACCGGTGTCGAGCGCTTCTTCAAGCGTCATAATGCAGACGCCCGTTTCTTTGTCGCCGCTCAGTATCGCGCGCTCAACTGGAGCTGCTCCCCTCCATCTTGGAAGTAACGAGAAGTGCACATTCAGCATTGGCACGACTTCGAGCATCGCAGCAGGGATCATTGCGCCGTAGGCAACGACCACGCCGAGTTCTGCATCAACGTCGTAGAGATCTTTCAAAGTGTGAGAGACGTTGAGTCCAAGTTCAAGTGCCGCTGCTTTCACCGGGCTTGGAGATAGTTCGCCACCACGACCACGTTTTTTATCAGGACGTGTAACTACGAGAACAACGTCGTGGCCATTTGCAACGAGCGCTCTAAGTGTTGGCACCGCTGGAGCTGGCGTACCAAGAAACGCAATGCGCATTATTTACCAAAGATGTTGCGTTGAGAGTCTTTAGAAGCACTATCTATTTCAATGTGCTGCTTTCGAAGCATCTTCTTGACCTTTTGCTGAAGTTCAGGAGGATCAAGTCGGTCAATCAACAAGAAGCCATCAAGGTGGTCAGTTTCGTGTTGAAAGATTCGACCCAGGTATTGGTCTGCTTCAATGTCCAGTTCATTGCCATCAAGGTCTAAACCTACGAGGTGGACTTTGTTAGGGCGAACAATTTCCCAACTGTGACCTGGCACAGAGAGACATCCTTCTTCGAAGTGGTACTCACCACTCTTCTCAATAATTTGAGGATTGATAACAACCCCTGGCCCATTGCCATCGTCGTACACAAAGATTCGCTGAGAAACACCAATTTGGTTGGCAGCAAGACCTACGCCGGGAGCGGCGTACATAGTTTCGAGCATTGACTGCGCCAGGGCGGCAATACGACCATCAATATTCTTAATCTCCTGGGTAGGAGTGCTCAGAACGGGGTCACCATGGGTACGAATAGGAAGCAAGCTCACCGCTCAACGATACCTCGCAGGCCGCACTAGTGAGGGAGCAGGCCCACGAGGTCGTCGATTGAATTAAATGTGCTCTAGCGTCTTTTGCGCATTTAGGAATTCGTTAGCGCCATGATGGACGGCGCCTAACGCAGCATCCTCTGCGGCTTCACGAGCAAGTTTTTGGCTTTCAAACTTTGATACTTGCTGTACAAACCAACCAATTCCGAAAAATGCAAGTGCACATGGAACCCATACAAGAAACAAACCCATTGATCCTCCTTTGAACTTGAACTACTAATTCAAAAATAGGAACAAAAAGGAATCTAAAGAGATGATTTTCTTAGGTACAACGTCACAAGAAAAGAATTACTTAACAGCAACCCTAAATTTGCCACTCGGACGCTCAACTTCTTTAAGCACATTACAAAGAACATCGAAGGATTCAGATCTGAGTTCGAACATGTCGCCACTCTGGTGAATAGTCACACGTGGATCTGAGAATTCTTTTACAAACGCCTCTGCACTCTCTCCGCTCACACTTGCAACCGCACCGTACGGTGGAAGCTTTAGAACCTGACTATCAAGGTCATCTTCTTTCATGAGCTCCGTGAAGTCGAGTGACTGCAACGAGCGAAGAACAATGTCCTGGCTTCTTCTGGTTTGCAGGACTACTTCGCCCTTGGCATCTTTTCGTGACCCCACCAGTCGCCCCGCTTTAGCAACAGCATTAAGTGCGCTTCTTCGAGCAGAGTCTCTCGGAGCAAGGAGATACTGGTCAAAGTCAACAAAGATAACAACGCCACAGTGTCTAACTCTCTGCCACACTGCTTCAGTTCCGACAACTACGCGGTGCAGCGATCCCTCGAGATCAGAAGCTCCAGTTATTTCAGTTACGTCTTGGGATAACTGAGCCGCAACGTCGCGAGCCAAGGTAGTGACTCCTGTTCGTACTCGCTTTAAATTTGTTGCTCCACAGTGAAGACAGAAGTTCCCGCGCATTTCGTGACGATCAGCGCACGACAAGAACTCACCCACTTCTTCTTCGCCCTGTGAACACTTAGGGCACCTGGCAAGTTCGCCACATTTCTGGCAGACAAATAGCTTGCCGGTTCCAAGTCGCTGCAGTACTACAACCACCGCAACTGGCTCGTCGCTGGAGAGAGCTTTGTGTGCAGCATCGACTGATTCTCTCGAGAGAACGCCGTCGCGAGGGTCACTATTTCGTCGGTCGATTATCTGGATGCTCGGCCATCCGGTAGTGATGTCATCAGTTATTTCGAATGGGCATGAATTAACCAGTACCGGTGAAGGGAGGCACGATGTTGCCCACAATGGAGCATTGTCTCGAGCGCAGCGTTCACGAAGCATTGTTAATGCGTCCCACGTTGGGGCCGCTTCAGAGCGGTAGGACTCATCGTCGGCGTCAATGATGACTGCGCCACTGACCTTAGGAACTGGAGCCAGTGCAGTTCCGCGGGCACCAACAACTACTGGCCAGCCACTTCGCATTCGGTCCCATTCATTTTCACCACTCGCTACAGCGCATCCGCGTTGTTCGAGCCTTCCCCTCAGTCGACTCGCCCACGATTCAGTTGGCACAAGTACGAGCAGCGACCCTTCACGAGAAAGAGAGTCTTCATACGCACCAAGAATAAGTGCAAGCGGATCTGTTGTTGGAGAAACTTGAATAACCCCTGGAGCAATTCGAAGTGCTGACTGCGACGCAGCTGCACTCAGTGGAGATTTCTTTGGAGCGACAGGAAGCGAAGTAATCAGTCGCTTCGGTGACGTGGAAATAAGGAAACGAGAAACCGGGCTGTACCACCGGACGCTCGCCCAGTTGAGCAATGCGAGCAGCGAAGGAGGCGGTCCGTATCCGAGCCACTTGGTGAGTGGCTTTAATTCACGGTCAACTTCAACTTCGTCAATAACCCAACCGCGAACAGAACGGTTATTGAAATCAACTCGAACACGGTCGCCAATAGCGACTTGTGCAGTTTTTTCTGTGACGAGGTAGTCAAAGGGACGGTCAACCGCCGCTACGTCAGTAATGATTCGTACCGCGCGCGGAGCGCTCACGGTTACAGCGACAGTTCGCGGCGCAGATCGTCAACGCGTGGAGTCTGTTCCCACGTGAAGCCCTGTTCCTTGCGCCCGAAGTGTCCGTACGCAGCAGTGCGCTGATAGATAGGACGACGAAGTTCGAGGTCTCGAATGATCGCAGCAGGTCGAAGGTCAAAGATTGAGTCAACGGCCTTAGCAATGCGAGCGCGGTCCACCTTTTCGGTGCCGAAGGTTTCTACGAGAACTGAAACTGGACGAGCAACACCAATGGCGTAGGCAACCTGCACTTCGCAGCGCTCTGCAGCACCAGAAGCAACAACGTGCTTAGCAACCCAGCGCGCAGCGTAAGCAGCTGAACGGTCAACCTTTGATGGGTCTTTTCCTGAGAACGCTCCTCCACCGTGGCGAGCCATTCCACCGTAGGTGTCAACAATGATCTTTCGACCAGTAAGACCCGTGTCGGCGTGTGGGCCACCGAGTACAAACTTGCCCGATGGGTTTACGAAGATCTTCATGTTGCTGGTGTCAAGCTCTCCTGGAAGCATTGGCTTAATCACGTGTTCCATGAGGTCCGCTTGAATTGCTTGCTGCGAGTGTCCATCAGCGTGCTGGGTAGAAATAAGAACAGTGTCAACAGAAACGGGCTTGCCGTTTTCGTAACCAATGGTTACTTGAGTCTTTCCGTCTGGGCGAAGGTATTCAACTTGTCCCGAGCGGCGAACTTGTGAAAGGCGCATTGAAAGACGGTGAGCTAGCCAAATAGGCAGTGGCATGTGGTCTTCGTTGTCGCTGCAGGCGTAGCCGAACATCATTCCTTGGTCACCAGCACCAAGTGAGTTGAGCTCATCTTCGCCACCAGAACCAGAACGCTGCTCAAGGGCAACGTCAACGCCTCCAGCAATGTCTGGGCTTTGGCGATCAATTGAAACAAGAACTGCGCAGTTCTTTCCATCGAACCCCTTGGCGCCATCGTCGTAGCCAATGTCGAGGATTGTCTTTCGAGCAACGCTCTGGAAGTCAACGTTTGCGGTCGTCGTGATTTCACCAGCCACAACGCAGAGTCCAGTTGTAAGAAGCGTTTCGCAGGCCACACGTGCCATAGGGTCCTGAGTCAGGATTGCGTCAAGGACTGAGTCAGAGACTTGGTCGGCAATCTTGTCCGGGTGGCCTTCTGTTACCGATTCTGAGGTAAAGAGGGTACGGTCGCTCATAAGTCTCCTTGAGTTAACAATGAAGCCACCCTAGTCAATATCTCAAGAGAAATGGCATCTTTCGACCTAAGCGACACAGTTGTTGCAACTTCGTCACGTCCTAGCAAGGTCACCTCGTTAGTCCCATGTTCGAAGCCAGCCCCTGGAGCAGCCACATCATTTACAACCAGTAGGTCAACACCCTTGCGGCGAAGTTTCGCTA
>DAIQPM010000010.1:0-3636 GCA_036787355.1 Acidimicrobiales bacterium
TAACAATCCCATTTGACGGCGTCACTCTTCCAGAACACAAAGAGTGGTTCCACATGCTTGCTGACATTGGTTACACCGATGTCTGGACAGCAGAAGTTGACGGAACCGATGGTTTCACTCCGCTTACCCTTGCGGCTGCGTGGGAGTCACGACTCAACCTAGGTGTAGCCGTACTTCCGGCGTACACGCGTGGCGCTGGACTCCTTGCAATGAGCATTGCTTCACTCGCCGAAGCGTCTGGCGGGCGTTTCACCGTAGGACTCGGATCTTCTTCAATGCCTGTAGTGCAGCGATGGAATGGCATTGAGTTCGACAAGCCGTATTCACGTACTCGTGATGTACTTGATTTCTTAAAGCGCGCACTTGACGGCGAAAAGATAGACCACGTCTACGACACGTTCGAAATTCATGGTTTCAAAATTTCTCGTCCCATTACCCACCGACCACCAATTCTCTTGGGTGCACTTCGCCCACGAATGTTGAAGCTTGCTGGTAGTGAAGCAGATGGTGCGATTCTTAACTGGTTGTCTGCGGAAGACGTGAAGAAGTGTGTCGCCGAAGTAGGTCCTGGAAAGACAATCGCCGCACGACTCTTTGTTATTCCTACAGAGGACGCCGACACGGCACGCTTCATTGCTCGCCGAATGATCTCTTCGTATCTCACCGTTTCGACGTACGCAGAATTTCACAAATGGCTTGGACGAGAAGAAATCTTGAAGCCAATGTGGGATGCCTGGGCTGCAGGTGACCGCAAACTAGCGAACGAGTTAATTCCAGACTCAGTATGTGATGAGCTGATTATCCATGGCTCGTACGACAAGTGTCGTGAGCACATTCAACAGTTCATCGACAATGGCATCCAGATCCCTACTTTGGCCATAGTTCCTGTCGGCGTCGATGTTAAAGACGCCGTCAAGGGACTAGCTCCTCGTTAAGACTGAGTAACGCCTAGCTTTTTGAGCATGTCTGCGTACTTCACCTGAGCTGCAGCTGCTCTCGTCGGTACGTGGTCCGTAGGAATCTCAGAGGCGGTGTATTCCTTAAGAACGTGACGCGCAACTGTTTGCTTGTGCACTTCGTCTGGACCGTCATAGATTCGTGCGGCACGGGCAGCACGGTACATACCTTCGATTGGCATATCTGATGAGTAGCCGAGTGATCCGTGCACCTGCAATGCTCGGTCCACAACATTGTGTAGAACTGTTGCGCCGTAGTACTTGATCATCGCAATTTCGTCACGTGACTGGGACGCTCCAACTTGGTCCATCTTCCAAGCTGCGTGAAGTGTCATTAGTCGAGCAGCGTGCATTTCAGCCTTCGAATCAGCAATCCAGTTCTGCACTGTTTGCTTGTCAGCAAGAAGTGAGCCGTGGGTGAAGCGACTTAGCGCGCGCTCACACATCATGTCAAATGCGCGCTGTGACTGTCCGAGCCAGCGCATGCAGTGGTGAATGCGACCTGGCCCAAGGCGAGTCTGTGCGAGCAAGAATCCAGATCCTTCTGGACCGACAAGGTGGTCGGCAGGAATGCGAACATCCTCATAAAGGATTTCTGCGTGGTTGCCGAATCGTCCGTAGGTAACTTCAGGATCGTCCATTGATCCAACGTCGCGAAGAATTGTTAGACCCGGTGTGTCAACCGGAACAACAAACATTGAAGATCCTTGGTATGGGTGAACGTCAGGGTTTGTGACGGCCATAAGAATCAAAATGTTGGCAACAGAACCATTCGTGGTGTACCACTTGCGACCATTGATGACCCACTCTTCGCCGTCTTTTTCTGCGCGAGTAACAAGTAGTCGTGGGTCAGAGCCTGCAGTGTTTGGCTCGGTCATTGAAAAGCCCGAACGGATTTCACCATTGAGAAGTGGGTTCAACCAGCGCTCACGAATGTCTTCGCGACCAGTCATCTCCATTGCCGCAGCAAGCAGTTCAGCGTTACCACTGTCTGGTGCATTGTTTCCAAATACAACTGGACCATATGGTGACTGTCCAAGAATTTCGTGCATGAGTCCGAGCTCTAATTGACCGAATCCCATTCCCCCGAGTGCTGGTGGAAGGTGAGCTGCCCATAGGCCACGCTTCTTTACTTCTTCTTGCAAGGGCTTGATGACCTGCATCAGCTGCTCGCGATTTATTTTTAGCGTCTCAATCGGAAAAATTTCTTCCTTTACAAACGTGCGCATCCACGCAAGCTTTTCCTCGAACGCTGGATCTGTCTGAAAGTCCCAGGCCATTGGGGCTCCTTTCCTCAAGAGCCACTCTAGAGGCCAGCAAAACCCCTGGGTTGTCGGTTTGAATCTTTCTCTAGACTGAATCCAAGAACGGAGTGTCGTGGCTAAAAAGAACAAACAATCAAAGGTTGTAAAAATCGGCGTGGTGGACACCATGTTCGCCAGATACAACATGGGTGGCGCTGCTATTGCTGAACTCAGCGAGTGCCCCGGGTACAACGAGACGTTTAAAGTCATTGCCAAAACTGTCCCAGGATTCAAGGACTTGGCAGTTGCCGCGAAGAACTTGATCGAACAAGATGGTTGCTCAATCGTCGTCGCACTCGGAATGCCGGGCAGCGCAGCAATTGACAAGCAATGTGCTCACGAAGCAGCCCTCGGGATTATGCAGGCACAATTACTTACGTCTACTCCGATTCTCGAAGTATTCGTCCACGAAGATGAGGCCAGTGACCCAGCGATTCTGGCTTCAGTATTTGAGAACCGTTCTCGCAGCCACGCTCGCAACGCCTACTGGATGCTCTTTGATCCAGAACAGCTCCGCCAGCGCGCTGGTCAGGGTATTCGCCAAGGTTTTGAAGACGCTGGCCCCCTTAAGCTTTCGTAGCCACACCCACCCCTTCGCATTAAGTATGCTCCTACGAGTTGCCAATTAGTAACTCTTTAGGAGGAGCCCCCATGCCAGAAGCCGTAATCGTCGCCACCGGTCGTACCCCAATTGGTCGAGCCTTTAAAGGTTCACTCGTTGACATGCGTCCAGATGACCTCACCGCACTTGTTGTGCGCGAAGTGCTTAAGAAAGTTCCACAACTCGACCCCAATACTGTTGAAGACCTCATCCTTGGTTGCGGACAGCCAGCTGGTGAAGCAGGCTTCAACATTGCGCGTGTTTCTGCAATTCTCGCCGGACTCGACAACGTTCCTGGAGTAACTGTTAACCGTTACTGCTCTTCATCACTTCAGACCATTCGCATGGCGGCACACGCAATTCGCTCTGGCGAAGGTGACGTATTCATCGCTGCTGGTGTTGAAACTGTTTCACGTTTCGGCTCAGGCGCATCAGACAGTGGTAAGGCTATGAACCCTGTGTTCGCAGACGCCCTTGCTCGCACTGAAACTCGTTCAGCAAAAGTAACTGAGCCTTGGAAGCCTGCAGCTGGACTTCCTGACATTTACATCGCTATGGGACAAACAGCAGAAAACGTTGTTGAGCAAGAGGGTGTTTCTCGTCTAGAGATGGACGAGTTCGCTGTTCGAAGCCAAGAACTTGCCGTTCAGCACCAGGACAATGGTTTCTTCAGTCGTGAAATCATTCCAGTAACGCTTCCTGACGGAACTGTTATCTCAAAGGATGATGGCCCACGTGCAGGAACCACACTTGAGAAGCTTTCTTCACTCGCTCC
>DAIQPM010000010.1:3646-25999 GCA_036787355.1 Acidimicrobiales bacterium
CCACTTAACGATGGTGCCGCAGCAGTAGTTGTAATGAGCGACACTCGCGCCAAGGAGCTTGGACTCAAGCCACTTGCTCGCATTGTTGCTTCAGGTGTTTCTGGCCTCAACCCAGAAATCATGGGACTCGGTCCAATCGAAGCTTGCCGTCAGGCACTTAAGCGTGCGGGCATGACAATTGACCAGATCGATCTCGTTGAAATCAACGAAGCGTTCGCTGCTCAGGTTCTTCCAAGTGCCAAGCACCTCGGAATCCCTATGGAGAAGCTAAACATCCGCGGTGGTGGAATTGCTCTTGGTCACCCATTTGGAATGACTGGTGCTCGCATCATGACCACACTCATCAACTCCCTTGAAGACTCAGGCAAGCGTTTCGGAATGGAAACTATGTGCGTCGGTGGTGGCCAAGGAATGGCAATGATCGTTGAGCGCCTGAACTAATGGCAACGCGGGTCGAGGATTTAGCCCTAGCTGAAGCCAAAGACTTAAGCGACAACCCTTCACGCGAGGAATACCTCGAAGAAGTTGCACGGCAACGTAGCCAAAACTGGATTGGAAAAACCAGTTTTGGCTACAGCGTCGTAACCCATGAAGATTCAATTTCATTGCTGCGTGAACGACGCCTTCACCAAGCATCACAACTCGTTGGAAAGCTGATTGCTGGAACGGGCACGGCCCTAGACCAGCTCGATGACAGCAATGGAATTTTGAGCGCTGAGGGCGAAGATCACAATCGCCTTCGTAGACTCGTTGCTCGCCCGTTCTCCGCAAAAGCTATTGATGAGCTTCGTCCATTCATGCGTGACTACGTGCAAAACGTCCTGGGAAAAGTTCACGAATCTGGCGACACGGCATCGTTTGAGTTTCAAGTAGCCTTTAATGAGTACCCCATCGCTGTTATTTGTCACCAAGTTGGTGTGGCAGAAAAAGACTGGGACCTCTTTAGCTACTGGGCAGATCTGCTCTTCATTAGATGGTCTCCCCTCATCATTGGACGTGAACAGGAATTCGTTGACGCGATGGGCGACTTTCGTAGCTACTGTCTCAACCTCATCGAAGAGCGCAGAGCCAACCTCGGTAACGACCTGCTGAGTGCACTCATCCAAGTTGAAGAAGAGGGTGACCGACTCTCAACAGACGAACTCGTGGGCCTGGTTCAAGGAATGATTGCCGCGGGAACCGACACCACGAGAAACCAACTCGGCATCATGATTTCACTTCTGGCGGAGCGTCCAGAAACTTGGAGCCAACTTCGAAACGATAAAGAATTGATTGCCAACACCGTTGAAGAATCTCTTCGATACGTGAATCCAATTCGCACCGTTATTCGCCAAGTCGCTGAGGAGTTCGAATACCGTGATGTTATTTTCTCACCGGGTCAATTGATTACATTCTCTCTTTCGTCAGCGAATCGTGACGCTAGTGAATTTGACACTGCTGATGACTTTGACGTCACAAGGCCTGATGCGCGAAACCACTTGACTTTCTCGAGCGGCATTCACCACTGTCTGGGTGCAGCGCTTGCTCGAGCAGAACTCCAAGAGGCATTACAGGTGTTCGTTGAAACATGGTCAGAAGTGACACCGGATGCTTCACCAACGTGGAAGCACGGACGTCTAGCTATTTGGGGCCCGAAGACGGTCCCACTTAAGGTGACGAAGAACTAACGACCGGTCGTTACGCCAGTGGCGTCGCTGGTCCACGCGTTGTGCTCAGCATCAGTAGCTGGGCGAGATTCGTCAGGAAGCAGCACTGGAATCGCTCCGCGCACTTCATAAGCAATCTTTTTGCGAGGGTTGTAAAGAACACTGGCGCTCTCAATGTAGATAAGTGTTCCGTGATCAGTTGGGTCTTCGAGTACTTCAAGAAGGAAACTATCTAGTGCCATTGGTCAAACCTCTTTGATCATTTGTAAAACTTCATCAACACGTTGTTGACATTCTTTTTCATTCGGTGCTTCAACATTAAGACGTAGTAGGGGCTCGGTATTCGAAGGACGTAGGTTGAACCACCATGTTCCATAATCCGCAGTCATTCCGTCAAGCATGTCAACGCTAACGCCCTGTTCCTTTAGCTTCTGAGCAATTACTGCCACGCTGTCAGCTGGGCTAGCAACCACGGTGTTAATTTCCCCAGACGCGGCGAACCGGTTGAAAGGGGCGACTAGCTCAGAGAGCGCGACGTTGGACTCGCTTAGTAGTTGCAACACAACCATTGCCGTGATGATGCCTGAATCTGCACGGTAATTGTCGCGGTAGTAGTAGTGACCCGAGTGTTCTCCGCCGAATACTGCACCGGTTTCGGCCATTTGTTGCTTGATGTAACTGTGACCCACGCGAGTCCTTACGGCTGTTCCGCCGCCTTCAGCAATAACGGCTGGAACCGACTTTGAACAGATCAAGTTATAGAGGATTGTGGCGCCTGGATTCTTTCTCAGCATCGCGGTAGCAACCATCGCCGTAGTAGTTGAACCAGAGATCGGCTGCGCCTTTTCATCAATTAAGAAAACACGGTCAGCGTCACCATCAAAAGCCAGTCCAATATCTGCACCCACTTCGAGCACGCGCTTTTGTAAGTCAACGAGGTTTTTTGCATCAAGTGGATCAGCCGGGTGATTAGGGAAGGTTCCGTCCAGCTCTTCATAGATGATTTCGACATCGAATGGCAGGCCGGCAAAAATCTTTGGAGCAATAAAACCACCCATTCCGTTTGCGGTGTCGGCCACAATTTTGAGTGGGCGGAATTTTGAACTATCAGCGAATGAAAGAACGTGCTTCACCCACTCACCCATCAAATCGAGCTCGCTATAAGACGCAAGGGCGCCCGTTGCTGGAGTCTCATAGAACTCGTTTGCCATTGCTTCAATCTCAACGAGCCCACTTTCGACACCAATCGGTTTAGCGCCAGCTAGGCACATTTTGATGCCGTTGTACTGGGCCGGGTTATGCGAAGCAGTGAACATGGCACCCGGGGCATCCAGGTGGCCAGCTGCGAAATACAGAAAGTCCGTCGATGCGAGTCCGAGGTCAATCACTTCGACACCCATGCTTCTCGCCCCCTCAGCAAAGGCGGCGCACATGGTCACACCAGATGGACGCATGTCGCGAGCAATGACAATGCGTGGTGAATTGACGAACTTTGCGAATGCTGAGCCAATAGCTCGAGCCAAGCGGTCGTTTAACTGGTCCGGGTAAGTCCCTCGAACGTCATACGCCTTGAAGATTTTCGTCGTGTCCACGACTTAACACTCTACTTGGACGACTTGCGGCGCCACCTTGAACGAATAAATGCACTAAACAGTCCAGTAAAAATCGTGATGCCCGTGAGCACTGCACCAAGTTCAGTTCGCTGACCATAGACGAGCGAAACATTGTGTGATGTAGGGATCACAACCATCTCATTGGGGCTTACTCGGTACGGCCCCGTGGCTCCAATTGCATGCCAACGCGGGAAGTAGGAAATCTTCACGAGTACCGGTGTACCAATCTTGCTCACGTGGAATGAAATTGACTGCGAAGTTTGCACGACATGGCTAACTGTTGTGGACGCCAGTGACGGACCGTGAAACACTGCCGGCAGCGAACTCATTGATTTCACTCGCGACCAGTTGCTAGGACCATTACTAGCAATAAGTTGTCTCCACAGCAGTGGTGTGTTGTACCACTGTTGGCTGGCGTCCAGCCACTGCGTACGACCTGAAACATTTGCAACAACGACTGGTGGAGTTGTAAGCGGCTGAACGACTGGGCTGTCCTTGATGAGATAAATACTCCACTTCACACCCGGTGACGGCCAGGACTTGGTAGTTGCAACCAACTTCAGTGAAGGGTTAGCACTCGCCTGCGCAATGATGGTTGGTGAGAAAGCCATGTAGTACTTCACGCCAAGCATTTGTAAATGCTGCACGCCAAGAGCAACATTCACAGGGCCGTAGTTAAGTCCAACCTGCGCATTGCTTGGTGCTGTGCTCAGCTCTGATTGGTTAATAAAGTGATACGGCGTTGTTGCCGAGGACTCAAAAAACAGACCCTCCATTGAACCGACACAGTTATTTGTCCAATACGGCAACAGCATGAGGGCTTCGGGAGTTCCAAAGCGATCTTCACCCGATGCGTACTCCCACATGGCATTGCCACACCCATAGTGAGCAGAAACTAACTTCATTGTTGACATGATGTCCTGGTATTCATTCCAGCCAGACTTCGCTTGGTACCCCGAATAGTTCCACTGGGCCCATACGCCGACTTGATTGCCCGAAACATTGAGATGTAGTGCAGAAGCAACAGGAGCAATAAGTCCCGGAAGCGTTGTACCAAGTCCGAGCAGAGCAACTAGCAACGTTGCATTGAGCGTCCTTCTTAAGGTTCGCTCCTGCTCATAATCCAAGTAATTAAATTCTGGTTCGTCAATGTCTTCTTCGCTGGCATCGCTCGAAATATAGAGTTTTGGCTTTCGTTGAATCCACCTAGAAAGCAGATAACCAAAAAGCCAGCCGGCGCTCAAGTGAATCGTTAGAAACCAGAACGGAACAATTCGTTCATTCCAGATAACACTCTGTGGATCAAAGACGAAGCCTAGAAGTGAGATTCCAGCAAGTGTTGAGAGGACCATTCCGAGTCGGTCCCTGACGATAAATGCAACGGCGCACGCAATGGTGGCGACAATGATTACCCACCGGTCTCCCGCTGGCCCACCGGTTGGAGTAAACCAACCTAGGTGGCTGAAGATATCGTGAAGAGTGCTGACGTTGTCATTCACGTAGCCCATTGAATTTGTGTAGGACTGCGAAGTTAGAAATGGTAGTAACCACCATGCAGAAATGAGCAGTGAGAGAAGGCCCGCCCAGAATGAAAATCGAATTGGCCTGGCGTAGTCTCCGGGCACAATGACATCGTCTTTTTTTGCGCCTAACCCTCTTCGAGCAAGTAATTCAAAAATTACAAGGACTGCAATCGCTACGACGCAGAAAAACCAGGGCAGCACGTGCGAAGCCAAAGTTGCACTTAGTGCAATGGCTGCCTTCCAGTAGCCCCGACCAGTTCTCACTCCTTGGGCAAAGAAACCAATTGTTAGTAGTGAAAATGCGAGTGACAAGGAAAATGCGTACTCACCGGCCATTGTTGAAAAGAGATTTCCTCCGTCAATGGTGAACGATGCATCAAATAAGAAGGGCAGCGTCGCAACTGCGAGTGCGGCAGGCACTGGTCGTGGAGCCCTAAATAACTTGGCCATGATGAACGCAGTGATAGGCATCAACACTGATCCGAGAATCGTTGCAAGTTTGAAAGCAATCGCAAAATTAATGACGTAACTTGCGAGTACGGCAAAGTAATCCGGCAAGACAAAGTAATAGGTGTAGGCCGGCATTCCATTAAACCAACCTGGATACCAAGGCGTTAGATGCAGCAAGCTCCCCTGAAACTTCAAAAATGCTGGTAACGCTAAGTGCGCTCCAGTGTCACCACCAGTAACGGTTGTGGTCGAAAAAATGAGTGACGGATGCATTGTCCAAACGGTGACAAAAATAACCATGAGCACGACAACGCTTTCAAGCACTCGCACCGGTGTAAAGAAATCACGTAGCCGTTCCACCACTAGTGACCTGACCTCTGAAGGAGCAAGCCCACTAACGCAACGGCGTTAAAAGACATGTGCGTCAAAATACTTGGAGTCAGTCGGTTAGTTTTTTTGACAATGTACGAAAGAACAATCCCAAGGGCAAAGAGTCCAGCGAATTGAAGCAACTCGGCGTGAGCAACTGCAAAGATTAATGCACTAATCGTCATTGCTGAATAGGAGCCAAACTTCTGCGATGCATTTGAGAATGTGGCGTCAAGTGATCGAAACACCACGCCTCGAAAGAGGAGTTCTTCCATAAATGGTGCCGCGAATGTCGTCATAAGCGCCAGCAAAACAAACATCAACCCATGTACAGAACCGAAAATGTGTTCAACGGGCTTATTCATGTTTTTAAAATGAAAGGGCCAATACGCAGCATCAATTAGTAACTGGCTCGCAATACCCAGTACTACGTAGATTCCATCTGATGCTTTTAAGGCAAACAAACTCTTTGGAAATGAGAGTCCTGCGGAGAACTTTGCGTAGAGAACTGTTGCCCCAAATCCGCACCAAAGACCCACCAGCCCACACAAAGTGAACCAGTACGGCGGTTTCGGCGACTTAACCAGAGCGCTAAAACCGCCCGGAAAGTGAAGAGTTGCGTTGAGGATGCTGGCAAACAAAGTCACAAGCAACTCGCCAGCCACGTAGCCAGCGAGGCAGGCCAGCAAAATCGTAATAACGCGAGGATTCCCTTCATTTCCCTTTGCTGGCTTAGTAGTCATATCTCACAACGCTAACAAGTCTTGAGTTATGCACAGGGCCAAATCGAATGTCACAAATGACCTCTAGATTGGAAGGCGTGACCACACCTGAAAAAGAAAAAACTGGACTAACCAAGCTTGTGCCTGGCGGCAAAAAGCCAATGACGCCGGAGACTCGTAGACGATTTATCACCATAGCAATGGTGATCTTCATTCTGGGTATCTTGATTATCCCTTCACTCTTTTCGAACAAGACCATAAAAACAATTGATTATTCAAAATTGCTTCTTGATGCAAGTCGCTCTGAGGTCATTTCCGCGAATGTAAATAACAACAATGGAGTTATTACTGGGCAACTCACAAATGGCACCAACTACACGACCAACGGACCAATCCCAGTGTTGTCGACTGAAATTGAAACTTTGCGAACAAACAATGTGTCGGTCGTATTCGTTAACTCCAACGGATTCCTCGCCACTTTCGCACCGTATCTCATCTGGATAATCATCTTCGGTGGCTTTATGTTCTTCGCGAACCGCCAAGCCAAGGGACAAATGAACGGAATGATGTCCGTTGGCAAATCCAAGGCCAAGCAGTTCAACAAGGACCGCCCTTCTACGACGTTCGCCGACGTGGCTGGCTACCTAGGCGTGAAGCAAGAAATCAGTGAAGTCGTTGAGTTCTTGAAGTTCCCGGAGCGCTACAAGGCAATTGGTGCATTAATTCCGAAGGGAATTTTGCTCGTAGGTCCTCCTGGAACAGGAAAGACCATGCTCGCTCGTGCTGTCGCCGGTGAAGCAGGAGTCCCATTCTTTTCAGTTTCTGGATCAGACTTCATGGAGATGTTTGTCGGTGTAGGAGCATCACGTGTTCGTGACCTCTTCACAACAGCTCGCAAGGCAGCTCCAGCAATTATTTTCGTCGATGAAATCGATTCGATTGGACGAAAGCGTGGAGCTGGCGTCGGTGGTGGACACGATGAGCGCGAACAGACGCTTAACCAAATGCTCAGCGAGATGGATGGATTCGATCCAACAGTCGGCATCGTGGTTATGGCTGCGACAAACCGCCCTGATGTTCTTGACCCAGCGCTTCTTCGTCCGGGCAGATTCGACCGCCAGATTGTGGTCCCTCTCCCCGACCTTGATGAACGTCTACCGATTCTTCAAGTGCACTCAAAGGACAAGCCACTTGATGGCTCAGTTGACCTTTCCATGGTGGCTCGCGGAACTCCAGGAATGAGTGGTGCTGACCTTGCAAACCTCGTAAATGAATCAGCGCTTCACGCTGTGCGCCGAGACTCAAAGACAATCAACATGCAGGACTTTGAATCAGCTCGTGACCGTGTTCTCATGGGAGCTCAACGCGATTCAATGGTTCTTCAAGATGATGAGCGCGAGCGCATTGCGTTCCACGAAAGTGGCCACGCACTTCTTGCCTATGTTCTAGAAAAGACTGACCCTCTGCACAAGATCACGATTATTCCTCGTGGAATGGCCCTCGGAGTGACGATGACTCTCCCTGAAGAAGACCGTCACATCATGGGACGCAATCACCTCGAAGACTCACTCTGCATGCGCATGGGTGGAAGAGTGGCCGAGCTCTTGGTCTACGGTGATCTTTCAACTGGTGCAGCTGATGACCTGCAACGCAACACTGAGCTCGCGCGACGCATGGTTACTGAATGGGGAATGTCAAAGGAAATTGGGCCTATGGCCTGGGGTGGTCACCAGCAGGTTTTCCTCGGTGACGGACTCATGTCGACCAAGGACTATTCAGAGCACACTGCAGAGATCGTTGACGACGAAGTTGAGCGAATCTTGCGCGAGCAAGAGGCACGAGCTATTGAAGTTTTGACACTTCACCGCAGAGGTCTCGAAGCACTTACGCGCTCACTTCTCGAACACGAAACTATTGACGGTGACTCTGCCGCAAAGTTGATCGATGAAGCTCATGGTGAGCCAGTATGGCCCAAGGGAACTAAGACGGTCAGTGCACTCAGCGGTGTTGGAACTACCAGCGTGGTAACTGAAACCAAGGAAGTCGCTCCAGCAACTAACTGGGACCCACCAACGCTACCTACTGTTTAGGTTTGAGAGCAGGGCGATCCCTGCAGGTGCAGTTGTGAATGCGGCAGTAACCAGAAGCACATTTTTCTCTGTGCTGAAGATTTGACCTGCCTGCTCATTGAGCAAATTCACCTGGACTGTTTCTCCAGCCTTCAACGAAAACCTTGAACCTCTCGAAGCTGACTTTGAGTCGGTCAGTAAAGACGAATTTGCAATCACAGTTTGCTTAGATACATTCGTGATGACAACTTTAGAAACTGATAAAGCGTTGAAGTTCGCTAGCAGCAGAGATGACATAGGAGTCGCCGGTGCATTCAGCATTATCCCTTTAGATGTTCCGAGAGCGAGTGTTGTCAGCAATGGAGCACTCGACGAAGAGCTGACAAAAGCAAATCCCGCTGCTGGTATAGCCGTATTAGGGGTGATTGTTATTGCATCGACGCTGAACGGTGCCACGACAACGGTTTGTGGCTCTACGGAATAAGGAGGCAAGCTAATTTTTACAGTCACATCAATTGAATTTGCACTTGGATTCGCGAAACGAAGTTGCGCCGCTGCTTTGTTTTCTGTTGTAACCAGTGGGAACCAGTTCTGCTGGGCAGCTTGATTCTGACCGGAGTAATAAGAAACAGCATTTCCTGATTCTTGAATACCAACAATTTCAAGTGATCCTCGAAGCACCTTTACGTGCACACCAATGTTCGACGTGTTAACGATCTGAGATCCGAGGTCAAGCACTTGAAGCTGGTGCGCACCAACCGACAATCCCTGGAACGACGCTGGAGCATTGAATCCGTTTGCCGTGAAAGCCGAAACGTTAAAGACTGCAGCGGTGGCTGTCGGGTTGTAAATACTCAACTCACCTGTAGATCCAACCGTGGTGTCAAAACCCGCTCCATACCAAGATGTTGTTCCGACTGAGGTGCATGTGCTTTGCAGTCCGTTAGATCCATCAACGCTGGCAACCACTCCACCGCCGTTTATTAGTGCCTCTGCCGCAAACACGCTGCCCTTTCCAAATTCGGAAATTCTCCAGTTTGCGTGTGCTGCCAATTTTGAAGTGGCGCTTCCACTACTTCCACTATTTGTGATCCAGGTGACCGAAATTTTGTGCGATTCTGAGGTGGTATTAAAAAAAGTAACCGCACTAGACGTGAGTCCCGAACAGTGCAGTCCAGTTGATTCTGCATACGAGGCTTCTAATGTTCCAGAAGCGAACTGAGAAGGATTCGTTCCAGTAAAGATTGTGCTGACGATTGCCGTGAGGATGAGTGCTGCGCCAAGGAATACAGCGAGTGGGAGGCGACGAAGGTTATTCATTTTCCACCGATTCATTGACAGCTACAACAACTCGACGATTTCTTCTATTGAACAGCCACTCAACGCGGTGAATCCATCCAAAGCCAAGCCACACAATGGCCCATAGTCCCAGCGTGAACAAAGCGAGAAGACCATTGAGAGGAAACTGGTGCAGATCTATTTCAACTTTCTCATTCCCTTGAACTGAGCCCAGTTGATACTTTGGCGCCCAACCATCAGCAGTCGTTCTTGGGACCGTTTTTCCATTGACGGTAAGTGCAAACGCCCCGGCTGGCGCAAGGCCTGCAACTACACGCACGGTCGTTGATGCAGGCATTTTCAAGTGACCCTGAGTGCCGATATTCGCTGCGACTGGAACCAAAATTGAGCCATCGCTAGTTGCGCTGATAAGCCCTGCGAACTTGGTATTTGCGTACACCTCAACTGAAGACGTTTTCAATTCAAGGGCCAAGTCAGATTGCTGGCGAAGTGCTGTGCTCAAAGTGTTTGGAACTGGGCGAAGTGGCACTGACTGCACACCAGCAAGCTCTGGTGACGAAGCGTTCATAACAACAATTGTCGAAACGCCCATGTTCGACAAGAGTGAGCCGAGTCGAACAGTGCGACCCTGAAGCGCAAGCTTCACGTCAGTCAACAGAAGATCACTCGTGCTCGAATCTGGAGGTGAAAATAAGGTTGATCCCGATGGCAAACCGTTCATCGTGGTTGCTGCTTCAAGCCCAGGAGCAACTGACCATCCCGCAACTGGAAGCACGGTTGGGTCTCCAAGCCAGAGCACGCGGTACGAACCACTATTGCTTGGAGCAAGTGAACTGAGTGACTGAGCCACGCTGTTCGCCGGAAGATCAAAGCGGCCACTAGCAGAGCTCAGCAGGAACGGAGCTGTACTTATGACCAACATTGAAACCAGAAATCCCGCAAAAATTTGACGCCAGCCAAAGCCTGCTTGCTTTAGGTCATTCTCCAGTGCGCTGACTCCAAGTCCGACCAACAATGCAATCATTGCCATATACAGCGCAAGCAGAACATCTACGTCAGGTGTGAATGGACCCATCCAGTGATGGAGTGAAAGAGTCGCAAGTACCAGCGAGAGTGTCGCAATTGCTGCGACTTTGCTTGCTATGTTTCGACGAATTCCTTGGCAGACGAAGAAACTCAATAAACCAACTAGTGGTAGTAGCCATGCAGCCCACGAGTGGCCAAGGTTTCCATCGGCTCCTCTAAGAAGTGAAGCGAATGAGGGCGCCGCCCATGTTCCTCGTGCAGTTCCAAAAGTCTCCAAAGCTCGACGACCAGCAAAGACAACATTGATAGTGAGTGGAAGCAAGAAAATTGAAACTGATCCAAGTATCGAAAGCAGTGTCCGCCATGGGCGCACGCGCGAAGAGTTCTCATCTGATTCAAAGAATCGTGCAGTACTAATTCCGACAAAAATGACAAGAACTGCAATCAATGTTGCTGGCGCCATGGCGCTGACAAGCGCAATGATCATGACAAGAACTGTGCGTTGTCCGGCTTCGGTGCCTCTCCAACCTTGTAGACCAAAATGAACTGGAGCTGGATAGGCGCCATCTCTAAAACTTGGAATTGCAAGTAGTTCGAAAAGACGTCGAATAATAAATGGAGCCGCGGCTACGAAGAGAAGTACATCAATACGGCCTTGGCTAATCATGTTCAGCCCAAGAGGCATGGCCAAATAAGCGATTGATGCAACAATCCGTGCACGATTAGAAACACGGTTCTTTAGGAGTCGAGCAATGCCTATTGAACCTGCAGGAATAGCGAAGATGAGCGCGAGACGAGGCAGAATCCCCATACGACCGAAGACGAATGTTCCAGCAAAGCCCAGCACGCCATAACCAGGCATTCCAGGGGTACCCGTCCCAAGGCCGTTTGGAGACCATGAAGCGAAGAAGTGTCTCCAGGTTGACCACCATGAGTCAAGCGGCGCTAATCGTCCAATTAGCGGCAGCGGCATCACTGCCAGGTTTCTCGTGGCAATTAGCCAGAACACCGCAACTGCAACAATCGCTGCGGCCTGTGCTCGAAATGAAGTGAGGATACGACTGGCCCTACGCCTAAGAGAAATCTCATCGCTTTCTCTGATCTCGTCAAACTCTTCGCTTTCTGAGAATGCCGCAGCAAATCCAACTCCCGAAGTTTCTCCAGAACTAGTTGACTCTTGAAAAGAGTCAACTAGTTCTGGCAAAACACCACGAGCTCTATCGAGTCCTTCTCGCAACAAAGTAGTAGTAAAGCGCTTCAGTCGACTTGCGCCACCAACTTGCAGGCGGCGAAGTTCGCTATCAGAAAGCACTTGCACTTGTCCACGTAGTCGCCGACGCTCGCGAATTCGTTTTCGATTGTTGAATAGCCACAACCATGAGCTGACGATTGCTCCAGCTCGGTCAGTGTCTGCAGTGAAGAGTGCGAGGAAAAACTCGAACAAGTCCATGGCCGCCAGCAGTGGCAGGGTCAGAAGAGTCGTAACCCTTCCCCAGCCAGTTGCCACAACCATTAATTGATGACGTCGCTGAAGATCTTGACGACTACGCCTTCTGGTTCCTACAGCGCTGACCGTGCGCTCGCCCGTTGCAATTGTTTGGCGGTGAGCAACTTTTGCACTCGGGGCTACAACTACACGTGCGCCAGCTACTTGTGCTCGCCAGCAGAGATCAAGGTCTTCACCGAGTACTGGGATGAGCGGATCAAACCCGCGAAGTGTCGTAAAAAGGTCACAACGAACCAGCGTCACTCCACCAGGAGCTACAAAGACGTCTCGCTCCAGGTCTTGCTGGCCGTGGTCGATTTCACCCATATCAACGCGTTCTTGAACGACGCCAAAGCGGTCAGAGGTCTGGCCCACGTGGACCAGCACCATGGGGTCTTCGTATTGAACCACCTTGGGGGTGACAATCCCCGCATTCGTCCTAAATGCAGCTTCCACCATCATCTGGACAACATTCGTCTCGAGACGAACATCGTCATGGCAGAACAAAAAGAAGGCGGCGCCATCAACCATCAGGGCTGCTTCGTTGCAGGCCGCACCGAATCCCTTATTTTCGTCAAGGGTGCGCACGAAAGCCTTTGGAGCTATTGCAGCAACTCTTTCAGTGACGTTGTCATGCTCCCCGTTCGCTATGACGAGCAGGCTTAATTCCTCGTAGTCCTGAGCGGCCAGTGAAGCCAAAGTGACTTCAAGACCAGGCCCTGGGCCAGTGGTAACAACGACGGCAACGACGGCCGGAGCGCGGGATTCCATCAGATAACAAGGCTAGTTCTATTGTGCGAAAAATTCAGTCGCTTAAATACTGAAAAAACAGTGTTCTAAGGAAATAATTACAGATTTTTAGGATAAATGCTGCGAAGTTCGCTGATTGCATCGCCCAATGAGGTTTCCAAACTTATTGAAGGTTGCCAATTCGTCGCTGCGTGAATTTTTTTATAACTTCCGCGCATCACCGGAATCTCAATTGGACGAAGCAATGTTTCATCAACAACGAGCTCTACGCTTGGTGCGAGTAGCGCTACGAGCTGGTGAGCGATATCTTCAATCGCCACATCTTTTCCAGAGGCAATGTTGTACACCTCGCCGCTCATGCCATGC
Source organism: Acidimicrobiales bacterium (assembly GCA_036787355.1). Taxonomy (GTDB): domain Bacteria; phylum Actinomycetota; class Acidimicrobiia; order Acidimicrobiales; family RAAP-2; genus RAAP-2. Next base: position 16,966 of record DAIQPM010000010.1, read on the forward strand.
TCAATGAGCAACCGGTAAGCCTTAACGACATCACGAACATCACAAAAGTCACGGCGAGTCGACAAATCGCCTACTGGGATTTCAGTAGTTTGCTCTGCGGCGGCATTGAGAAGTCGAGAAATCAGCGCAGGAATTACGAACTGTGGCGACTGACCTGGGCCAATGTGATTAAACGGACGAGCAATGACGACATCTTGTAAGCCAGAAACCTCCCGACAGAGCATCTCCGCCGCAAGTTTGCTCTCAGAATATGGATTTGCAGGAGATGCGACTCGATCTTCATCAAGTGGAAGGTCCAACTCGGACACCACACCGTACACGTCAGCTGTGCTGACAAATATAACTTTCGCAGGGTGCGTAAGCATCGCTGCACTCGTGAGAATGTTTCTGGTGCCCTCGACATTCACTCTATTGAATTCTTCTGGATGGTCCCAGGAGTCTCCAACGTGGGTGAGCGCAGCGAGGTGATAGATAGCGTCAGGTTCAAAACCAGAAATGACTGTTGAGATACTTTGCAGGTCAGTAACGTCACATTCGCGGTCAATCCCCAGAACTTCATCGTCATGCAGTTCGAGATGTGAACGGAGATGTCTTCCTACAAAACCATTAGCTCCAGTAATTACGGCGCGCATTTATTTAGCCTGCTCGTACGCAACTATGTGCTGGTGAAGAGAGCGCTCCCACGTAAAGGTTTGAGCACGCTCTCTCGCTTCATGCGAACGCTGAGCACGTAATGAATCACTGCTAGCCACAACCTCGCTGAGAGCAGCGGTGAGAGCAGCGCTATCTCCGATTGGAATTAACTGCGCTGTCGGTCCCGCAATTTCTTCCATGACTGTGCCACGACTCGTGACTACTGATGCGCCACAGGCCAAAGCCTCAAGCACTGGAAGTCCGAAACCCTCGCCGCGAGATGGGTAGGCAACGCATCGGGCTTGGCGGAGCAGCGCTGGAAGTACCGCTTCATCAACAAATCCAAGTTGCTTGATGCGCGCCGATGCAGGGTGCGCTGCAATTTGTGCTTCTAAATCCTTAAGTCCCCAGCCTGACTGACCAGCCAGCCAGAGCTCGACTTCTGGGTCTTGAGCGGAGAGTTCAGCGAATGAGCGAAGAAGGACGTCGAGACCTTTTCGAGGTTCCATGGTCCCAAGAAAGAAAACATACGGCACATCGCTGCGAAGAGAGTGTTGTTCAAACAGCAAACGATCATTTGAAGCATCAGTGCTAAAGCGAACTAGATCAACGCCAAGCGGTGCAACAACAACTGGTGCATGCCCAGGTAAAAACTCATCGATTTCTCGCGCCGTAAAGTCACTGATGCTCACCAAGACTTTGGCGTGTTTTGCCGAGTAGGAAATTGCACGACGAAAGAACGCCACCTTGGACTTTTCATGCCACTCAGGATTGGTAAAAAACATCAGGTCATGAATTGTCACCACACAAGGAGTTTTTGAACCATGAGGCATTGTGTAGTGGGGACCGTGCCAGACATCTGCATTCTTGGCAGCACCACTTGATCCAAGAAGTAATGCCTCGTAGGCGAGGCGCTGTACGCGATTGTCAGGAACAACTGGTGAAAGCTTGGCACTCGATACATTCGACCAGCGCTGCGCGTCATTCTTTCTTGTAACAAGAGTGGTGTCAACACCAGCTTCGGGAAGGCGCCTAGCAATTTCGGCAATGTAACGCCCCACCCCTGCAATCTTTTGCGGCACTGCAGAAACGTCAAGAGCTACTCTCATGCCCATCCCGCTAAATGATCGAGGGCACAGTTTTTCCACGTGAACTCAGAGACTGATTGCTTTCTTTTTTCATCGTGCTCGTCAAGGGCCAGCGCTCGAATGAGCCCATCGGCAATTGAGTCCTCACTAAGTGGATCTACCAGCACAACATTCTCGTTTTTATTAACGCTTGGCGTTGTCGTGCTGGCAACTACTCGTGCGCCGGCATTAAGCGCCTCAATTGGCGAAAGCCCCCATCCTTCAGCACGAGGAACATAGGCGAAGACTGCACAGTCTCGGTAGAGGCCCTTCAGCATGTTCCAGTCAACCAGGCCCACTACGACAGCGTCTTCAGTCGATACCTCTCCCCACCCCTTTGATCCAGAGATGACCAGGGGCCCAAGTTCTGGTGTCGTGGCGCGAGCTCGGCGGTGCGCTGCAATAAGTGCCGCAAGATTCTTTCTTGGTTCACGTGTTCCCGCGTAAAAAGTAAAGGGACCAGTAACGCCAAGCTTCGAGAGCATTTCACGAACCTGAGCACTACTCGCCGGCGCAACAGATTCATCATCAACACCAAGGCGAATAGGCACTATTCGTGAAGCTTCAAATCCTTCAACAACGAGTCGCTCTTTTAGCCCGGGTGAGGAAGTAAAAATTCGGATGTTCTTTTTTCGTGCGAGTAGTTCTAGGCGTTGCTCATGAAAGGCGATCCCTGCACTGGTTGTTGCACTTGGTTCATCACGCCATAGCAAGTCGTGCATCGCTACTGAATGAATGGCACTTGTTCCTCCATCAAACGGACCTGCCATTGAAGTTGCGTGCACCACACTTGCGTTCTTTGGAACTCCTAGTGAGAAACTTGGCCAAGTTCGCGTTAGGAGTTTCACACCTAAGGGAGCCTTTGAAACTGAACTCAGTTCTAAGCCACTTGGAACGTTGCCACGAGGCGCGAGGCCTACGATTTCGTCACCGCCGACTTGGCTGAGCCCATGCAAAAGACCTCGAACATACGTGCCAATCCCACCAGGTTGATCACGGTAGAGCTGATCAATTGAGATTGCAATGGTTCGCTTCATGCTTTGTTGGCTCACGAACCAAGTGCTCGCTTGCGCATTTCACTTACCCACTGTGGCCATAACTCGACAGCCCATGGACCGAAGTCTTCAGTGCTCGTCGCGACAACAGCAATCTTTTCTCGCACGTTCATGAGTATGAGTGCACCACTTTTACCAAAGTGACCGAAACTATCTTCTGGCCAGTCACCCATCCAGTGCTCTTTTGTTCCTCGAACTTCTGGACCAAGACCCCATGGGCATGGAGAGAAGCTTCCAAAGCCTGGAACAATGCCATCGAGTTGTGGAGCGTAAGGGGTTATGAGTCGATTGCGAGTTGCTTCAGAAATACCTTGCGCGAGTAGCCATGCTTTAGCAAACTTGACCAAGTCTTCTGTTGAACCATTGATGCCATCTGACGGGCGACCTTGGAGACTCGCACTGTTCATTCCTAAACCTTCAAAAACTCTTGTTCGAAGCCAGTTCGCTGGATCGTGATCTCCAATCACTTCTTTTACGACTTTGTTGATTGCAACATTTGAATAGATTCTCTTTTTGCCAACTTGGGTAACGGGGTCGCCTTCTTCGAGACCGAGGCCACTGGAGTGAGAAAGCATGTTTGCAATGAACGACCCTACGGGACCAGCGTGGGTTGATGGCTTGCAAGATTCCCAGTCAAACTCCACACCAAAGGCGTACGAGACTGCCATCTTCGAAACTGAAGCCCAGGGACGCACTTCGCTCAGGTCACCAATTTCGACCGCACGGACCATTGCTGTGCCATCTAGGCGGAATGCCACGGCGGCTGGGGCCCCTGGCCACCCTGAAACTAACGAGTTATTGCTCACAACACTCAATCCTACCCAAGCGCCCCTAAGGTTTCGAGAGTGATATCTGTTCTAAGCGGTGGCGTAGGCGCCGCACGACTACTGCGAGCTTTACGTGGCACCCTCGAGGCCAAGGATTTAACTGCCATTGTCAACGTCGGTGACGACCTCGTTCTGCACGGGCTCAGCATTTGTCCAGACCTTGACACCATTAGCTACACACTCAGTGGACTCAACAACGAAGAACTCGGTTGGGGCCTCAACGGCGAGACGTGGAGAGTGATGAAGGAACTGGGCGAGCTCGGCGGAGAATCTTGGTTCGGCCTCGGTGACCGTGACCTTGCAACACACCTCTACCGCACGCAGCGTTTTAGTGAAGGGGCAACGAAGACTGAAGTTGCAGCAGAGCTGTGTGCGAAGTTTGGCGTTGACATTCGACTACTACCCGTAACAAATGATGTTCTCTCAACAGTTTTCACTACAGAAATAGGAACCCTTAGCTTCCAGGAATACTTTGTCCGCCATCACCACGGTGTCGCGGTACGTTCCATTTCTTTTAGTGGCGCATCGGAATCTTTACCAACGCCAGAAACTATTGAGGCTCTAAAAACTGCAACTCGAATTGTTATCGCTCCATCAAATCCACTCATTTCAATTGAGCCAATTCTTCAGGTCCCAGGTATCCGTGAGATTCTTCGCGATCGGCGCAGTGACGTAGTCGCTGTTTCTCCAATCATCAATGGAGCCGCACTTAAGGGCCCTGCTGACCGCCTGCTCAATGAACTCGGACACGACGTCTCTTGCGTAGGGGTTGCGAAGTACTACCAAGAACTCGTTGGAACATTCATCATTGATGAACAAGATGCTATGCAGGCAGATGAAATCAAGGCGCTTGGAATGAACGTCATTGTCACCACAACAATCATGGCCAACCCTGATCACGCCAAACAACTCGCCACCGCAGTACTTTCATGAACGAAGTTCGCATTTTCCCAATTCTTGGTGTCGGACAAGTAAACGAAGGTGACGATTTAGTCACGCTCTTTCTTGATGCACTGACAGCGGGTGGCCACACGCTTCAGCATCATGACCTGGTGACTGTGACGAGCAAGATTGTTTCCAAATCCGAAGGTCAAGTGGTTGCTTTTGATGGAACCGACGAGCACAAAGACCAGCTCATCAGTCAACAATCAAAACGAGTTATCCGCCGTCGCGGTCCAATGCGAATCACTGAAACACACCATGGCTTTGTCAATGCCAATGCCGGTATCGATCTCTCAAATACAGCTGAGGGCACGGCAGTGTTGCTTCCCAAGGACTCTGACCGTTCAGCCAGGCGCTTTCGCGCTGAACTAGCGAGACGCACCGGAGTCGAAGTTGGCGTGGTGGTCACTGACACCTTTGGTCGTGTGTGGCGCACTGGCGTTACCGACGTGGCGCTTGGTTCAGCAGGATTAAAGCCCATCCTCGACCTTCGAGGCACTCTTGACGCTGAAGGCAGAGTTCTAGAAGTGACTGAAGTTGCGATCATTGACGAGATTGCGGGAGCAGCGAACTTGGTGCTGGGCAAAAGCGAAGGAACGCCGTTTGCAATACTTCGCGGCCTTGATGAGTCTTACTTTGGTGAGGGTTCAGTCAAAGAAGACGTCATTCGCCCTGCTTCGAACGACTTGTTCAGGTAACTACACGCCGCCCAGGCGCACGTCACCAGAAAGCGACGAACCTGGAGCCACATGTTCCTTGGCGCCAACAACACACGTCGCACCAAGCGTTGAGAAACTACCAATCACTGCTTCAGGACCAATAATCGACCACTTAATTACAGACCCTTCTTCGATGACCGCGCCAGGAAGCAAGACGGAATTTTCGATAACAACGTTTGGACCGACGTAGCAATCTTTGTCAATTACACAGTTAACAAATCGCGCTGACGCGTCAACTCGGCTTTGTGGATGAATCCACGTTCCGTCAACAATGCCACTGAACGAAGTTATTTTGTCGCGCCCTGTCAGAACATCGATGTTTGATTGAAGGTATGTCTGTGGGGTCCCGGTATCAATCCAATAGGCGTTATCGGGCATGGCGTAGAGGGCACCATCCTTGGCGAGCGATGGGAATGTGTCACGCTCAACGCTTACTCGCCCAGTTGGTGCAATACGAGCGAGAACGCTCGGCTCAAAGATGTACGTTCCAGCATTAATGAGATTTGTAGGAGCATCTTCTCGAGCAGGCTTCTCTACAAACTCAATAACTCGACCATCAGGCGTCGTTGGCACAACGCCATACCTTGAAGGATCGCCAACTGGGTGAAGTGCAATTGTTCCCTCTCCCCCGTGAGCGCGGTGAAAACTAATGAGTCTTGTCACGTCAAGGTCAGTTAACACGTCACCATTAACAACTAGAAATGTGTCATCAATGCCTGCGTGCTCAGCAGCGAATCGAATTGCACCAGCAGTATCCAGTGGTTCTGGCTCAACGGCGTAGGTAACTCGAACTCCAGCAATAACACCTTCTGGATAGCTCTCAATGAACCGGTCCGGCAAGTAACCGAGCGAAAGCACCGCATCGGTAACGCCGTGTTTCGCAAGTGACTCGAAAACGCATTCGATCATTGGACGTCCAATGAGCGGCAGCATCTGTTTAGGGGTTTCGTACGTTAGAGGTCGAAGCCTCGTTCCTTTACCGCCGACCAGAATGATCGACTTCAATTTCAGCCCTTAGGTGTAGTCGTCGTAGGAAGAATTGTGGTTGAACTTCCCGGAATGACTGTCGAGCCAACTGGAATAGTGCTGAGTGAGCCACCAGGAGTTGTTGTCGTAGTTGTCGATGCAGCAGCCTGAATACTCTTTGACATTGCAATGATTGTTTGCGCACTTGGCTTCGATGGAGTTACGCCACTCGGCAAGAAGGCCATGGTTACGTACATTTGATTAGCCGAGAACGGAACCTTTGCAGGATCGGTTACCACTGTCGGCTTCGTTTGGCCAAACATCCAGTAAGCGTATTCAACTGTTCCGGTCTTGCCTGCGTACTTGGTCTGAGGACCACAGACGTCACCGTTCTTCCACGATGTTGCCTTGTTAGCAATTCCAGTTGGAGTTGGTAACGCCAAGCTTGAACTCGTAGCGACGATGCCGTGGTGTTCGGTGGCAAAGAGTGCGAGTGTTGCTTTCGTGCCGGTCTCAGTGGCTGAAACGGGGGCAACATGCAAGACGTTGTTGGCACCAATCGTGAAGCCGATTTGCGTCGTTGTGTCAGGAGACAGTGAGTAGTTAACACCACATGCATCAACATTCATTGCTTCGTACCAGCTAGTACCGATCACCGGTGGAACGCCGGCGGCTGTTGTAGTTGCGACTGATGGGTTCTGGTATTCGTAACGTGAATACACAGTCATGGCGAGTCCAAGGATGACAATGATGGCGAGCACGCCGTAGTAGTTACTAGGTCGAGACTTCTTATAGGCCTTTCCGCCTCCAGAAGCACCAACCCTACTTACCCATTTACCTGTTGAACTCTTAGCCACGGAGCAACGATACTAAAGAATTAGACGACCGAATACCGCGTAGGGGCGGTGGGACTCGAACCCACACTGGAGGCGGTTTAAGCGCCTTGCCTCTGCCATTGGGCTACGCCCCCACGCAATATTGGTGCGCTGTAACCGTAACTCATAGCCAAACCCCATCCAAAACTCGCTATTTTCTTATGTTCACTAACTAGGCTGTTTTTATGATTCGCGTGCATCGTAGGGGCACGATTCGATCAATCCCCGCTCTAGTTCTGGCTGGCACAATGCTGGTCACGGTTCTGGCACCGCTGACTTCAGCTCAGGCTGGAACGGTTACGGACGCCATTGCACAAATTAAGGCACTTTCAGCAACTCTTTCGCGTCAATCACAAATAAGTGAATCTTCTGCCAATGCGTACGGTGGGGCCAAAGAAAAATTGCAGCAAATTCAGAACAACATCTACGGCTTGAACAAGCAGGTCGAAGCGAAAAAAGCTGCAATTCTGGTCACCGAACACGCCATGGCGAGCGCGATTGTCAATGCGTATGTTTATGGTGCTGCAGACGCACAAATACTTTCGCTCTTCAATCAGAATATTACTTCCAGTGACGCAAGAAAAGTTTTCCAAGATCAAGTGATTGGAAACCTCGATCAAATCAAATCGACGTACGAAGCGCAGAAGAAGTCACTGAACGACTCCATCAAGCAAGTAACTATTCAAGAAGCAGCCGCACAACAGCAGGCCGACAGAATGAAAGCATTAGTGCAGCAGAACATCGCTAATGAAAATGCAACGCGCGCGATATTGGACAACATTAAGGGTGCATTTAAAGTTCAGATTATTAACTACGAAATTCAACAAGGAATCGCCGCTGCAAAGGCCCACAATTACGCAGGCCAGCAACAAGCTGTAGCTGTGGCTCAGTCAGTGGGTGGCACCGCTGCAGGTAACGCTGTCCTTTCAGCAATTGCTAAAGCAGTCCCACCGGCGGTGTCGGAAATTGCTGGAACTAAAGAGGGCGGCGCTGCAGTGGCTGCAGCGCTTTCTCAGATCGGCCTCCCCTACATCTGGGGTGGAACAACCCCAGGCGTAGGTTTCGACTGCTCTGGACTAGTGCAGTGGGCGTGGGCGCAAGCTGGATTCAACATTCCGCGTACCACCCAGACTCAGTGGCCTGCACTGCACCATGTTGCCCTGAGCGCTCTGCAACCGGGTGACTTGTTGTACTACTACAACCTTGATGGAGACAACCAAGTTGACCACGTGGTGATGTACATCGGAAGTGGGCCCTACGGAACCAGCACAATTTTTGCTGCAGCTAAATCGGGCACCAAGATTGGCTACCAACCACTCTTCACCTTCGGGCTCATTGGAGCTGCTCGCCCGTAAGCACTATGGCCATTGCAACTTCAATCATCATCCCTGCCTACAACGAAGAGGCACGACTAGCGCGAGGATTCAGCCGTCTAGCACCGGTTCTCGAAGAGCTTGGAACCGCAACCACTGAAGTTATTTTTATTGATGACGGCTCGACCGATAAAACTCTCAATGTTGCCAACCAAATTTATGGAGAGTTGCCTCAGAAACTCTTAATGAAGCAGCCTAAGAATCTCGGAAAAGGTGCTGGCGTTCGACTTGGTATTTCCGTTGCCCAAGGTGACCACATCATTGTGGCTGATGCAGACATGGCCATCAACCCAGCGCAGATGCCTCAAATGATTGAGATGCTTAAAACCCATGCTCTTGTTCCAGGATCTCGCACAGTTAATGGCAAAATCGAATATGACTCTTTCCTTCGTTCAATTGCAGGATCCACTTTCAGCAAAATGGTGAAGCATTACACCGGTACTACGCTTCGTGACACTCAATGTGGCTTCAAAGGGTTCCAGCGAGGAACCGCACGCGTACTTGGCGCACTAGGAAT
>DAIQPM010000076.1:0-5327 GCA_036787355.1 Acidimicrobiales bacterium
TGGTAACTGTTTTGCATCACGTGGGTCTGCATGATGAAGTGATTAAAGAATTACCCGCCTATGAACTAGTCAGTTTTGACAGCGCCGATCACCTCACTTCGCTATGGGTTGAAGGACTTCGTACCGCTGGAGAATCTATGGATGATCTCGTGGACTTCATGAGGCGCCTACGCGCTGAATGTCCATGGGACCAAGAGCAGACACATGCTTCTCTCACGCGACATCTTCTTGAAGAAGCGTACGAAACGCTCGACGCCCTAGAGGCCTTTGTTCGAGTTGAATCTGAAGGTGGCGACCAAGCCACCGCGGTGGCACACGTTGAAGAAGAACTCGGTGACTTGCTTTTTCAAATAGTTTTCCATGCTGAACTGGGTGATGAAGAAGGTCACTTCAACTTTGCGACCATTGCCGATGGTGTGAGGGACAAGCTCACTGGCCGACACCCTCACGTATTTGGCGATGTGGTGGTAAGTGGTTCCGATGAAGTGGCATCACGCTGGGAAGATTTGAAGAAGAAAGAGAAGGGACGAGAGAGCGTCACTGACGGTATCGCATGGCAATTACCTGCCCTTACTCTCTACGCAAAACTTTTACGTAAGGCGCAACAAATAGATCTTGGTTCCGAGAACGCTGATCTTTCGCGTACGCAAGCGATAAATGCCCTTCAATCATTAAATTTCAATTCGAGTGGTGCAAGTGATTCTGAGTCAACTTCAGACGCTGAGCGCGCGTGGGGCGATGCCTTAAGCGCAATAGCAATGTGTGCTCAATGGTCGGGGATTGATCTTGAAGGCGTTTTGCGCGATAGAGCGCTGCAACTGAAGAGTGACATCCAGCGCCATGAGTCTTCAAAGACGAAATAATTCCTCCCTTCTTATAGACTTAACCTAACTAGTAGGAGTAATTGTGAGCGCAATCGTACGAATTATTGGTCGTCAAATCTTGGACTCTCGCGGAAACCCAACCGTTGAGGCAGAGGTATACCTGGAGTCAGGTGCCTCAGGTCGCGCAACTTCTCCTTCAGGAGCTTCTACCGGTTCGCACGAAGCAGTCGAGCTCCGTGACGGTGGTGCTGCATGGGGCGGCAAGGGAGTTCAGAATGCTGTCAATTTCGTAAATACTGAAATAAACCAAAAACTAAATGGTGCCGATTCAACAAATCAACGTGAAATCGATCAAGCAATGATTGAGCTTGACGGCACTGACAACAAAGGCCGTCTTGGGGCTAATGCAATCCTCGCTGTTTCACTTGCAGCAGCAAAAGCATCTGCAGCCGAACTTGAAATTCCTCTCTTTTCATACATTGGTGGACCAAGCGCACACGTGCTGCCAGTGCCAATGATGAATGTTGTAAATGGTGGCGTACACGCGAAGAACTCGATTGACTTTCAAGAGTTCATGGTCATGCCAATCGGCGCATCATCATTTTCTGAAGCTCTGCAGTGGGGCACTGAGACGTATCACGCCCTAAAGAACGTTCTTGTAAAGCGCAACCTTGCTACCAGTGTTGGTGATGAAGGTGGTTTTGCCCCTGACCTTCCGGACAATGAAACTGCAGTGAAAGTTTTGATGGAAGCAATTGAATCAACGGGACGAACACCGGGCAAAGACATTTCAATTGCGCTCGACCCTGCCGCTAGTGAGGTCTACCGTGATGGCGCTTATCACCTCGACGGCGAGGGACGAGTTCTCTCGAGTCTCGAAATGGTTGACTACTGGGCAGATCTCTGTGACCGCTACCCGATTGTCTCGATTGAAGATGGTCTCCACGAAGAAGACTGGGATGGCTGGAAAGCTCTCACAGAAAAATTGGGCAAGCGTATTCAACTCGTTGGTGATGACCTCTTCGTAACTAACAAAGTGTTACTTCAAAAGGGAATCGAGCGTGGAGTTGCAAATTCAATTCTTATCAAGCTCAATCAAATTGGAACGTTGAGCGAAACGCTTGAAACAGTTGAACTAGCTCGAAAAAATAGTTATAGCGCTGTAATTTCGCACCGTTCAGGCGAAACTGAGGACACCACGATTGCTGACCTCGCAGTTGCTACGAACGCCGGACAAATTAAAACTGGAGCCCCAGCGCGTTCTGACCGCGTGGCGAAGTACAATCAACTACTGAGACTGGAAGAACTCCTTGGAGACCAGGCTCGTTTTCTAGGAGCAGCGTCTTTGTCGGGGGCGAATAGTGGCAACAACTCATAACGCATCATCGCAGAAGAGCAATCAATGGATGTTTCCTCTTGCCGTTGTGACTGCTCTCGCCATGCTCGTTGGGTGGTTCCCATTGACTTCTATTTGGAGTCAACAAAGTCAGATCAACGCAACCAAAGCTCAAATCGCTGCAATCAAGCAGCAACAAAAGTCTCTTACTCAGCAAGCAAATGCATCTTCAACGCAGTCACAAGCGTTGGTGCAGGCTCGTGAGCAGTATCAACTCGTTCAGCCTGGACAAAGCCTGATTCAGGTACTCCCGGGACTCTCAACTGGGGTCGTTGCTGAGCATGCAGGAGACCCAGGATTCGCACCTGTCGTTTCTCCGTCCTCAGTTTCATCAAGCACATCAACAACTTCGCAGTCCGCAAGCACAACTCACTCATCGGGCAACTTCTTTAACCGTTTTCTGCACACTCTTGAGTTTTGGCGTTGAGCACATTTCGTGATGCTTCACCTCAAGATGTTGAAGTTGTAGAAGAGCTACTCGGTCGAACGCTCTCAGGACGTTGCGCAGTAGTCGTGAGGCGCGTTGATGGCCGACCAGTCGTTATCGAAAACGAGCCCCATATGCGTGATGGGACACCAATGCCCACACTCTTTTGGCTAATCGATCCAGAAATTCACGATGAAGTCAGTCGAATTGAAGGAGATGGCGGAGTGCATAGATTTGAAGACCTGGTAGACCCTGAGCGACTTGTCCGCACTCACGCAACGTATGAACAGCGCCGCAAAGATGCAACGGTTCGTCTAGATGGTGCTCAGCCCAGCGGCGGAGTTGGAGGGACTCGAATCGGAATCAAGTGTCTTCACGCCCATCTCGCAAATTTTCTCATTGGTGCGGATGACCCCGTTGGTGAATTAGTGGCAGAAACAATTGGACTTCCTGAGTTAGTGCTCCAAAACGTTCGTGACTGAGGTCGTCTGCGCAATTGACTGTGGAAGCAATTCCACTCGCTTATTAATTAGCGACTCCAATGGTCAAACACTTTGTCGAGAAATGAGAATTACTCGACTGAGTCAGGGTGTAGATGCAAACAGAACATTGCAGAAAGATGCTTTGCAGCGCAGCTTTGATGTTCTAAGTGAGTACCGTAAATTAATGGATTCATTCAACGTGAGTTCCGGGCTTCTTGTTGCGACTTCTGCGGTTCGTGATGCGAGCAATGGTGATGAATTCATTTCTCGTGCCAAGGAGATCACGGCAGTACATGCTCGGGTCCTGACGGGAAATGAAGAAGCTCAGTTCTCGTTTAGCGGAGCCACGGCTGGTATTGCATTTGGCACCAACCCGATTGCCATTCTTGACATTGGTGGTGGTTCTACTGAACTCGCTGCAATGATTGACGGACATCTCGAGAGTTACTCGATGCAACTCGGATGCGTGCGTGTCACCGAACGAACGCTAGGACTCGGAATCGTAAGCAATGAGAACGAAGCTGCTGCAAAAGAAATGATTCAGAGTGAAGTTGAAAAGGCTTTTAACGAGGTTCCGGGTTTTGAAAAACTTGTTGGGAACGTCCAGTTAATGGGACTCGCGGGCACGGTGGCGACATTGGCGCAACTTGACGCAGGTCTAACGACATACGACCGAGATGCTGTGCATCTTCGATCGCTCAGTAGGGAAGTTGTTGAGAAGTGGTACGAAACTCTAAAAGCTCTCACACCCGAAGAACGGCTATCGCTTGCGGGCATGGTCCCTGGTCGCGAGGATGTTATGGCATCTGGACTACTCATTCTCGGTGCAGTCATGGACCGGCTCAAGGTCAAACAGTTGCTAAGTAGTGAAAATGACATTCTTGACGGGGTTGTCGCATCACTACTGGGTGCGTAACGTGCGCGGAGCGCTCATACCTGTAACGATGGTGGGATGAGGATTACAGCATGGTAACGACACGTAGCGCAATCTTCTCTCCAATCACGCTTCATGGAAAGCGTGTTGTTCTGCGGACGCTAGGTGAGGCTGACTACGAAGGTTGGCTTGATGTGCGAACTCGCTGTCGTGATTGGCTACTCAAATGGGAGCCACGATCTGCTCACGCAACACACCTTCCTGAAGACAGTCGAAGTTTCATAAGTCGATGTGCAATCCGCGAGCGTGAACGTCAAATGGGCACGGGGTTTGGATTTGGGATTTTCTTCGAAGGCCGCTTCGTGGGTGAAATTACAATCTCTGCAATCCAGCGGGGCCCTCTCCAGTCTGCATTTGTTGGCTACTGGATTGATGAAGCGGTTGCGGGTCAGGGACTCATGCCTGAGTCTGTAGTTCTAGTTCTGCAATACGCGTTTGAATCATTACGCCTTCACCGAGTTGAAATAAACATCATTCCGAGAAACGCTCCGTCTCGTCGCGTTATTGAGAAATTAGGTATTCGATTCGAGGGAATTGCGGAGCGCTACTTAGAAATTGATGGGGCCTGGGAAGACCATGCTCGCTATGCGATTACATCCGAAGAGTGGAATGATCGAGCACCAGAACTCGTTGCGAACTGGCTGTTGAGTCTTAGCTAAAGCGCTTCGTAGCTTCTGTTTTTAAGTTCTTCAAGTTGTGCAATTCGTAACGACCCATTTAGCGTTGCAGCAATACCGAGCCCGCCGAGTGAACCATCTCGAGGCAGCACGACGAGGGTGTTGGTTTCGCCACGTGCGAGTGCGAGACCTTGGACACGAGCCTTACGAGCTGCATCGCTAACAGCTGAAATGTCAATGTCTTTAGAGAGTTCAACAACTGGAATCTCGTATTTTGTTTTCGAAAGATAACGAAGGTCGTGTAGCATTTTTCTTGAATCACTGCCAAGTTTCACTGAAGACCCGCGGACATCGTCCCACGTAACTGCGAGGGGTTCAACGTCGATTTCAAGCAATCGTGCAAGGTAGAAAAACTCAGCATCGTATGCGAAGCCATCAATCATTCCTAGCGCGCCAAGTACACGTGCAGGTCCTCGCTGAAATCCTTTGAAGCCACATTGGGTGTCACGAAGCGTAGTGCCGGTGTAATGCTTCACCATTTTGCTGAATGTAGATCCTGCAATTGAACGAAGTGTGGAGTCGTATTCGATCTTTCCATTAACTGTACGAGACCCTGGAACGAGAGCATGCGTTCTAAGCATTTCAAT
>DAIQPM010000077.1:0-5241 GCA_036787355.1 Acidimicrobiales bacterium
AGAAGTAGACGCTGGCATTTGGACCTGGGCCAATTTAGTAACGCTCATTCGCCTCGGGGCTATTCCTGTCTTTTTATGGCTGCTGTTTAAAACTGATCACCGAGCACTCGCCGCGTGGTTGCTCGCTGGGATTTCAATAACTGACTGGGTAGACGGTTACTTGGCCAGAAAACTCGGCCAGGTGTCCACCATTGGAAAAATCATTGATCCGACGGCTGACCGCATTCTCGTGATGACTGGGCTACTCGCAGTGTCCATTGCCCACGGAGTGCCATGGTGGTTCTCCATCACCGTGCTGGTCCGAGAAGTGATTGTCTCCTCGCTTACGGTGCTGCTGGCACTGCTGGGTGCGGCTCGAATTAATGTGCTGAAAATAGGCAAAGTTTCGACCTTTTTGCTGATGGCCACATTTCCCTTATTTCTGCTCACGACCAATAATCACGTTGCTCCGAACGGCTGGCAGACCTTGCTGAGAGACGCCGTGTGGGCTCTTGGCAGCGTGGGACTTGTCCTTTCTTACATAGTTCTATTCGGCTACGTCCGCCCGGCGCTCGAGGCGCTGAGGACCGGGCGTCAGGGGAGACGAGCGGCCAAAACCTTGTAGATTGTTCCCATGCAAATTCCTTCCGATCTTCGTTACAGCAAGGACCACGAGTGGGCCCAGTTACATGGAGACGTTGTTCGAGTGGGAATCACTGATTACGCACAGGACGCACTAGGAGACATTGTTTACGTTGCTCTTCCAAGCGTCGGTGCAACAGTCGCCGTTAACGGATCTTTGGGTGAAGTTGAATCAACCAAGTCAGTTAGCGAAATTTACGCTCCAGTGAGCGGAACCATTACTGCAGTGAATGATTCACTTACTTCTTCTCCTGAAACTGTGAATGCAGACCCCTACGGTGCCTGGATTTGCGAGATCACGACGACGTCATCCGAAGACTTTGAATCGCTCCTAGACGCAGCTGGTTACGCCACTCTTACCAATAATTAGCGCCAGAGCGCTCGTTAAGAATTTTAAGTAGGGTAACTAAATGACCTGTCGCCGCTGTGGAGAAATACTCAACGCCAATGCAAATTTTTGCTGGTCTTGTGGTGCTCCTCAAGTAGAAACAACGTCGCCTGAAACTATCGCGTTACCAGTTGTTGCAACTGAAGAAGCACTGCACCCATCCTCAGCTGACACGAATGCGAAGCACGGTGATCAACTTGTTATTGCCACTGGCCTCACTGCTGGGACACGCTACGACCTAGTTAATGAACTCACCACCGTTGGTCGCGACGAATCAGCAGAGATTCTCCTCGACGACGTGAGCGTTAGTCGTCACCACGCAATTTTTACTCGCACCGCCAGTGGTCGCATCACCCTTCGCGACCTCAACAGCCTCAATGGCACCTATGTAAATGGAGCACGCGTCGAAGAGACGGTGCTGCGCTCGGCTGACGAAGTTCAGATCGGGAAATACAAACTAGTCTTCTGGGAATCAAACTAACTATGAGTATCTCTAACGGCAAACTAAAAATTGGTGAAGTGCACGCAGCCCTTCGTGAACAGTTTCCTGACATTGAACTCTCGAAGCTTCGCTACTACGAAGATCGTGGTCTTGTAGTTCCTTCGCGTTCTAAAAAGGGTTACCGTCTCTACTCTGAAAGAGACGTTGCTTGCCTTCGTGAAGCAATTCGTTTGGCGCAAGAAGAATTCATCCCACTTCGCGTTATTCGTTTTCGCCTCATTGAACAAGGTCTCTTAGATGACACTCCAGTAGCACCAGCACTTCGCCAAGTAGCTCGTGCCAACCCGAGCAACGTTGTTTCAATATCAACACCTGAGCGCACGGTGCAGCCACTTACGCTGCTTCCTACTGCGGAGCCTCCTCGCCACCCTGCAGTTTCTCCTGCAACGTCTAAGTACTACACACTCTCTGAGTTCACTAAGGCCACAGGTCTTGATGTTGATTCAGTTCGCCAGTTGCAGTCAGCTGGACTGATTGTCTCTGAAAGCCTGTCAAACGATGAAGTCTTCTCTGACGTTGATGTTCGAATTGGTTACTCACTAAGTGGTCTTATTGACCGCGGTGTTGATGTACGAATTCTCGGCGCACTTCGTCGTGTGGTGGACCGTGAAGTTGGCGTTCTTGAAGACATCATTGCCTCACAGCCTTCTCTAAAGAGTGCCGATGGCGCTAGGGAAGTTGCGACTGAGCTCGCTGGTGAACTGGGCCAACTACGCGCAGCACTTCACGAGCGCGCACTTAATAAATTCCTAGGGAACTGACGCCAAACTTTTCCAGCCATTGCCGTCTAGGCTGGCATCATGGTTGAAGTAGTTCTCAGAGCAGTGCGTGTCGACGTTGGGTCATCAACTCCACTTTTGCTGCTCGAAGAAGTTGGTCCTGGAAACAGAGTGCTTCCTATCTTCATCGGAGCTCCAGAAGCTGCGGCCATTGCCTACGCCCTGCAAAAGGTTGAAACTCCTCGACCAATGTCACACGATCTTCTGGCTAACACCATTAGCGCACTCGGTGGGCGAATCTTTAATGTCGAAATTATTTCTTTGATCGACAACACTTTTTTTGCGAATCTTCGAATCTTGAAAGACGGTGTGGAGACACTCGTTAGTGCTCGTCCATCTGATGCAGTTGCGCTAGCGATGCGTGTCGGCGCTCCGATTCTGGTGAGCGATGACCTTATGAACGCTGAGGGCAAGGTCATGATGCTTGATGAAGAGAGCGAAGACGATGAAGTGAGCCCAGTTGATGAGGCTGAGCTCGTTGCAGAACTTCGTGAATTTCTTGACCAGGTGAACCCTGAGGACTTCAACAAATGAGAAGGGGACTGAAGTCGATTCTCATCTTCGTTGCTTTCGCCGCGATCTACACACTGTCGAGGCACGCAGTCATTGGTGGAAACTCAACTACGACAACGCAGGCTTCTTCAATGACTACAACGACAATGTCTGTGCCAGCTGGCCCAGCTTGTGAGGGCAGTGATTTCCGCGGAGCGTTTAATCAGGGTCAAGGCGCTGCTGGAACCATTTCCTCGAGCATCACACTCACGAAGTCAACCTCAGGGAACTGCACGCTTAATGGTTGGCCAATTCTGATTCTGCAAGATAAGACTGGTTCAATTGTTAAGAGCACCCTTGTTGATGTTTCAACCAATGGACCAATTCAGTTTCCAGATGCAAATGCTAATGAGGCACCAACTGCCGTCAATCTGACTCAGAACTCAAAGGCGACATTCTCATTTGCTTACAGTGATGTGCCTACTGGCTCTCAGAAGACTTGCCCGGTTGCTTACGTGATTGGTGTGCAAATTCAAAAAGGTGGCTCGGTTGCGAGCGTCAACTCGACCTACGGCATTGGCCCTTGTAATAACGGCCAGCTGTGGGTTAGTCCCTTCTATTAGACCTATTTCTCCGACTTTTTAACGTCTTCTTTGACCCCTAGACTTAGCCCGTGGGAATAATTAGCGTTGGCGTCGATCACGAGCACTGCTCGCTTGATTTTCTAGAAAAGGTCACCGTTCATCAAGATGAATGGGGCAAAGTTCTGCGCACCCTAATGAGCCACCGCAACATTTATGAAGCCGTCTTCGTATCGACCTGTCTTCGAACGGAAGTCTTTGCTGTAATTGACCGTTTCCACGGTGCGGTTGATGAAATCACCGAAACCATTGCAGAAGCTACGCACACTGACGCCGCACTATTTGCTGACAAGTTGACAATTCACTACGACAAGGATGTTCCGACCCACCTCTTCCAAGTGGCTTCTGGTATCAAGGCCATTATCCCGGGTGAGTATGAAGTTCTTGGACAAATTCGCCGCGCACTGGAATTCGCGCAAATTGAACACACCAGCGGCACTGAGCTCGATGAACTTTTCACTCGCGCTATCGCTACTGGCCGCAAGGTCCGCTCAACTACCAACATCGCCAAGGGAACTACCAGTTTCGCCCAGGCCGCAACGCAGCTCGCTGCTGAACAACACAAAGGTCCACTTGATGGTGCGAGCGTTGTTGTTATTGGAGCCGGTCAGTTGGCCTCTGGGGTAGTTAAGTCACTACTTGCCAGTGAGAAGGGGATTGCGAAATTGACAATTTGCAACCGCACCGTCTCCAATGCTGAGGCGATTAGCAATGAGCTCCAAGATGCTCGAATTCACATCGCAGGACTCGATGAAGTTTCGTCGCTGCTCCAGACTGCTTCACTGGTTATTTCTGCAGTTGAGACTCTTGATCCGATCATCACTAAAGATGCTGTTGGTTCACTGAGCCACGACGTACTCATTATGGATTTGAGCGTCCCACGTTCTGTCACTCCTGACGTTGAAGAGATTGCCTCTATCCACCGAATTGACCTTGAAATCTTGAAGGAAAAGGTCGACGCAGCTCTTTCTGGTCGTCAAGAGGCCATGGCCGACGCTCTAAAGATTGTCGAAGTCGAAACAGATAAATACCTCGACGACCAGCGTGCTCGTGGGGCAGTGGAGATAATCCGCAACTTTAGAGACGATCTTGACAAAATCATCGAAGTCGAGATGCAAAAGCGTCTCCAAGACTTTGCTGATCTAAGCCCCGAGAACAAGGAAAAGGTTGAAGTACTTGTTCGATCAATCGTGGCGAAGATTTCTCACAAGCCAACAGCTGTTCTAAAAGACACCGCCGGAACGGACCAGGGCGCAAGACTCGCTGAGTCCATTAAAATACTGTTTGACCTTTAATCAAGCAAAGCAGAGCACGTGTCCAATAAAGAGTGGTTCGAAAGAGCCCAAGCAGTTATTCCCGGTGGTGTTGACTCACCAGTTCGCTCCTTCAGCTCCGTTGGTGGAACTCCCTACACCGTTGTTTCTGGAAGTGGCGCCTACGTCACTGACGTTGAAGGAAAGACCTACATTGACTTCGTCCAGTCCTACGGTGCCTCAATCCTCGGACACGCTCACCCAGAAGTAGTTCGTGCTCTCCAGGTAGGCGCTACTCGTGGCACAACCTTTGGTGCCCCGACGCAAGAAGAAGTCATCCTCGCCGAAAAGATTGTTGGTCGCATTGACGGACTCGAACAGATTCGCTTTGTCTCTTCTGGAACTGAAGCCGTGATGAGTGCAGTTCGCCTCGCTCGTGGTTACACGAATCGACAGAAGATCTTGAAATTTGATGGTTGCTACCACGGACACTCTGACGGACTACTGGTTGCTGGTGGCAGTGGCGTAGCGGAGATGGGCATTGCCGGTTCCGCTGGAGTGACCG
>DAIQPM010000078.1:0-5150 GCA_036787355.1 Acidimicrobiales bacterium
GTCAGAGTTCGCACGGTTCATTCCAGCCATGGCACCAGTAGCACCACGCCAAATATTTCCGCCACCGACAACAACAGCAAGTTCAAGCCCACCGCGAGCCATAGCGCTCGAGATCTCTCGCGCTAAAAAGTCAACGGTCGATGCATCGATTGTCTCGTCGCTCGCTTCAGAAGCGAGCGCCTCACCCGAGAGTTTCAGGACGAGTCGACGCATATATTTTCCTTTAGCTTCCGATTACAACCTGAGCATACGCAGTGATGCTTGCGCTGCCGAGGAACTGCTGAATTGTCTGCTTTTCGTCCTTAACGTACGACTGTTCAACCAAGACGCGCTCTTTGAACCAACCATTGAGGCGGCCTTCAATGATCTTTGGAAGTGCAGCATCAGGCTTACCTTCGTTACGAGAAATCTCTTCCACAGTCTTTCGCTCAGCCTCAATGTCAGCCTCTGGCACATCGTCACGGTTCAGATACTGCGGCTTAGCGAAGGCAATGTGCACAGCAACTTCGTGTGCAACTTCGTCACTACCGTCTTTTACGACGACAGCCACAGCGTTTACACCGCGACCTGATTGGAGGTGAATGTAGGTGTCGATTACTTCGCCCGCTTTTGCTTCGAGGCGGTAAACGCGACCGACAGAGATGTTTTCCTTCAAGGTTGTAAGGAGTGTCTCGATGCGGTCCTGGAATGAAGCAACAGCTCCCTCTCCATCAGCGCACACTGCGGCAGCAATTTCGTCAACGATTGACACAAACTGTTCAGACTTCGCAACGAAGTCAGTTTCGCAGCGCATTTCAACAATTGCGGCAACGTTTCCATTGCGCACTACTGAAACAGCGCCTTCTCCAGCTTCACGGTCTGCACGCTTTGCAGCAGATGCAAGTCCATTTACACGCAACCACTTGGTTGCTTCTTCCATGTCACCATTCGTCGCTTCAAGCGCCTTCTTGGCATCCATCATTCCAACGCCGGTTGACTGGCGAAGTGTTTGTACGTCTTTAGCAGTGATAGCCACTGGGATCTCCTTAAATCTGAAAGTTAATTAATTAAGCGACTGGCTCAGCAGCGGCTTCAACAGCCACTTCTGGAGTTGCTTCAACTGGTGCTTCAACGACAGCGGCAACTGGTGCAGCTGGTGCCTTTGTAACTGCAGGACGGTTCGCACGGATGTAGCGCCCTTCCGTTACAGCGTCAGCCATCAAACGGCATAGGAGTCCTACACCGCGAATGGCGTCGTCGTTACCTGGAATTACGTAGTCAATGATGTCTGGGTCACAGTTCGTGTCCACAACAGCAACCACTGGCAGTCCAAGCTTGCGAGCTTCGGTAACGGCAATGTGTTCCTTCTTAGTGTCAATTACGAACACAGCGTTTGGAACTTTGTCGATTGTTGAAATACCGCTCAAGTTTCGGTCAAGCTTTTCGAGTTCACGTGAGTGACGAAGTGCTTCACGCTTTGGCATTCCTTCGAAGTCACCAGCACGCTGCATGGTGCGTAGTTCTTGAAGGCGCTTTACGCGGCCAGAAACAGTTGAGAAGTTTGTAAGCATTCCACCGAGCCAGCGCTGGTTAACGAATGGCATGCCACACGCATTAGCGAAGTCCTCAACAGGCCCTTGGGTCTGCTTCTTGGTGCTCACGAAGAGAATTGTTCCGCCATCAGCAACGAGGTCGCGCACGAATGCGTATGCAACTTCAATACCACTGAGGGTCTTACGAAGGTCGATTAGGTAAATGCCGTTGCGCTCACCAAGGATGAAGCGACGCATTTTTGGGTTCCAACGACGGGTCTGGTGCCCGAAGTGCACGCCCGAGTCAAGTAGTTCCTGCAGAGTGACGAGTGCCACGATAATTTCCTTCCGTTCGGTTACTAGATCCATGTGGTGCACCGCAGAACGGTGACCGTACGAAACCACAGGGATATTTCTCGTGCTTTCCCACTGTGGGAGAGCCAGACCATGTTAGTCGCTTGGAACTACCCCCGAGGATGGGTCTGGCGATGGACTTTTTGCAGGCGAGACTTGGAGACGTGGGTATAGAGCTGCGTTGTTGTCAGGCTTTCGTGGCCCAGTAATTCTTGGACAACTCGAAGGTCCGCTCCCCCTTCTAACAAGTGGGTGGCATAGGTGTGGCGAAGGGCGTGGGGGTGGATGTGGCCCATGGCAACTCGGTTGTCGAGAATTCGCCGCACATCTCGCGGTCCGAGTCGATTGCCCCGTCGATTGAAGAAAAGGGCATCTTTGGGTGAATCAGGAGCGGCAACAACATCGCGGGCCTCTTTAAACCACTCCTTCACCGCCTTGAGCCCTTGATCATGAAGAGGAACAATCCTCTCTTTTCGACCCTTACCAAGTACTCGAAGCAAACCTTGTTTGAAGTCAACACTCGTGACATTTAGCCCACAGAGTTCACTTACGCGAAGCCCGGCCCCGTAGAGCACTTCACAGACTGCACGGTCCAGCAGTGCGAACTTGTCGTCACCCCAGTCAACATCTAAAAGATTTTCCAATTGCTCTCGCACGACAATCTTTGGAAGCTGTGCATTCGGTTTCGGGGCTGAGAGACGAGCCGCGGGACTCTCGTCAAGGTGTTTTCGCTCAACGAGCCATGTGAAATAGCTGCGAAGCGATGCTCGCCTTCTCATGATTGAAGTTCGTTCATCACCGCGTGACGTCATGAAAGCTAAATATTCACGCAAGGTTCGTTTCGTAATTTTTTTATAGTCAGAATGCTTATTGTCCTCAGCCCATTCAATGAACTGCTCAATGTCGCTGATGTAGGCGCGAAGCGTCGCTTCAGAGCGGTTCTTGGTTTTCAGGGTCGCTATGAACCCCTCAAGAAGCCAGGGGCTCTTAGCCCGCGCTGTTTTTTGTGATCCCGACACATAAACAAGGCTACCGAGCGTCATTGCGCGATGGCGTGACCTCGGTAGGCTTGTTGTATTCCTAAGGAGAGCCCGTGCCTCGCATTTTGATTGTTGAAGATGACGAACACATTCGTTCTGCACTTCGCCTCATGTTTGAGGGCGAAGGCTTCGAAATAGACGACGCCCCAAGTGGCGAAGTGGGCGTTGCGATGTTCACTCGCATGGCGAGCGACATTGCGATTGTTGACATTATGTTGCCCGGTATGTCTGGATTCGAAACCTGTAAACAGATTCGTGAAGTGAGTGACTGTCCGATCGTCATAGTCTCTGCAAGAGATCAGACAGCAGACGTTGTCTTGGGGCTCGAATCAGGAGCTGATGACTACGTAACCAAACCTTTTATTCCAGAAGAACTATTGGCACGCGTTAAGGCCCACCTTCGCCGTCGACCTGAAAAGAGTGCAAATTCGTTCAGTCTTGGCGAGCTAACGGTTATTCCTGATGAAGGCATCGTGAAGAAAGGTGATGGCAGTGAGCTGCACCTAACTTCCACAGAATTTCGACTGCTCACTGACCTCGCGTCAATGAACGGAAAGGTCCTTTCTCGCGAAGACCTTCTCGAGCGCGTTTGGGGCTACGACTACTTCGGAGACACTCGACTCGTGGACGTTCACATGAGACGTCTTCGCACCAAGATTGAACCAGACCCAGCTAACCCTACGTTCCTCATTACCGTTCGAGGTACTGGCTACAAGTTGGTGCTCTAGTGCACCAGAGGAGTCTGCGTACTCGACTCCTAGTTACGTTCGGACTCGGATCGTTCGTTCTTAGTTCGCTCTTTGCATCACTCACCTACTTTGGTGTTCTCAACATTTTGATTAACAATCAGCAAAGTACTGATCTAAAGCAGAGTTACGAAAATGCCACTCTGGTTCGAAACACTCTTGCCACAAATCCCTCTGAACTCACCTCAACACTTAATTCAATCGAGAAAGCCACCAACACCCAAGTGCTGGTTCGAACGCAGGGTCAGTGGTTGTCGGAAAGCTCTGGCGCGCAACCTCCTGAGATCAGTGCTTCAGCAATCGCTGCTGCCGATAAGGGAATAGTCACCGAGCAAACTGTTCGTTTTGGAGATCAAGACATCTACATTGTGGCAATTCCAATTCCATCTGTGCACTCTCAGTACTTTGAAGTCTTTGGGCTATCTTCGCTCTCCAACACCCTTAGAACTTTGCTGGAACTTCTTGCATTAGGAGCACTGGCAATTACAGGCATTGGAATCGTTGGCGGACTATGGGCCACCAGACGTGCGGTCAGACCGCTGCAAGAAGTTTCAGAAGCTGCAGCGCTTATTGCTGAAGGTGAGCTCAGCACACGGCTCAGCGTAAGCAACGCAGACCGTGAAGTGCAACAGCTTTCCGACTCATTCAATGAAATGGTGAGCCAACTCGTAGAACGTTTAGAGCGAGACGCACGCTTCGCTAGTGACGTATCGCACGAACTCAGGTCGCCCCTCACAACCGTTGTCACAACTGCTGCAGTCCTTCAACAACACCGCGCAGAACTTTCTCCGGCGGGTCAAGAAAGCCTGGATCTTCTCAGCGCAGACTTGACAATCTTTCAAGCACTAGTTGAAGACCTTCTTGAGATGGCGAGGAACGATGCGGGGGCAACACCACACGTCAGCGAAACCGTCGCTGCTGTGGAGCTCGTTAATCAATCAGCCAGGTCAGCCTCAAGACGACTAGGGATTGATGTTCCACCAATCGAGCTTGGCGTAAGTGTGAAGAATCCACACATCATTGTTGATCGTCGTCGTTTTGAGCGCGTAATCGCAAACCTTCTTGATAACGCGACACGCTACGCCAGTGGTGCTGTTGCCATTCGTGTCGAGTGCACTGCAAACAACTTCATTGTGAATGTTGATGACGCTGGTTCAGGAATCGGAGCAGAAGAACGCACTCAGGTATTTGAAAGATTCTTTAGAGGTCGCATGGCTCACGACAGAAGCTCGGTCCGTGGAACAGGACTCGGACTCGCACTCGTAAAAGAACACATTCTTGCTTTCGATGGTTCAATCGCTGCACTTGAAAGTCCAGAAGGTGGCGCACGAATGCAAATTTCAATCCCAATGAGTTCTGAGGAATACGTATGAGAAAACTCCACGTAGTGCTTGGACTTTTTCTCGGAGCGGTCCTTCTAAGTAGCTGTTCGCTCATCCCACAGTCCAAGGGACCAGTAACTGTTGCAAAGGAAAAGGTCCCCTTCGGCCTTCTCGACA
>DAIQPM010000011.1:0-17981 GCA_036787355.1 Acidimicrobiales bacterium
AGACTGTTTTTTTGGACTGACCAACCTAGACTTATTCGTGGTGCAAGTCCGAGAGCTACCGGGTAAACACCCCATCGAAGGGTGCGAGTGAAGTTTCAACAGTTACGAAAGATGGCCAATGCCGTGGTTGCTGGAACCGTATTGGCGGCACCGCTCTCTCTCGCAACAATCTCTTCAAAGACTCCTGGTCAACAGCTCTACGAGTTCGTTAACACTGGATCTGGACCTCTCCCCTGGAACGCCATACCCTTCGCGCCGGCCATTAACAACACTCCAATGCTTGGAGGCCCTCACTCGGTGAGTGCGAATGGTGCTTCAGCAATTTCATTTAGGACAACGTCGAATCAAATTGGCCTCTACGTACAAAATGCGAATGCCACAAATACATGGGCCAATGTCTCTACTCAAGTTTCAACGCAACTCGCCCAAAGTGACCCAATCCCATTCTTCGATCCGAGTGGTGAAGTGGACATTCTTTACGTCGGGGCAAACAGTCACCTTATTCTCCTGGCGCACGCCTATACCAAGGGACCACGTGGTGCGAACGTTGCACTCGCAACTGGGGCGTACAAAGTTATTGACTTAACCTCATTGACTGGACAATCCGCCGCGAACGGACTACCGAGTATTCAAATGAACGGACTAAACGGCTTCATAGTTTTTAGGTCTTCAACTAATCACATGGACGCACTCAACCTGTCTTGGTTCCAGGGCAATTCAACCCCCACACTTAGTGGGCCACTGGCTGACGTGACGCTCTTAAGTGCTACCTCATCAACCATTGTTGATCCGATTGCCCTAGCAACTTCCACACCATCGTTCGTAACGCTCAACTCCTTAGGACAGCTTCTGCTCTTTAGCGCTAGCGCTACTACGTGGTCGGTTCAGAACATAAGCATCCTCACGACGGCACCTGCTTTAAGTGGAACGCTCAGCACCATTTCTTCGACGACTACGACGTATGTCGGCGCACTTTCAACCTCAGGTGATATGCAGCTCTTCAGCCAGCGCACGCAGACTTCATCTAACGCCCCATCGACGTGGAATCTTTTAGACGTAACGACCGCGGCAACTAACTCTCCACCACTGACCGGTGCTCTTTACATGGGGATTATCGGGACGCAGCTAACCATTGCTGGCGAAGCGCAGAACTGGGGCGACTTATTTGTCTTCAATAACACCGTCGGCAGCTCAACTTGGACTTCAACCGACGTCTCGGTAACAGCAGGAAGTTCAGCGCGCACCGTTGGTCCAGTCATTGCTGGCATCACCGTCGGTTCAGTCCTCAACCTTTTTGCAGCCGGGATTGATTCACCGCCTCCCCAGGGTGTGGGACTGTACGCAATACCATCAAAAAACTATGCATCAGCCATCAGTAGCGGTTGGCCAATCTTGAGCGTCACGGGTGGACTTGGAACTATGGCATCACCGTGGGTGGGCTTCACCAGCGCAAAAAGTGTGGCTACATCACCTGACTACATTCTCGGTCAGTCAATTTATGGTTCACACAAGCGAGTCACGTGGTTGACGTTCTGGACGGTAAGCGGGCCCACCGGTTCAGAGCCAGTGATTGCATCCACGTATTACACCCATGGTTACGCAGCCGGCGCATGGGTCGCCACACAAGTCGCTGCGTATCGCGGCCTGGGCCTTGGTCTCAAACCCGACTGGGTGATTTTTGATCCTGAAGGCTACCCAGATAATCACTCAGGTCTTGACGCACCAGCCGGAGCTTCACCTTCGCTGTTAGCCAAGTACGCAACATTTTGGACAGCAATGAACAAGGGATGGGCTGATGGATTGGCATCAATCGATCCAACGCTCAATCCCGGTGTCTACGCGTCGATGAGTGAATACCGCAACTACAACCTCAGCACACTCAACCTGCCAGTCTTCGAAGCAGTGGCCTTTTCCATGGGAGGCACAAATCCACCAGTAAAGGTCAACGGCTCAAGCGGTAGCAATGTGCGTGGCTATATTGCCTTCAGCGCAGTATGTGCACCGGCCACGGTCCTGCATTCGGAGATCGCAACGTTCTCTACGCCGCCGTGGGTTGCGCAGTTCAATACGTTGCAGTTCAACGCCGGCGTGTACTGCCCACCGGCGTAGGCGTAGTGTAAAACCATGAGCGATAACGAAACTTCTTCTGAAAAACCGCAGGATCTATTGCAGCGACTAAAGACATACACCCAGCCGTTGGTTGATTCGGTTGATTCAAAACTTCGCTCACAAGTTGACGGTCGAGTTGATCAAAAAGTTGAAGAAATTCTAAAAGACCGACTCGCCGTTCTTGAGCGCGCGGTCGCAGACCTTGCTAGATCCGTTAAGGAAATTGAAGACCGACTTAAGTAGTTCTTAGCGGTTTCGACGTTCGCGATCACGGCGAAACGTGAAGCGAATGGTCAGCACGCATAGAACTACAAGTGCGACAATGAAAATTGAAAACAGGACTATAAACACAAGTCCACGCTAGGTCGTGTTACACCCTTGCGCAAGAGTATGGCCATGACAATCCTGGCCCCCAGCTCCCCACTCTCAGCAATAGAAGCGTTGCGCGGCGACAAAACCAAGCGTCCACTGTGTGATTTGTCTAGCGCCAGTGGCCTCAGAGCTCAGTTAGAAGACGGCATCTACTCAATTATGGGTAAGGCAAGTCCACTGACCCCGCTAGTAGTGCGTTCATCATCTCTTCGCCAAAACCACCACACCATTGACATCCAGCAAGCTTCTTTAAGTTTGTTTCGAGGAATTTTGGTTACGCAAGTTCTGCGCTTACTCAGCGTTGGTGTTGAAGTGACCGACCCGTTTAGCGAAGCACTGAGTGCTTGGCGATGCGAGAAGTCAGGGAGCGATCTAGTTCGATCTTTCAACCAATTAGACAAGGAACAAGTTGCTCGCCTCGAAGCAGACGTCAACGCACACGCCAGCACCCTGAAGCGCTCGTTGGGCGTTGTTAGTGCGACCTGGATGCCCAGGAGTTGTGTCCGTGCTTCACAACGCTTTGCTGGGGGACACGTATTGCTCTTTGATGTTGTGGACCTAATGGTTGGATCGACAACTAGCAAGTTCGCAAGTGTTGCATTGTTTGATGTCACCACTTCCCCGCTCGACGCTGGAGCCGAGCGCACAATGAGGTTTCACGCGCTCATGCAAACTCTAAAAACATCAGTCGTGCCGCTTCGAACATCAATGTTTTCAAGTGCCACTGGTGAGCTCTGGACGAGTGACGTCGATTACGAACTTCTTTCGAGAAGTGTTGATGAAGTACTCAGCACTCTCAATGACATGTGGAAGTACGTATGAGCACTCTGGTTCACCGTCGCAACACAGTTCAAAACATTAATGAACTTATTGACAGCGCACCTATGACTAGTTCGCAACTTACGAATGATCATCGAGCTTCACTCAGCGCACGCTTTCGAGCTGTGAACGCAACGTCAAATCGAAGAATAGATGCATGGATGGTTGAACAAGCGGGAAAACCATACGATCCTTTTCACTGGACACCACAAATTGCCCGACGTGTTTTGGGAACGAATGCTCTTCGACGTAGTACTACTCGTAGCGACCTTTCACTCATTCAAGCAGTCCGTGACGAACTTGCGGATCACTTGCTTCGAACAACTGCTGGCTACACGCAGAGCGGTTCACTCTCGTACTGGTTGTCAGGGCTCTCTCACGCTTCACTCGGACTCGTGTGTGCAGAAGCAGTCACATGGGCCACGACTACCTATGAGGTGCTCCAAGGCATTGAAACCCCCTGGCAGCTCGCACAAAGTGACGCTTATTACGACGTCTCGGCAGCTCGAACATCGCTTCGTGGGAGACGTGACATTGTCATCAAGAATGATGAACAGCGAGTCGTACTTCGACTGAGGGCGGGCTCTCCGGGCAAGAGTTCTGGTCCAGGACTTCGCTGTGACCTGACAATTGATGCCTTGGCCAGTCCCACGGGTACTGCGGCGTCTCGCTTTATTGGAGTTTGGCCAGATGCTGGTGTTTGTCTCAGTGTTGACGGCACAATGGCTGATCTTCGGGCAGGGGCAAGGGATTTGGTTCGAACTGCGGTCGTCCAGCAGCGAGGCCAAATGCTCAAAGCGGCCTAAACATCGAGCCTTCACGTTGGCCTAGTAGCGTAGTTAGGCCATGACACTACGTTCTTCCATCCGAAATGTTGCAATTATCGCCCACGTTGACCACGGTAAGACCACTTTGGTCGACGCCATGCTTCGCCAGACCGGGTCCTTCACCGCTCACGAGGAGCTCACCGACCGAGTCATGGACTCTGGTGACCTCGAGCGCGAAAAGGGAATCACAATTCTCGCGAAGAACACTGCCGTTAAATGGAACGATCTAACCATCAACATCATCGACACACCTGGTCACGCCGACTTTGGTGGCGAAGTTGAGCGTGGACTTGCAATGGTTGACGCAGTGGTTCTCCTCGTGGACGCCGCAGAAGGTCCACTTCCACAAACTCGATTCGTGCTTCGCAAAACTCTTGAAGCTCGACTTCCTGTAGTTCTCCTTATTAATAAGGTTGACCGCCCAGACGCGCGTATCTCTGAAGTCGTTACAGAAGTTGAGAACTTGTTCCTTGATCTTGACGCCGATGATGACCAAATTTCATTCCCAATCCTTTACGCAAGTGCTCGCCAAGGTTGGGCATCACTCAACGTTGAAGACACTTCAGGTGACTTAACACCACTTTTCGAAACAATTCGTGACAGTGTTCCGGCACCTGAATACACCGAGGGGCACGGACTGCAAGCACTCGTTTGCAACCTTGACGCTTCGCCATACCTCGGACGCCTTGCACTTTGTCGCATCATCAACGGAACACTTGTACGCGGACAGCGCGTAGCGTGGTGTCACCTAGACGGAACTATTGAGTACGCAAAAGTTGCAGAGCTCTTTATTACCGTCGCTCTTGAGCGTGTTCCAGCAGAAAGTGCTGGTCCTGGAGATATTGTTGCTGTGGCTGGATTCGAAACAATCACCATTGGCGAAACTCTCGCAGACCCGGATAATCCAATTGCTCTAGAGCCTCTCCACGTTGACGAGCCAAGTCTTTCAATGACCATTGGAATCAACACATCACCCCTTGCTGGTACTGAAGGAAAACTACTCACTGCTCGCCAGGTGAAGGACCGTCTCGACAAAGAACTCGTCGGTAACGTTTCACTTCGCGTTTTGAACACCGAGCGTCCTGACGCATGGGAAGTTCAGGGACGTGGAGAACTTCAGCTCGCAATCCTCATTGAAACAATGCGTCGCGAAGGCTTCGAACTCACCGTCGGAAAGCCACAAGTTGTTAAGCGCGAAATCAACGGAAAAGTTCACGAGCCAGTTGAGCGCGTGACTATTGACGTTCCAGAAGAATTCGTAGGAAACGTAACCACCTTGCTCGCTACTCGTAAGGGAAGCATGCTCGACATGGTTAACCACGGAACTGGATGGGTTCGCATGGAGTGGAGAATTCCAGCTCGTGGACTCGTAGGAATTCGAACTGAATTCATGACCGAAACTCGTGGTGCTGGAATGATGCACTCAAACTCTGATGGCTACGAGCCATGGTTTGGTGACATTCGACTTCGCCAGAAGGGTGTGCTCGCAGCGGACCGTCGTGGATTCACTACATCAAATGCACTGCTCGACCTTGAACAACGAGGAATCTTGTTCGTTGGCCCTGGTATTGAAGTGTACGAAGGAATGATTGTCGGAGAAAACGCACGTTCAGAAGAAATGGACGTTAACCCGACGAAGGAAAAGAAGCTCACCAACATGCGTGCTTCTGGATCTGACAACACTGAGCGCATTGCGCCGCCGACAACGCTTTCGCTTGAGCAGGCTCTTGAATTCATTGCAGAAGACGAATCTGTTGAAGTAACCCCGAAATCCGTGCGCCTACGCAAAGTGATTCTGGACCAAGCTCAGCGCGCCCGCACCCGTAAAAAGGCATAGTTGCTTTTCAACTAGAATCTTCCACGGAGGGATGGCAGAGCGGACGAATGCACCGGTCTTGAAAACCGACGTGGGGCGACTCACCGTGGGTTCAAATCCCACTCCCTCCGCCATAGAAACGACCACCGGCTTTTGCTGGTGGTCGTTTTCTTTTAGTGGCGAACGCGTGCCTTAAGGCTGCTTATCCAGTCGGATGCTGACTTGCGAGCTTCGCCAACTTCTTCTCGACGAGCCTGCGCGGTTTCACCCGTTACTGGATATGAGCCCAGGAATTTCACTGGTGCCAGATGTGCTTGAAGATCTGTGAGCAATTCACTTACAGAGTCATCGGCCACGTGACCTTCAAACTCCATAACGAAGCAGTAGTCGCCGAGAGCTCTCTTCGTCGGACGACTTTCGAGCTTGGTGAGGTTGATGTTGCGAGCAGCGAATCTTCCGAGAATTGCGTAGAGCGACCCGGGGCGGTCTGCATCTTGAAAACAAACAATTGATGTGCGGTCATGTCCGGTTGGAGAAGTGATTGCATCTCGGCCAACGAGCACGAAGCGAGTTACGTTTCCGGAGTGATCTTCAATGTTTGTTGCGATTGAATTCAAACCAAAAAGCTTGCCGGCCATAGCTGATCCAACTGCAGCAACCGGCTCACTTGAGGCCGCAACTTCGCTCGCCGCTTGCGATGTTGACATTGTTTGACCAGTGCTGACACCAAGCTTGTTTAAATAACCGCGGCATTGAGCGAGTGCATGTACGTAGCTAATGACCTTTTTTACGTCACCGAGTTCAACACCGGGACGGGCAAGTAAGTGAAGTTGAATAGGAATTACGATTTCGTGCTCAATAATGAGTTCATGGTCAAAGACAAGCCCATCGATAGTGGCTGAAACTGTTCCTTCAATCGCATTCTCTAAAGGAACAAGAGCTTTATCGACGCTGGAATCAGTGACAGCACCTAATAGGTCCCCAATTGAGTCAAACGCAACTGCTTCAACATCATTGAGAGTCGATACGGCCTCGTGTGAGAAAGATCCCTCAGGCCCTAGATATCCGACACGTACCATTCTTAAATTGTAGGCGACGCGGTTGATAGCCCTAAGTGGACGCCACTGAAAGACGGTGCGTGACTAGCGGCCCTTCAAAAGAGGTTCGTTTGGGTTTCGAGTGACTTCACCACGTAACTTCTTCTGGCGCCACGCGATTCCCCCGAGTACTTCTAGGACAACGCGATTGCCTAGATACGCAGTAATTTCTGCATGATCATATGGGGGTGACACTTCAACAACATCCATACCGCACACTGGAACTTCCATAGCAATTCTGCGCACTGCGTCTAGCAATTCTCGACTCGATAGCCCACCTGGCTCAGGCGTGCCAGTGCCTGGAGCTGAGCCCGGGTCAACTACATCAACATCCACTGACAAAAACACCGCGTCACAATCATCCATTGCGAGTGCGAGAGCTTCGCTAAGTACTTCATCAAGTCCACGAGAAACAATCTCACTCATTTCAAATGAACGCATACCTTGATCGGCCATCCATGCCAGAGTTTCTTCTTCAGGCCAATAGCCGCGAAGTCCAATTTGCAAGAATCGGTCTCCACGACATGCACCAGATTCAATAAGTCTGCGCATTGGTGTCCCGTGTCCATGTAACGATCCCATTTGCGTATCACTCGTATCAGCGTGTGCATCAAAGTGAATTACTGAAACACGGCCCCAGCCAACGTGGTGAGCAACTCCAGTGATATCTGGCAATGCAATAGTGTGGTCACCTCCCAGAATGATTGGGATCACACCAGCAAGCGCCACTTGCTTCACCCGTTGCTCGAGCCTCTCCAACGAGAGCTCAGTGTCACCTGAGGGCATCTCCACATCCCCAAGGTCAACAACGCCAAGGTCAGTAAGTGGGTCGACACCGAGAGGAAGGCTCGGACGCATTCCATCATGAGGCAAGTAATCAGTAATTCGAATTGCTTGAGGACCGAAGCGGGTTCCAGATCGATGTGAAGTACCGCCATCAAATGGCGCACCAATAATGGCGGCTTTCGAACTGTCCCACTCTGATGAGACGTCGGGATCAGCAGCGGGTATCCCTAGAAATGTTGCATCTGGGCCGTAAAGGTTTCCTATACGCATTGTGCTCCCTAAGTGACGTTGGTCTGTACCCAACATACCTAAATCTGGGCCCGCTCTTTAAAAGTCCCCCTACGATGGAGGCATGTCAAAGAAAAACATCATTTCTACCTCACGAGTAATAGCTGCTTCGCCAGCAAAGATTTTTGATTTACTCGCTGATCCGCATCAGCATTCAAAACTTGACGGCCTTGGATCAGTTGTCTCAGTTCTAAAGGGACCAGATCGCTTATACCTCGGTGCAAAATTCAAAATGCAGATGAACCGCAAGGCAAAATATTCCACCTCAAATGTGGTTTCAACGTTCGAAGAAAACAAGGCCATTGCATGGCATCACTTTTCACACTTCATTTGGCGCTACGACTTAGAAGAAGTATCAGGTGGAACAAAAGTAACTGAGTCGTTTGACTTCTCGAAGCCATGGGGCTTCTTCATTCCTCTGATTGGCTGGGACACAGCAGACCTTCGAGGTATGGAAAAGACTTTGGAAATCCTCGAGAAGGTTGTTACGGCGTAACAGTCACCTTGGCACCAGTGTTGATTAGTTCGACCCACGTCTGTCCCGGAGTTAAAGCAACAACATCCCCAGTCAAGGTTTTATAAATCACCGGATCAGACATTGATGGCCCACGAGACCACGTCGCTTGGACTTCTTTTCCCGCGGTAAAAATTTGTGCGGTTCCAGAGCCCTGGAGATTTGCGTACGAGTTCATTGTGCCTATTCCATTGACGTAGTTAACAAACATGTCAATCACATTTTTTGGTGATTCACGTTTGCCGGTGCCCGTGATATCTGCACTTCCAAATAGAGTTCTATCCCATGACTTTGAAGTCGTGTTCCACGACCAGGTAACGGGGTAGATACTAGGAAAGTTCACAGTGAATGCTGAAACACTTGTTCCCTTCACTTTTTTTCCAGCGCCACGATATGTGAATATTGAATTGGGAGGCGTAGGTGTTCCCCCAAAGCCAAACAGTGACTCGCCAACTGCGTAGAGATTGTGAGGTGCTTGTCGCTTTGGATCTCGATACATCGCGAGTCCCGCACTTGTTTGATTAAGCAGTTTCACTGGTGCTGTTTCGATGCTGTTGATTGCGTACTGGGCGCCACCTGAAAACGCGAAGATTCCTCCTAGGGGGTAAACGATCTGCGTGTCGGTAGGGCGCACTGAGCGAACAGGTCCAATCTTTGCTGGAGCGGAGGAATTAAAAATTGCGGCAAGGCGAGTTATGCCCCCATTTACGATTTCCTCATAGACAACATCTGCTCGTGTTACTCCCCACTGAGGCATCGCATCTGGAGTGTTTTCGATCTTGACAGTGAGCGCTGGCCGCTTAACAGCGTTTCCTGAAATATCTGGGAGACCAGTCAGTGGTGCGATGGAATACGAAGGGATTGTTGTTGTCGATGTTGGTGAGAGCTTCGCGACTACTTTCGGCCAAAGTAAAGCCCCCGCGATTACAACCAGAAGAATTGTTATCAGAGTCAGAGGCTTTTTCACTTCTCTAACTTAGTAACGATTTATAGATAATGGTATGCGGCAAGTTTGTTTCTGGGCTTAAGTGCTCAGAGCCGGCAATCAACTGCCAGTTATGTGCACGATAGAAATCGAGAGCTGTGTCTCGACCATTAGCCCAGACCTGCTCTACACCTAAAGCCCTGAGTTCTTCTTCTGCAACATCGAGGACAATTCCGCCTAAACCTTTTCCTTGAACATCAAAATCCGTTGCAACATAGCGAAGCTGAAACGTCTTCAGCTCTGGATTTATCGGCGACTCAGATGGATACAGCGAAGCGCTCACCACAACTCGGTCTCCCAGAAACCCAGCAAAGTGAATTGAAGTCACCTCGGTATCACGAACATACGCCACAGAAACATCAGGATTCTCTGCGCGCAATACACGGCGGCGAAGATCATAAAGAACTTCAGGGTCAACTCGTCGCACTTCGAATGTATTAGCCAAGCTGCTTCACCATTGTCACAAGTTGAATTGAAGGGTCTCGGTCCATTGTTACCGAACCTCCATTAAGCGAAAAACCAATCTTGGTATAAAAAGCACGAGCACGCTGCATTGATTCTGTGACGTGGAGATAGAGCGCGTCTCCCCCTTGTCGTTTCGCCCATTCTTCAACAGCTCCAACGAGATCAATTCCAACGCCAGAACCCCGAGCTTTGGGACTTACGAACATTCCAAACAACCAGAATGTGTTTGGAAACTCCGTATTAAATCCGCCGGTAGCCATTCCTACAACTTCACCATCGATTTCTCCGAGGTAGCAATTCCCAGACGCCATTTCTTTCCATCGTTCCGGAGTCCAGAGTTCACACTCTTTAAATGTTGAACCATACGCAGCTGGAGAGTCACGTAACGCTTCGAGACGAATTGCCCGAAGAGCAATATGGTCACTCTCGTTACTGCGACGAACGGAGAATTCAGTATTACTTGTCAAGATTCATTCGATTTGCAACATTTTGCTCACCGAGTGTTCCCTGAGCAAAATTGTCACGGACATTGTTGTGATCAATTTCGGGGCGATTCTGAGAAAGCTTTGCTTTTCCTTGAATGTCAGAAACCAAAATCTCTAGGCCAACAATCGCTTTCAATTGCTGGTCGTAATACTCGCTTGGCGTTTCTGAAACGAGCCACTGAGGATCACGGTGCTTTTCAAATTCTTCAGTGACTGAAGTTGTCTGTTTCTTTAGCCATTCAGCATCAGAATGAACTGTGACTGTCCCGCGAACTTCAGCCATTACAAAGTTCCATGTAGGGACCACTCCGGGCTTTTCGAATCGACTCGGATAAAGACTTGGAGATACGTACGCGGAAGCGGCCAGGAAAACAGCGAGCACTTCGTCACCATCATTAAGTACTCTCCACCACTTATTTGCCTTCGCTACGTGAGAAGTCAATCTTGTACGGTCTTCACTTACAACAACCGGGACAAAAACGCTTTCCATGCCTTCAGGGCCACCCGCTATGAGTAGTCCAGCACCAGCTTCTTTGACAATCTCCCACGCAGCATCTTGCTCAACACTGAACTGTGGCGGAATGTACATTTCCTATTCTTCCTTTCGCGGAAGTCGTGCTGAATAAATTGAGTAACCATCAACTTGACGCACAAGCGTCGTTGCAATTGTCGTTGCCAAAATCATTGGTAGCGCTAAGTGGAAGCCAGATTGGGTAAGTTCAAAAACAATTACCAAACTTGCTAAAGGGGCCTGCATCGAAGACGCCAGCATTGCTGCAGCGCCAATAAGGGCGAATGCTCCGATTGGCGTGCCAGGGTAGAAATGTGACCAAAGAGTCCCGAGAAACGCCCCCAAAACAGCACCAGTGCTCAAAAATGGAGTGAACAGACCGCCTGCCGCGCCACTACCTAAGGTCAGTGACGTCAGTAGGGGCTTGAGGGCAAACAAGAGGAGTAGGAGTCCGGCACTACCTAATCCCAGGAACGCATCATGCGCCATATCTTTTCCATTACCAAATACTTGTGGATACTTGACGCCAATGATCCCAACAAGACTAAAAACGAGAGGCATCTTCCAAAAAATCGAATTCCCTTTGGCGCGTTTGTGGGCCATGAAGCCAATCAAACGAATAAAGAGAACTGCAACGATGCCAATTATCAGTCCAGCGAAAATAGACCACGCCATGAGCGAAGAGCTGAACTTGAAGTTGGGAATGTCGCCATACGTGGGACCTGAAGAAAGATAGAGCCATCCGGTCCACGTTGCAATTAATGAACACGCCAGTGCAGGAAGCACTGTCGGAAGAGTGAAGCTACCTATGAGCACTTCAGCAGTAAATATCGCACCACCGAGTGGCACGTTGTAAACAGCGGCCAAACCAGCTCCGCCACCACATGCGACAAGTAGCCGCTTCTGCGTTGAAGTGAGATCGAACCAGTGTGACAACACACTTCCTGAAACTCCACCCATCAACTTCGGCGCTGCTTCACGACCAATACTTGCTCCAAGACCAATGACAATTTCTGACAGGAAAGAGGTGAGAAAACTTCGTCGAAGTGAAAGTTCTCCGTCACCGGTCCACACCGCTTCATCGATTTCTGATTTCTCATTCTTCAGATATCTACGAATAAGGAACCAGCCAATTGCCCCGATCAAGCCTGAGGCTAGAAGAACAACGACTCGGTGCACACCAGATGAAGCGCTCGCTGCATCGCTGTAGCTTCCAGAGTTGTAGTTAAAAGCCAAGTGCTCAAATTGCTTCAGTACCCACATCAGCGCAATGCCAAAGAGGCCTGTCGCTACACCAGTCAGACATAGCGCAATCCAGAACTTCGGGGTGAGAGGAGCATCATCAGAAGTGACGTTTGGCTGCTCCATGGCGCCACGGCCAGAAGGAATTCGACTCTTAATTAATGGCTGAGGAAAGCGCTGTCGCTCACTTTCACCACTTCGTTTTTTAAACATATTCCCCATTAGTTTTCTACGACTAATCGTAGTCTCGAGGACAATGCGCTTATTGCGACGAATTAGTCAAATAACTCTGGATCAGTTTTTACAATGTCGTCCCACAGTGGCTGGAAGGAGAACCATCCAGCGAGTGGGTGACCAGTTTGTTCCATGGTGTAGCGAGCATTCTCATCTGAAATGTGAATTGGCTTACCAGCCGCCTCAGCAAGAAGCTGTGCTTGGCATGTTCGTTCCATAGTGATGAACCACCAGGCAGCTTCATCAACTGTCTGGCCCACTGTGAAGAGTCCGTGATTTTGGTGAATTGCGGCCTTGTGGTTTCCAAGCCCATCAGCGAGAACGCGACCGCTCTCTTCGTCCAGAACAATTCGACCGCCACCTTCAGTGACAAGTACGTGGTCTTCAAAGAAGACGCATGCATCTTGAGTAAGTGGGTCGAGTATGCGTCCAAGTGATGAGAAGGCTTTTCCATAGACCGAGTGTGAGTGCGCTGCGGCGACAACGTCAGGTCGTGCTGCATGAACGGCTGCGTGAATTACAAATGCTGCTCGGTTCACTGGCTTGTCACCGTGAACTACTTCCCCGCTGTGATTTACCAAAATGAGATCTGAAACTCGAACGTGTCGAAAATTCATTCCGAATGGATTTACCCAGAAATGATCAAGTAGTTCAGGGTCGCGTGCAGTGATGTGCCCGGCAACTCCTTCAGAGAATCCAAGCTTGCCAAAAATACGAAGTGCGCCAGCAAGCTTTTCTTTGCGGTGCTGTCTTTCGGCCTCAATTGAATCAAAAGTTGGAGGAAGATTGAACTTCAGTTCGCTCTGTTGTGGTGTGAACTTCTCAGCAATATCAGTCATGATTCCCCTTTGATTGTGCTCTAGACCCACTCTACATCTGGTCTAAATACGGAGCCATTTCCTTCAAAAACCCTCTAGTAGCCGAGCTCCACATCAATAATTCCTTCGAGTGGCTGACCATCCAGGTAGCGGCGGAGGTTCTCGCAAAATACTTGTGTTGCACCAGAAAGGAATGGCCGACCCGTCCAAGAAGAGTGCGGGGTAACGAATGCCTTTTCGTGGGAGTAGAGCCAGTGGCCAGCTGGAAGTGGCTCTGGGTCAAAAACATCGAGTGAGGCACGAGCCACTCGCCCATCATCGAGAGCAGTGCGAAGTGCTGCTTCATCAATAAGTGCCCCGCGCGCAATGTTCACAAGATGTAGTCCTGGCTTTACGAGAGAAAACATTTTCTCGTTCATTAAGTGCTTAGTCTGCTTAGTGCTCGGTGCACAAAGAACTAAGTGATCGAGGGTTGGGAGAATTTCCTCGAGTGACATGGCAATTGAAACGCCAGGAATTTCACTCGGAGTGTTCGTGCGACGAATTGCAACTACATCCATATCGAATGCCTTGGCCAGTGTGGCAACTCGCTGTCCAATTCCTCCAAAGCCAACTAGACCAACGCGCTGGCCCATCAAGCACTGTGTTTTTTGAAAGAACCAGTGCTCTGGGGCTTCTTTCAACCAGGTTTCAGGAAATGTCCTTCCGAAGGCGAGCATTGAAGCAAGAACGTATTCAGCGATCGGAACTGATTCTGCCCCCTTGGCGCAGGTCACAACCGGAGCATTGAGTAGCGACGGATTAACTGTGTCGATTCCTGTATGTGGGAGCTGAATCCACGCAACTTCAGCCGTGTCGGCTGCCTTCATTGTCTCTTCGCCGTATCCAGCAAAAAGGATTGCACCCTTAGGTAGCGGGTCTTTGTTTGTTGTGAGATCAATTACTTCTACTTCTGGAAAGTCAGAAGCCAGTATGTCAAGAGCTTGGTGGACACCACAAAGAACGGTTGTCATGCTTTTCCTTTATTCATCTGTATTGACTCTATTGGAATTCATCCAAGAAGGGAGAAAGCCCCCTACCGCTCAAAGTGAGCAGTAGGGGGCCCTAATACAGGTAAAAATTATTTGACTGGTGGTGTCCCGAGCGCTGCGAGTGCAGACTGACGGTCACTCACCGCATTAGCAACTGCAGCTTGAAATGCCTGGCGCGCAGCGATTCGTTGAGCTGATGTTGTTGCCGTCGAAAGTGAAGCTTCGAGCGCAGACTTTGCTGTGGCGACAGCACCACGAAACGCTGTGTCAATCGCACCATGCTGAGTCTTTAGTGATGGCCCCGAGTTTGCGGGCGCTGCTTTTATTGGTGGAGTTCCAAGTGCTGCAACTGCAGCATTGCGAGTGGCTACAGCTGCCTGCATTGCTGCCTTGAACGCAGCATGCGCAGCTTGACGCTGAGCATCAGTTGTCGCACTTGCTAGCGCTGCTTGCAGCGCGGACTTTGCTGAGGCGACCGATAAAGCGAAGGTTTTTTGAATCGTTGAGCGTGCTGCGTGATAGGTCGAAACTGCACTTGTAGTGCTGCTGGTTCCACCATCTGCGCTGGCAGCAGTAGCAGTTGCTGTCGCGAGTGATGTCGTCAAAGCTAAAACTGTGGCGCCTCTAAGTAAAAAATTCTTCATGTGGACTCCTTCTTTGTTTCAATACTAGGAGGAGAGTTTGTGAACTTTCTGTGAGTAAACAAAGTCTCACCTTAGAACTAAGCGTGTGCCAAAAAAGCCCCTTCCCCTTGCAACTATTAGGGGTACGCTCATCTATGTGACAACAATCTTGGTAGTTGATGATGAGCCAGGTGTTCGTGACTTATTAGGTGACTCGCTTCGAATTGCTGGTTATGGCGTTGAGGTTGCTCCTGATGGCAACCAGGCACTTCGACTTTTGAAGACCATCAAAGTTGATCTTTGCATTGTGGACAT
Organism: Acidimicrobiales bacterium; assembly: GCA_036787355.1. Lineage (GTDB taxonomy): Bacteria > Actinomycetota > Acidimicrobiia > Acidimicrobiales > RAAP-2 > RAAP-2. The sequence continues at coordinate 15,338 of DAIQPM010000011.1, forward strand.
CAACATGCCAAACATGGATGGATTCACATTTCTCGAAACATTACGAAAAGATCTGAACGAAATTCCAGTTTTGCTGTTGTCTGCGAGAGATGCCCCGACTGATGTTGCGAAGGGCCTGCGAATTGGTGCTGATGATTACGTGCGTAAACCATTCAGCTTGGAAGAAATACTCCTTCGAGTGGCAGCCATTCTTCGTCGATCAGAGCCAGCAATAAGTTCATCCGAAAAACTTCATTGTGGACAACTCACACTTGACACTGGCACACACGAAGTTCATTACCAGGATGAATTCATCGAACTTTCAGCTACAGAATTTCATCTACTTGAGGTTTTGCTGTCAAAGAAAAATAAACTTTTCACTCGTGAGCAGTTATTGAGTCAAGTTTGGGGAATTGATTTTGACTCTGAAACCTCAGTGCTTGACACCTACATTTCTTACTTACGAAAAAAAATTCATCGCGATGGCTTTAGTCCCATCACGACAGTTCGTGGTGTTGGCTTTAAATTAATGGAGCCACAGACGTAAAGTGCGACTATCAACTCGAATTACTGTCCTGCTCGTCGTCACAACTGCCCTAGTTGCGTTTTCGATTGGCTGGCTTGCAACATCAATCAGTTCTCGATCAGAGATTGCAGCAATCGATGCACCAATTACAGCAGTCATCAACAGTGGTTTGGGCAACAAAATTACCGCTCTCGACAATGCCCTCAATACCGTCCAGGAAAATAACTACGACCTAACTCTTATTGTCATCAGCTCTTCAAATGTGTCTACGCCGATAAGGACAGGGTCAATCCCCCTCGCGAAGGCTCCAACGCTGGCGGCGGCAAAGTCCACGCTGCACTCGATAGCCGAAGTTAGCGGCATCCCCGGATTCAGAATTAGATCCATGTCAATTGGTGGTGGCGATTTCTTGCTAGTCGCGGCCTCAACGCTCTCCGTGCAAAATGCCAATCACCGCTTAGAGAGGCAAGTATTTCTCGCAGGATTACTAATTGCTATCTTCATAACCCTCGTCACTCGCCGCTTAATGCGTTCAAGTTTCAGAACCATCAATCAATTGATTGAATACGCTGAGGCAATTTCAAAGAATAACTATCTTGCCGAGCTTCCAGTGGCCGGCACAACCCCTGAATTGAGCAGTCTGCAATCATCTCTGGGGGTAATGGTTGAAAATCTCAAGAAGACTATCGAAATTGAAAAATCAAGCAACCTTGCGATGCAGCGTTTCATTGGTGACGCTTCTCACGAACTGCGAACTCCCCTCACCGTAATCAAGGGTTACAGCGAGATGTTGCAGAACGTCAGCATTTCTGATGAACAAAAACAACGGGCAGCCGACCGTGTTGAACGTGAAGTGGACCGCATGGATGCACTAATTGGCGACCTCCTGTTTCTTGCAGAAATTAACGAAACACCATTTGTACAAGGGGCCCTAATGGACTTGAGTACATTCACGACTTCTGCTGTTTTTGACTTCAAATCCGACAACCCTGAACGCCAGGTCACTTCAAGAATTGAAAATGGAGTGTACGTAATAGGGACTGAAAACTTCTTTCATCGTATGATTTCTAATGCTTTTACAAACATTCAACGCTACACACCTAGTGGAGCTCCAGTGAATGTCACATTAACTAGCGATACAACACACATCCATCTGAAAATTGAAGACGGGGGGCCAGGACTTTCTTCAGGGTACGGGCTTTCACCTCAGCGATTCGCTCGAGGCGATGACTCCAGGTCACGAGAAAGTGGAGGCTCGGGCCTAGGCATGAGCATCATGGCTGATGTTGCAAGAGCTGTAGGGGGCTCAATGAAAACCGAGCAAAGCAGTCTCGGTGGTTTGGCAATTATTTTTGATTTGCCACTCGCGACTAAGTAATTACTTTTCGCTGAGCTGCTTAATACCTTCAACGGTTTTCACCATGTTTTCGCGCCACTGATTCATTCGCCACGCGACAATCTTTTCTTCATTTTCTGGATCTTTAGCAATAGCTGCGTGAAGACCTGTTTCGGTATAGGTCCCAAGTACTCCAGACATTTTCAACAGTGTCGAGTCATCGTTAGAAGACAATCGAAATGACCAAATCGATACTGGGTTATCGAGATCTTCGACGGTCCACTCAAAAACTTCATTGACTGAGAAATCTGTGATGGTTGAAGTGGTGTCCCACACTCTTTCACCCATTTTGTTTGTACCTTTAAATTTTGCACCGAGACCTGGCGTGGCACCGTCAAGCCATACTGCACCTTGAAACTCTTCGGAAAATTTTGCTGGGAGATCTGGGTCGGAAATTAAAGGCCAAACTTTTTCTACTGGAGCATTAATAGCTATTTCAACATCTGCACGTGGTGTGTCGCTAAGTTTCATAATTTCCTACTGTAGACCTTTTCGGTATAAGCAAGTTCCATCATCAAAGTTCAATCTGGATCAACCTAGGAACGCCTGAAAGTACCGAATTCTTAAAGACTTCTATTTCAGCTTTATTGCCATAAATGCCGTGAGTCGCCAGGCTGGCAAAGCCGTGAACTGCGCTCCAAGCCATAGCGGGGGCAATTAGGAGATTTGAATCTGAAAGCGCACCTAGTTTGTTCAAGTCAATCAAACAATCAAGAAAAATTTGATACGAGTTTGGACTGTCT
>DAIQPM010000011.1:18081-25437 GCA_036787355.1 Acidimicrobiales bacterium
TTTGTTCAAGTCAATCAAACAATCAAGAAAAATTTGATACGAGTTTGGACTGTCTGGGCCCAAGTCAGGTGAATCGAATGAAATGAATGCAATTTCAAAGAGGTTTTTCTTTTGAACTCCAAAATCAATGTACGCAGATCCAGTTGCTCTGAGTCTCTTGAGTGCATCAAGTTTTGTTTTGGGTTCATCTGGTAACTGCTTTAGAGATTTCAACATCATCGATCCAAGAATTTCTCTGCTCGCTTTGGCAATACAGGCCTTGAGGTGGTCAAGATCTTGAAAGTGCTTGTAGACAGCCGCGGGGCTCACTCCAGTTTCTACAGCCAACTGGCGCAGGCCAAGTGAGTTGAGACCGTTCTTCTCAACTTGGCGCAAACCTGCAGTGATAAGTGCACTTTGCAGGTCTCCGTGATGATATTCAGAAGCCGTTTTCTTTAATGTTAACATTGTTCACATTAAAGCACTATTGTCTGAATAAAGCAAGGACCAGGAGCACAAATGACAAATCACCATGACCGCAGATGGCAAATACTCGCGGTTCTCTGCCTCAGTGTTTTCTTAGTTGTTGTTGACAACACGATCGTCAACGTAGCGATCCCATCGCTTTCAAGAAATCTACATGCATCCAACTCGGCCCTTCAGTGGATAGTTGACGGATACTCGCTGCCATTCGCTGGACTGCTCCTCGCAGGTGCTGCGGCGTCTGACCGGTTCGGACGCAAACGAACTATGCAGTTCGGCTTAGTCTTCTTCGCAATCTTCAGTACATTCGCTGCTTGGTCGACTTCAACTTCACAACTAATTAGCTGGCGTGCGCTTATGGGAATGGCAGCTGCATTCATCTTCCCAGCAACCCTTTCTATCCTGACTGTTGTCTTTGAAAATCCAGCAGAACGGGCAAAAGCATTTGGCTTCTGGGGAGCCACATCTGGTGCCGCGGTTGCCTTCGGTCCAATTACAGGTGGAGCATTAATTACTCACTTCTGGTTTGGTTCAATCTTCCTTGTGAACTTGCCACTTTGCGTAATCACGCTTCTCTTTGGTTACTTCATAATTCCAGAATCAAAGAGCCCCCAGGTTCACCGGTTCGATCTTCTCGGTCTTATTCTTGGTTCAACTGGACTAACAACATTGCTACTCGCAATCATTCAGGGACCAACATGGGGCTGGAAAGCTCAGACAACACTTTTGCTCTTTGCAGCATCTGCAGCGTTGCTTCTCTCTTTTGTGCTGTGGGAGCTCAAACGTAATGAGCCTCTGCTCGATGTTCGACTCTTCAAGCGTCCAGCATTCTCAGCTGGAGCAGGATCAATTGCAATTTCGTTCTTTTCCCTCTTTGGATTCATCTTTCTAGTTACGCAGTACTTCCAATTAGTGCGCGGTTACTCACCACTCTCTTCAGGTGTACACACTTTGCCTTTCGCAATCGTTACTGGAATCTTTACTCCAATCGGTGCGAGTCTGGCTCTTAAATTCGGTGCACGCATGGTTGTCAGTCTTGGAATCGCCATTGAAGGAGCAGCCATTTTCTGGATGGGATTGCTACCTGCAAACGCTGCCTATTTCGGCCCAGTTGTTGGATCAATGTGCATGATGGCACTTGGATTCGCGCTAATTGGTGCGTCTTCCACTGCCGCAATCATGACATCGCTCCCCCCAACTCAGATTGGAGGTGGCTCAGCAGTGAACAACGTGACGCGTGAACTCGGTGGAACACTAGGAGTAGCTGTGATCGGTTCAGTCTTTAGCTCTACTTTCGGGCCGCAAATAATTAGCGCATTTAAGCCTGCCGGCTTACCAACTGCCGTAGCTGCCAACGCTTCTTCTTCAATGCAGCAAGCCGTTGGCACACTGCATGCCCTACCATCAGCACTTGCACAGCAAATCCAGCCGAACGTTGTTTCGTCGTTCATGAACGGGTTTCACCATGGGTGCTTCGTGATTGCTGGAGTCGCGTTTGCAGTAGCGCTTGCTGTGATTAAGCCGCTACCTGGAAAAGGGAAACTTAAAGAAGTGAGCGCTTCAGCTCACTAAAACCTATAAGTCAAAACGATAAACATTCGTTTCACGTTGAATAAAACCAAGCTTTACATACATCGCATTTGCGGCTTCACGTGAAGGACGGCTCGTCAAATCAATGGATCTTGCACCCCGTCGTTTTGACTCAGCAATCGCCGCTTCAGTCAATGCAACACCTGCGCCAAGACCCCGCGCTCCTTCATCGACAACAACATCTTCAATCCATGCCCTGAGGCCAGAAGGGATTGGAAACACGACAAGTGTCAACGTTCCAACAATGGTTCCTTCGTTCTTAGCTATTAATACAGAAACCGCTGGGTTTGCAATCAGGGCTTCAACATCGACACTCGTCAGAGGCGATGCACTCGAAGATAACTGGGGAACTAGTTGATTGAGGCTAGTTAGTAGTTCATCAGTGGCGTGAGTTGCGATTTCAATGGAGATGCTCACTCTTCGTTCCTCCACACCGGAACGCGAAGTTCGTCGTAATAGACGTCTCGAACTTCACCATTAATTGCAGCGAAAACTGGTTCAACCCAGCGTTCTGCGCCAATCATTGGTGAGGGCAAATCGTCAATCGAGAACCAACCAGCATCAGTGCATTCAAGTTCATGAATGTTCATTGATCCACCAGTGAGTTTGCAGAGAAAGAGCATTGAATACAAGGGCACTCTTGAAGCCCCGTGTCTCATTCCATCAAGAACTCCAATAAGGCGAATTGGCTCAACTTCATAACCAGTTTCTTCAAGCACTTCTTTCACAACAACTTCAGGCGCAGAGTAACCAATGTCGCACCATCCAGTGGGATACAGCCAGAATCCAGAGTCCGCACGCTGGATTAGAAGGAGCTCACCTTTTTCGTTTGAAACCGCAGCACCGACGGCAACCTTTGGTGTTGCGTAGCCGGGGATTCCCTTACCAATTTGCTTCATCCACTCAACAACGTGGCCCTGAGCGTCAAGAACATCATTTGTTCCGTGGTCGGCCGCAGCTTTTATGTCTCCAGCGATGTTCAGAATTTCTTCGTAGCGTTCACGTTCGTACTGGCTTTCAGTAAAGCCCATCCCGGTGCGAGCAAGTCCCGCAAGGGACTCAGCCCAACGCCGAAGCGTCTTTTCAGATACCGGTTCACTCACGCTTTGACGCTACCAATGATGCCTAGGCCAATGTGGCGTCTAGAACTTCATCCACAGAACCAACAAGTCCCGTATAGAAAGCACCAAATTCCGCGTAGAGCGTCGACGCTTCGTCGAACCTCATTGTGTAGACGCAGTCTTTTAGGTCATCAACGTGGACACCAAAGAGAGTCACGCCCCACTCCCAGTCGTCTAGACCAGTAGATCCAGTAACAACCTGTAGAACACGGCCCTTGAAGTCACGACCAGATTTGCCGTGCTGGCGCATAAGTTCTTCGCGCTCTTCGTAGGGCAACTTGTACCAGTTGTCTTTTTCGCCACGGCGCTTAGACATTGGATAGAAGCAGAATGCCTTCATTCCTTCTGGTGGAAGGACCGGGAAGAGGCGGTCATTGATCATCTTTTCTGGCATGCCCTGGGCGTATTCAGAAATTTCAGTCACAGAAACGTAGCTCTCGGCGACCATAAACCCAGCGGCCTGAATCTTTGACTGGAACTTTCGAAGGTCCCACAAGTTAGTTCCAAGAACCATGAAGCATGTGTCGGCCTTGGCACCCATGATGGCTGCCGTTACAACTTGCATGCCGACTTCTTTGGCTTCTTCAACTGCACGCTTCACCGCGGATGCGTCAACAGCTCCGTCTGGGTGGCAGAAGAGGTGCAAAACATTGAGACCGTTTGATGGACTGAGCGGTTCTTGATTAGTCATGTATCCATGCTACGCCTATTTAAGAATTTGCATCCCAGCCAAGAAAGCAGAAACCCCCGGGTTTTCACCCGGGGGTTTCTAAAGTCCAAATGGACGAGTTACATCATCCCGCCCATGTCACCCATGCCACCACCAGCAGGCGCGCCTGCAGGCTCTGGCTTGTCAGCAACAATTGCTTCGGTGGTAAGTAGCAACGCAGCGATTGATGCAGCGTTCTGTAGTGCAGAACGTGTCACCTTCGCTGGGTCAATTACTCCAGCCTTAACGAGGTCCACTAGTTCGCCAGTCGAAGCGTTGAGTCCGATTGAACCCTTCGCGTCAGCAACTTCACGAACCTTAACGGCACCTTCGAAGCCAGCATTTTGTGCAATGTGGCGAAGTGGAGCATCAAGAGAGTTAGCAACAATGCGAGCACCGGTTGCTTCGTCACCAATCAATGTTGCAATCAATGTCTCAACGCTGGCACGTGCACGAACGAGTGCTGTGCCACCACCGGCAACGATTCCTTCATCAATAGCTGCACGAGTTGCACTGAGTGCGTCCTCGATGCGGTGCTTCTTCTCTTTGAGTTCAACTTCAGTCGCGGCGCCAACCTTAACGACTGCAACTCCACCAGCAAGTTTCGCTAGACGCTCTTGGAGCTTCTCGCGGTCCCAGTCTGAGTCAGTGTCTTCGATTTCACGCTTGATCTGAGCAACACGGCCAGCAACTTCAGCTGCTTGTCCACTTCCGTCGACAATTGTTGTTGCGTCCTTGGTGACAACAATGCGACGAGCGCGACCAAGAAGGTCAATCGTTGCAGTGTCGAGCTTGAGTCCGATTTCTTCAGAGATCACTGTTCCACCAGTAAGTACAGCCATGTCTTGGAGCATGGCCTTGCGGCGGTCTCCAAAGCCTGGAGCCTTAACGGCTACTGAAGTGAACGTTCCGCGGATCTTGTTAACAACCAGGGTCGCAAGCGCTTCGCCTTCAATGTCTTCAGCAATGATGAGCAGCGGACGTGCAGCCTGCATGACCTTTTCCAGTACTGGAACAAGGTCGTGCACAGCAGAAATCTTCTGGCTAGTAAAGAGAATGAACGCGTCTTCAAGAACTGCTTCTTGGCGGTCATTGTCAGTTACGAAGTAAGGAGAAAGGTAACCCTTGTCGAATTGCATACCCTCGGTGAGCTCGAGCTCAATGCCGAATGTGTTTGATTCTTCAACAGTTACTGTTCCGTCTTTTCCAACCTTGTCGATTGCGTCGGCAATAACTTCACCGATTGAAGCATCAGCTGCAGAAATTGTTGCAACTTGAGCGATCTGTGTCTTGTCTGAAACAGTCTGTGACTGTTCCTTAATTGACGCAACCGCAGCCTTAACTGCGAGTTCGATTCCACGCTTAAGACCTGATGGGTTCGCGCCTGCAGCAACATTGCGCAGACCTTCCTTGATCAGTGCTTGAGCAAGAACAGTTGCAGTAGTTGTTCCGTCACCAGCAACGTCGTTTGTCTTCGTTGCTACTTCCTTCACCAACTGTGCACCCATGTTTTCAAACGGGTCTTCGAGTTCGATTTCGCGAGCGATTGAAACACCGTCGTTCGTGATTGTTGGAGCACCGAACTTCTTGCCAATTACAACATTGCGGCCCTTAGGTCCGAGGGTGACTTTGACAGCATCTGCCAACTTGTCAACACCGGCTTCGAGTCCACGACGAGCTTCCTCGTCAAACTTGAGCATCTTTGACATTTTTTATCCTTGTCTATAGAGAGATAGCGACGAATCGCTGAATGACTACTTAGTTACGACTGCGAGAACGTCACGGCTGGAGAGAATAAGAAGATCCTCACCATCGATTGTGATTTCAGTTCCGCCGTACTTTGAGTACACAACAGAGTCACCGGTCTTTACTCCGCTCGGAATAAGTTCACCAGTTGTCTCTGAACGACGTCCAGGACCTGCAGCAATAACTTCGCCCTGTTGTGGCTTTTCCTTTGCTGAGTCTGGGATTACTAATCCAGATGCGGTTGTTGACTCGGCCACGTCGGGACGAACAACAATTCGGTCTTCTAGGGGTTGCAGCTTCATTTTGATTGCCTCCTGAGCAATTAGCACTCGAAACTTCCGACTGCCAATTTAGCAGTCTCGCCGCAAAAGTGCCAAATGAGGCTTGATCAGGGACAATGCCTTTCGAGCTTCCACTGATTGGCAGACTGAGTATAGAAAACCCGGTCATGAAGTCGATCTGTGCGGTGCTGCCAGAACTCAAAATACGTAGGTTCTAAGCGGTAACCACCCCAGTGCAGTGGGCGCGGAATCGGCTTTCCTTCAAATTCGATTTCAAGTTCCTTGACTCGGTTTTCGAGTTCAGCGCGACTCGAGATTGGAGCACTCTGGTCACTGGCGTGCGCACCAATCTGGTGCCCACGAGGACGTGAGTTGAAATACTCATCAGACTCTTGCGCACTCATCTGTGACACAGCGCCTTCCATGCGAATCTGCCGACCAAGCGGTTCGCAGTACCAAAGAATTGCGGCGAATGGATTAAGAAGTAGCTCGTGGCCCTTGTGAGACAAGTAATTCGTATACCAACCAAATGAATGATCATCAATATGGCGAAGTAGGACCATGCGTGTGCTGGGGTGACCGTTAGGTGTTGAAGTTGAAAGAGCGATTGCTTCACGCTCACGCATTACGTCTTTTGCATCATCAAACCATTTGTTGAACTGCACAAATGGATTTACGTCACAGTCAGCAACGTCGAAGGGTACCCAGCGTTCACTCATTTGACATCCACTAACTGCCAGTTAGGACTAGCTGACAAGGTAAGAGGGCTTGGCCCATTGTGAGATATTCGGTGCACTCCTGCAGCTGCAATCATCGCAGCGTTATCGGTGCACATCTGCATTGATGGCAAATGAGCAACAATTCCAAACTCACTGGCCAGTTGATTGATTCCAGCGCGAAGTGCAGAGTTCGCCGCAACTCCCCCAGCGAGTGCCACGCCTTTGACTTCGTTCTTCTCGAGTGCAGTGCGCAACTTGCGAAGTAACTGTTCTGCAACAGCAGCCTGAAACGAGGCCGCAACGTCAGCTAACGCAACATCGGCATTCTTTTCTGTTGCTCTAACCACGGCAGTCTTTAGACCAGAGAACGAAAGGTCATATCCTTCGCCGGTCATCGAAACGGGAAGTTTTAGTTTTCCTGGTGTGCCAGTTTGTGCGAGCTTGTCGATTTCTGGCCCACCGGGGTAACCAAGTCCGAGCCAGCGCGCAACTTTGTCATACGCTTCACCAGCTGCGTCGTCAATAGTTTCTCCGAGCACAACGTGCGCTCCCGGGCCACTTTGTAAAACAATCATGCTGTGTCCACCAGAAACCAGAAGTGTCATTAGTGGCCACTCAAGATCACTCTTTTCCAGCAATGGCGCGAAGAGATGGCCTTCTAAGTGATTGATGCCAACAAATGGCACGCCCCACGCCAGAGAAAAACCCTTCGCGGCAGAAAGTCCAAC
>DAIQPM010000012.1:0-4320 GCA_036787355.1 Acidimicrobiales bacterium
AACTCCACAAACAACATCGAATGTTCCAATTTGCCAGAGGCTTTTTTCATTGTGAAACGAGACAGAAATAACAACGAAGGGAATAATTCCGAAAATAAGTGTCATGTATGCGGCAATGCCAACGTGTTGTTGCAACTCAACGCCAAAGGAAACTAATCCAAGAAATCCCCATAGACCCCACGTCACTCTGTTCGGCGCAGTTTCTCCGCGCCAGGTGTCTCGGGTGTAGCCATACATTCCGTACAGCGAGAGCCCCATTGCGAGGTAGATGAATTGAGAAGGAATCACCCATTAAGTTTGCTCGTTCTTTTTTAAAAATCTGGGATAGTCCGTTGTGACTTTAATTTCCCAACATCATGTAGCGTCGTCAGGCATGGATGCAAAGACTTTTCTGGGAATGAGACAAACGGACGAAAACACGTGGACGTTTGAAGTCACTGAGCGAATCATGACACCCGGGAAATTTATGTTTGGTGGATGTGGACTTGGTTCAAGCTTGGTAGCTCTTGAAGAAGCGAGTGGCAGGCCAACGGTGTGGGCCACTGCGCAGTATCTTTCCTATGCACCACTCGGCTCAACCGTCAACGTAAAAACCAACCTTGTTGTTGCGGGTGGTCACGTCACACAGGCTCGTGCAACTGCTTTTGTGGAAGACCGAGAAATCTTGACCGTCAATGCAGCCCTCGGCACTGGAACACTCAGTTCAGAAACTCCATGGCTCGACATGATTGAAGTTTCTTCACCCGAAGAATCACGACCACGAGTAATGCCAGGGCGTTTTGATAATTCAATCTTCGACCACGTAGAAACCCGCATTGCGCTTGGACGCAGGTATGAGGACATGGACGGATCACCAGGGTCACCGGTGTCGGCATATTGGTCTCGCGTTCCGGGACACATTGAACCATCAGCTGCAACACTCGCTATTTTTGGTGACTACCTTGCTGGTGGTGTCAGCCAGCCACTCGGTAAGTACACCATGGGCCGCAGTCTCGATAACACCATTCGCATCGCAACTCTTGAGCCCACCGAGTGGGTTCTGTGCGAAATGCACATGTACGCACTGAGTGGCGGCTTCGCACAAGGAACTGCGTTCTTGTGGAGCGAAAAAGGCACGTTGCTCGCAACCGCCAGTCAATCAATCGCCTCAAAACTCTTTGACCCCACCCACTTCTAAAGGGCCTTGTGGTCTGGTGTAGATTGGTACCCCTGCGGGGCTATAGCTCAGTCGGTTAGAGCGCGTCACTGATAATGACGAGGTCGTAAGTTCGATTCTTACTAGCCCCACCACTGCAGGTCACAGACTTTGGCTAAATGCATTAGCGTTTATGCAATTAAGCAAAGGAATCTTTATGGCCACCGACCGCTCCTCACTCACTAGTCAAGAACGCGAAAAAGCCGCGGTTTTTCACTCATGGTCTGCTCAGTCAACCATCTCTCCGCTCATGATCGAAAGCGCCCAGGGCGTCTACGTAACGGATGAAGCGGGAAAGACCTACATGGACTTTTCTTCCCAGCTCGTTAACACCAACATTGGTCACCAACACCCCAAGGTCATCAAAGCAATTCAGGAACAAGCTGGCAAGCTCGCGACAATCGCTCCACAGCACGGCTACGAAGCAAGGTATCGAGCAGCCGAGTTGATTCTTGATCGTTCATTCGATGGTGCAGCAAAAGTGTTCTTCACTAACGGTGGCACCGAAGCGATTGAACACGCCGTTCGCATGGCACGTCTACACACTGGACGTCACAAAATTCTGAGCCAGTACCGCAGCTATCACGGTGGAACCTCAACTTCAATCAACTTGACCGGTGACCCACGCCGCTGGCCAAATGACAACGGCTCTTCTGGCGCTGTTCACTTTTTTGGACCATTCCTCTACCGTTCAATGTTCAATGCAACCACTGAGCAAGAAGAGTGTGAGCGTGCACTAGCGAATCTTGAAAACACAATCATGTTTGAAGGGCCTTCAGCCTTCGCTGCCATTGTTCTAGAAACTATTCCTGGTACCGCTGGCATCATGGTTCCACCAAAGGGCTTCTTGGCAGGTGTTCGAGAACTATGTAACAAGTACGGCATTGTTTACATTGCCGACGAAGTGATGTGTGGATTTGGTCGCACCGGTGAATGGTTTGGTTACATTGGCCAAGGTGTGAAGCCAGACCTCGTTACCTTCGCCAAAGGTGTCAACTCTGGCTACCTCCCTCTCGGTGGCGTTGTCATCAATGAAGCGATTAGCGCAACGTTCAACGACCGAGTCTTCCCAGGTGGACTTACCTACTCTGGTCACCCGCTCGCCTGTGCTTCTGCTGTCGCAGCAATTGAAGCCATGGAAGAAGAAGGCATAGTTGCTAACGCCAAGAAGATCGGCGACGAAGTACTTCGTCCCGGCCTACTGGAACTAGCGAAAAAGCACAAGATCATTGGAGAAGTTCGAGGACTCGGAGTGTTCTTTGCACTAGACCTTGTAACGGACCGCGACACCAAAGAACCTCTTGCTCCATATGGAGGAAGCTCTCCCGCAATGAATGAACTTATTGCTGCGTGTCGCCAAGAAGGCCTTCTAATTTTCGCTAACTACCACCGCTTGCACGTTGTGCCGCCGTGCAACATCACGGCCGAAGAAGCTCGTGAAGGACTTAGCCGTCTTGACCGCGCACTGGCAGCTGGCGACAAGTACTACGTAGGTAAATAGTGTCAATCGAAAAGCTACGCGCCCAAGCCGCAGGTGCGCTTCGAGAATTAGGTCATGAGTTTTTGCTAAGTGATCTAAACAAAGAACAACTTGCCAGAATTGCTAAACATGCAAAAGAGTTACTTGAAGAACTGAAAGAAACACCAAACCGAGTCCGAGAAGTTCACAGCGGCGCCCTTGATGACTACAAGATGACGGTTCCCAATGATGGTCGAGGTGAAAAGCATCAGCTCTTTGCCGACTCTGTAGTTTCTGGCGATTCCAATCCAATGGGTATCAACGCAAAGCTCTGGCGTGAAGGTGAAGTTGCCTTTATCGAAGCAACGTTGGAAAAAGCATTCGAAGGTGCTCCCGGCAGGGCTCACGGTGGAATGGTTGCAGCTCTCATTGATGAAACTATGGGGCTCGTCATGAGCATTCAAGGCGTGGTGGCATTCACGGTGCAGCTTGACGTTTCCTACCGCGCGCCAACACCAATTTTCAGACCAATTGTTGCCAAGGCGTGGTTGGACCACGTTGAGCGTAGAAAACTTTTTATTACATGTGAGGTGCGTGATGGCGACGCCATCTGTGCTGAAGCCAAGGGAATTTTTGTATCGGTTGATCCAACGAAGTTTCTAGAAAATATCGTTGCAACTAAGTAGTTAATTCACCAGTAGCCTGTCTTTATGCCCGCTATTTCAGTAGAGAACCCATTAGAACTTCCTAAGGTTGATGCACCGCTCGCAGGTGACCAACCTCGACGCGTGAAGTCAATTACTACAGCCCCACAGGGATTCGAAGGCGAAGGGTTTCCAGTGCGTCGTGCGTTCGCTGGCATCTCTGATGCCGACCTTGATCCCTTTGTACACATGGATCAAATGGGTGAGATTGATTACGGCCCAGGTGAACCAAAGGGCACTCCATGGCACCCACACCGTGGTTTTGAGACGGTTACCTACATGATGGAGGGAACATTCCTTCACCAAGACTCAATCGGTGGTGGTGGAATTATTGCTAACGGTGCCACCCAGTGGATGACAGCAGGAGCAGGAATCTTGCACATCGAGCGCCCACCAGACGAGCTCATTGACTCTGGTGGACTCTTTCACGGTGTGCAGCTCTGGGTGAATCTTCCAGCGAAGCTAAAGATGGCCAACCCTCGCTACCAAGACATTGGCGCCAACGATGTCGCACTTCTCACCAATCAAAACGGTGATGCAATTATTCGAGTTATTGCCGGAACACTCGGCGACACCTCTGGCCCAGGATCGACCTACACACCAATCACGATTCTTCACGTAACACTGATGCCCGGTGGAACCATTACCTTGCCATGGAACAAGGACTACAACGCTCTCACCTACATCCTTGCTGGTGAGGGAACTGTCGGGACCGATCGCCACGCAATTGCGATGGGGCAGATGGCTGTTCACATTGATGGTGACTACATAGTCATGTCAGCAAATGAAACTCAGGACTCCAGAACTAATGCACTTGAAGTGCTCGTTCTTGGTGGACAGCCAATTCGTGAACCAGTTGCTAAGTATGGTCCTTTTGTTATGAACACTCGCGCAGAACTACAGCAGGCGTTTGATGACTACCAGGCGGGACGACTGGGACAAATCCCAGCGGTGCACATTTA
>DAIQPM010000012.1:4420-20348 GCA_036787355.1 Acidimicrobiales bacterium
TCAGACAACATTGCTGGGCGCATGAGTTCTGTAGACATTTCAATTGTTGCTTGGGTGCGGTCCTTGCCGCTGAGTGCTGCGTTAATCGCAAAGTTCATGGCGGCGTCTAGGAGAACAGAGTGAACACCTGCCTGCACCGCACCATGGGGGTTGCAAGCTAGCTGTGTTGGGGTGAAAACACCATTGGCCCAACCGAGGTCTTCCCCATCAACTCCATAGCTCTCAAAAGAGCCACCAACGGCGCCGATAATCTCCATGCCGCCATTGCCGAGCCATCTATCCATGTTTTTTCTTGCCACTGTCATGCTTGTGACGATACTTCGCGTTGCGGTCTAGGATGCGAAAAGTGGTTTTAGCCACTCCTAGAGGGGGAAAAATGCAAACAGCAGTAATCGTTGATGCCATCCGTACACCGGGTGGAAGACGCAATGGAAAACTTAAGAACTGGCACGCAGTTGATCTTGGTGCCGAGGCGCTAAAGGCAATCGCCAGCCGTAACAATCTCGATCCAGCGCTGATTGATGACGTGATTGTTGGATGTGTTAGCCAAGTTGGTGAGCAAGCATTCAACGTTGGTCGCAACCTAGTGCTCGCAGCAGGCTGGCCTGAATCAGTTCCTGCAACAACCATTGACCGCCAGTGCGGGTCTTCACAGCAAGCACTCCACTTCGCAGCCCAGGGCGTTATGTCTGGCGCCTACGACATTGTCGTCG
This sequence comes from Acidimicrobiales bacterium, assembly GCA_036787355.1. GTDB lineage: Bacteria > Actinomycetota > Acidimicrobiia > Acidimicrobiales > RAAP-2 > RAAP-2. Next base: position 5,134 of record DAIQPM010000012.1, read on the forward strand.
CCGCCGGTGTTGAAGCAATGAGCCGTGTGGCCATGGGATCATCAGTTGGTAAGGACTCAGGCTTCCCATTCGGAACCACTGTTCGTGACCGCTACGAGCCAGCAGGTGGACTTCAAGGGCAGGGCATTGGCGCAGAAATGATTGCTGACCAGTGGGACATTACACGAACCGACCTTGACGCATTCTCTGCTGAAAGCCACCGTCGTGCCGCACAGGCAACTGCTGAAGGTCGTTTCGACAACGAAATCATTCCTATCTATCTTCGTGACGACGAAGGAAAGCTCACCAGCGAGCTAATGACGAGCGACGAAGGAATTCGTGCAGATTCATCAGTTGACTCACTCGCCAAGCTGAAGCCTGCATTTAAAGAAGGTGGAAAAATAACTGCTGGAAACTCATCGCAGATTACTGATGGTGCTTCAGCAGTTCTCATCATGAGCGAAGCAAAGGCTAAGGAGCTTGGACTAACGCCACGCGCTAAGTTCCACTCGTTTGCGCTCGCTGGCGTTGACCCAGTGACGATGTTGACTGGTCCAATTCCTGCAACTTCAAAGATTCTTGCTAAGGCTGGAATGACACTTGATGACATTGACCTTGTAGAAATCAACGAGGCATTTGCATCAGTTGTACTTGCGTGGCAAAAAGAGCACAAGGCAGACATGTCTAAGGTGAACGTAAATGGTGGAGCAATTGCACTTGGGCACCCACTTGGTGCTTCAGGCGCAAAGCTTTGCGCAACACTGCTAAACGAACTTGAGCGCACTGGTGGTCGTTATGGACTCATCACAATGTGTGAAGGTGGCGGACTGGCCAACGCAACCATCATTGAGCGTCTTGGTTAATAACTAAATAACTACCCCCGTGCCTTCGGGCGCGGGGGTTTTGTTATTTGTAACGTGTGGCGAGAAAGAACGCACCAAACATTGACGCCAGTCCCAGCACCAAGTACCACGGTGACACTGCACCCGGAAGCACGTTGAGGTAGTTCATGACAATGACAAAAAGTCCGAATCCAAGAAGTTCAAGAATTAGCGCACCGAACCACCTTGGACTCTTTGTGGTGTCATGCTGAGTTTTTGCGGTGTAGCGACCGCGTTGTTCAGGCGCTACGTAACGACCCATTTCTTTACTTGTGCGACGATTCTTAGCCATAGGTAACGATGTTAGATGATTAGTCCAGCCAACTAATGAGCTGCTGGCGGACAGACCGACAGCGTCACCGTTGAGTTATAGAGAACGGATGATCCACCCGCAGATCCTTGTGAAACAACAAGTCCTGCTTGTGAAGGTGGGCAGCTCGATGACGGAGCTGAGATTTGCGTACCGGACAACCCTTGGCCCTGTAGTGAAGTCTGTGCAGCGCTAAAAGTCTGACCAATAACATTTGGAACAACTACGTTGCAGAATCCAGATGAAGTGATTAACTGGACTGAGGCGCCTGACTGCACTGGTTGCTGCGCAGCCGGGACAGTGTTAACAACAAGCCCCTGCGCAACTGTGTTGGAACACACGGTTGATGTTGTGGTGCTGACGGTGAGTCCCGCTTGACCAATGACTGCTGCTGCTGCGATTGTTGTGCTTCCGTTCACCGCAGGCATTGGGAATGAAGAACCAGGAGCTAGAACAATCAAGGTGACTGTGTCGCCAGTGTTCGCATTTGATCCACCAAGTGGGTTCTGAGAAAGAACTGTGTCAGGTAGAGCATTTCCTGTTCCAGGAGCGGTAGCGGTGAACTGAACCTTTGGAGAAAGTCCGAGGCCGAGAAGAGCATTTTCGGCCACGCTGAGGTTCATTCCAGTTGTGTCAGGAACAGTAACTGGCTGTGTGGATTTACCGAGGCTGACCTTCAAAGTGACTGACTGTCCCTTTGAAATGTGACTTCCCGCTGACGGGTTAGTCGAGAGCACAGTGCCACTGTTTTTATCAGAAGCGACTTGTATAACTTGGCCGATAATGAGTCCATCACCACGAAGTGTTGAACTCGCAGAAGCAACTGACTGGCCAACAACATTTGGCATTGTCGAAACCGATCCGCCAGCCAACATAAAGTACGCCAGTGCGCCAAGTGCGAGAACAACTATCGCAACTACAGAAATGATTGCATTCTTATTCGGGTTGCTACGCCTACGAACATCGGTGCGAGGACCTGACATCACTGGTACTGCCTGTGTACGCTCACCGGCTGAAACCGCAGAGACCGCACGGGTCGCATCAGCACCAAAGAATGCGCCGCCATTAGCTGCGGCGCGAACAGGTTGTCCTTCGCTAAATCGAATGAGATCCGCCCGAAACTCGTCCGCTGTTTGATAACGCTGTCCGGGTGACTTTGAGAGTGCCTGCATAACAATTGCTTCGAGGTCACGTGGAACGTCGCTGTTGAAACTTGTTGGTGGTGGAACAGTGCCATTTACGTGTTGCGTTGAAACAGCAACTGGTGAGTCACCAATAAATGGTGCACGACCAACGAGCATTTCAAACAGCACTACACCAAGCGAGTAGACATCGCTTCGACCGTCAACGGCTGAACCTGATGCTTGCTCCGGTGAAAAATAAGTAGCAGTCCCCATAACCGACCCAGCTTCTGCCAGGTGGTCTTCACTCGCCACTGCTTGGGCAATGCCAAAGTCAGTGACTTTAATTTGACCATCAGCAGTAATAAGAATGTTTCCCGGCTTTACGTCTCGGTGCACAACCCCGCTTCGGTGTGCATAGCCAAGTGCTGCGGCGATTTGTGCAACGAATGTCGCTGACCTGGATGGTGTCAAGGTTTTAGATGTGCGAAGAAGCTCGGCGAGCGAAGTTCCATCGATAAGTTCCATAACAATGAAATAGGTTCCATTGTCTTCTCCCCAGTCAAAGACTGGCACGATGTTCGGATGAGACAAATTCGCAGCCGCCTGTGCTTCACGGCGAAAGCGCTCAACAAACAGAGGGTCGGAGCCAAGCTCTGGGTAGAGAATTTTCAAAGCAACGGCACGATTTAGAAGTAGGTCTTGTGCGCGGTAGACAAGAGCCATCCCACCACGAGCGATGAGGTGAGTTACCTGGTAGCGATTCGAATAGATTCGCTGGTCGTTTACGGGTTCCATACTTTTACTAGCCTACGCCTTCAGTTCGTCTTTTTATGCTCGTTTATTTTGGGCACGTTGTTGAAGTTCCGTGCGTGGGCTGGCCTTTTTGTAGCGCGAGCGCACCCTCCACTAAGCACTTCACAATCGGACCAGCAACTGTTGAGCCAAAGGCCGAAACTGCCTGGAATGGCACGACAACTGCAACGGCAACTGTTGGGTGGAGCGCCGGAGCAAATGCAATCATCCAGTCGTCAGTGTTCTTAGCACTGTTGCCTGTTTGAGCAGTTCCAGTTTTGGCCGCTACGTCATCTTGAGGTAGAAAGATCCCCGCCGCAGTACCAAAACGAACGACGTTCTGCATCAGGGGAACGATCTGTGATGCCTGGAGTGAAGTGAGTGGGTTTTTCCAGACCGAGTTGGTGTAGCGCTTGAGCACCGTTCCATCGGCAGAAGTAATGAATGACATTAGGTGAGGTGTCATTTCAACCCCATTATTGGCAATTGCTGAGGCGACGAGAGCATCTTGCAATGCAGTGACGCGAACATTTTGCTGACCGATTGAAGAGTAGGCAAGTTGAGGAATGTCGTTTGAAAAAACTGAAGCTGCAGGAAAATAACTTCCAACGGTGCCAGGCAGATCAAGTGGCGGTATGTCGTTATAACCAAATGAGGTTGCTGTTGCCGACAGCAGTGAACCACCGATGTCCATTCCAAGCAACGCATAACCTGGGTCACACGACGCAGGAAGCATTTGTGCAACGGTCCCACCGCATGCGGTGAACCCGCTGTTGTACAGCAGTTTGTTTGAGCTTGGTAGCCGCGCAAACTTACTCACTGGATATGCCTTCGTAAGTAGGTCTGGTCGCCCAACTACTGCAGCGGCCGTCGTCACTACTTTGAACGTTGAGCCGGGTGGGAATGTTTGTTCGGTTGCCACCAGTCCCAGTGGCTGAAAACCATTCACATCTTTTGTCGTGTACTGCTTCCACGCTTTCTTCGCCACCGTAAAATACTGAGACTCGAGTGGCGCCGGATCGTACGTAGGGTTTGAATACATTGCCAACACTGCACCCGATCGAGGATCTAACACCACTGCTGCGCCGTCTCTTCCAGCGAGTGCATTCTGTGCGATTGTTTGAAGAGCTGGCTGAATTGTGAGATTCAGCGTGTCGGCTGAACTTGATGGAGCAAGTAACTGCGCGAGACTTTGCGGTGGCTGGGCGTGCGCCGAAAGGTAGCTGTCGTACTGGGCCTCTAGGCCCCACACTCCGTACGAGGGTGAAGAGAATCCAACCACTCCTGACGTAAGCGACCCGAGTGGATAGAGCCGTTGCCACGGGTATAAGCCTTTCGCGGGAACAGATTGGGCGAGAATTGTGCCATCTGCTGCAACAATTTCACCTCTCGCGTAGAGCGTCGAAGCTTGCGAGATGCGAGGATTGAGCGAGGAGTTGTCTAAAGACTGTGCGTGAAAAAACTGAACGTACGCAGACTGTGCCGCGACTACGACAAAGAGAAACAGGATGAATGAAGCCAAGAAGCGCAGTCGACGTGACATCTCTTAACCCTTCTTCGCTTTCGTCGTTGTCGTTGTAACTACCGTTGTCGTTGTTACCACAGAGTTGCTCGAAAGAGTCCACGCAGTATGCAAATACGCTGAATAGTTCAATGCCGCGTTAAGCGTTGGTTCGGCAATTGATGCATTTAGTGCTTGTTGATCTGCTGTTCGAAGTTGCGAAACTTGATACGTCGTGTCGAGCACCTTTTGGGGCTGAAACCACAACACACCGTTAACTTGACCTTGGTAAACACCGATAACACCATTATCGTTTGCTAGGTAAAACGTCGAGTATGCGTACCAGTGCATGATGAGTACGAATCCAACGATTAGCAATGCAAATACACCAGCTCCGCCATAAACGCGCCATGAGAATTGTCGTCTTCGTCGAATAATTGTTGGTTGAGCCTGTGCACCTTTTGCCTCTGGAGGAGGAGCCGAGCTAACAGTTCTTTTAATTGGATTACTGGCGCGTGAAACCTCATCAAACTCCAGCAAAATCACGGAAATGTTGTCATTTCCACCAGCTCGCTTTGCTCCATTGACCAGCTCAGTGACCGCAGTATCGAGTGAATTTGGTGAAGAAGCGATACGCGCAATCTCTTCATTCGAAAGTTCATTTGTAAGACCATCACTGCAGAGCAAAATTCGATCACCCACGTGGACATCAAGCGACAAAACATCAATGTCTAATTTCTCTTCGACACCTAACGCTCGTGTTAGTTGATGACGGCGCGGGTGTGTAAGTGCTTCCTCTGGAGTAAGCCTGCCCATGCGGACCCACTCTTCAGCAACACTGTGATCCTCGCTCAACTGGCGAAGTGCTCCATCTCTAAGTTGGTATGCGCGTGAGTCACCAACATTAAACAATGTCGGAGACCCAACTCCTTCAATGTCATAGGTAATACCAACGGCGATGACCGTTGTGCCCATTCCAAAACGTTCTGGGTTATCGCTCGCATCCTTGATAATTGCGAGGTTGGCTTTTTCAATAGCTTCGTGCAGCCCCTCAACAGCGCCACTGCGTGCAAAATCCTCTCTCACTATGGTCACGGCTATTTCTGAAGCCACTTCACCCGCAGCGTGACCACCCATGCCGTCAGCGATTATCGCTAATTGATTGTCAACGTGCAGAGCATCCTGGTTAGTCGCACGAACGACACCAGTATCAGTCGCTGCGGCAAAACGCCAACGGGTCAACGAACCACCTCGAACAAGACGCCGCCAACCTGCACGATGTCTCCACGCTCTAGGTGAACGCGACCCTTGACTAGTTGCTGATTTACATATGTGCCGTTTGTAGATCCAAGGTCTTCAATTGACAGCTCACCTGCATCATTAGCAATGCGTGCGTGACGTGATGACAAAAAGTTGTCATTCAATTGCAAGTCACACTCCGGACTTCGACCAATCAGTACCGCAACGTCAACATCGAGTCTTTGACCAGCGCGGTCAAGTGGTTCAATAAATTCAATGTGTAAATTTTGTGAGCGACGGCGTCCACGACCTACCTCATCTGTAGGTGATACCTGAACCGTAGCGACACGAATCACTCGCGCAAAAAACAAAATGGCCACAACCATTACAAGAATCTGCAGTGGGCGAACCACTGCTGCGTAGCTCGAGGCAGCTAAAAGACTCAAGCTAACTCAATCCGAAAATGAACGAGGCCAACCGTTATGTCATCACGAGGTGACAGCGAGACTGCGGTGATTTTGTGACCATTGACGTAGGTGCCATTGGTTGACTGAAGGTCTCGAACAGCAACACCCTCACTGGTTTTCCAAACTTCAGCGTGACGACGAGAAGTGTTGGTGTCGTTGATGACCACGTCAACGTCGGGACTACGGCCAATTATCAATGGGCGATCTCCAATTGCGAAGGATCTGCCATCGGCACAAATGAGTCGAGGCTCGCTTTCACCGCCCACAAACTTGGTTTCAACAGCCAGGTCACCAGTTTTTAGATCATCGTCGATAAAAACCTCAAGCGCTACAGGGCCAACGAAGTTGTATCCCTCGTTAAGCGCGTGTTGACGAACGGTCTCTTCGAGTTCAGCAATAAGGGCTTTTTGAAAACCGTTGAACCGTTCGGCGTCTACGGCACTTAGCCAGACTTGGATGTGGTTCGGAGAAATTGGTCCACCACTAGAGAGTCTGCGAGAAAGGTCAATTTCTCTAATGATTCTTGTTCCGATTTCAATTGGTTGCAGTGTGTTCTTGAACGGGCGCGACAATGTCCGTTCGAAGAGTCGCTCTAAGCGGTTTTCAACATTTTTTAAAGCCATATACCTTTAACTGTACCGGGCCCAGAGCAGTTAAAAGTGCTGCAATTATTACGGTTTCCTTATTGAAGTAATGTTCGTATTCTCGGGCGAGTGGCGAAATGGCAGACGCGCTAGCTTCAGGTGCTAGTTCTCGAAAGGGAGTGCGGGTTCAAGTCCCGCCTCGCCCACCAATCACCCTGACAGAAGTGCAAGCGAGAGCCTCGGATCTTCTTCATTACAATCAAAGTCATGGCCACCAGTGCAGATAATGAGTACGAGGTAGCAAAACCTCAGCAGCAGCGCGCGATTGAAACCACCAATCGAATCCTTGAAGCGGCCTATGACATTGTTGCTTTCGACGGCTACCAAGCGCTTACGACCAATTCAGTTGCAGAACGTGCAGACGTAAACATCCGATCGGTGTATCGATACTTCGAAGACAAAAATGCAATCCTGGTTCACTTGGCACAAAAAGAACGCGACATGAGAGCAACTAAATTTGGCGCGCAATTCAGAGAACTTGGGAGTGAAAAAGACCTTGAAGCTTGGGTGGAGGCCACTCTTCGTTTGGCCCTCAACATTCGAATGACTGACCCCCGTGCAAATTCTCTGTACAAAATTCTTCGTGCGCTTCCAGAATTTTCAGAATTCACGAGAGTTGCTGATGAAGAAATTGCTGAAGGGTTAGGGCGCGCACTTCGTTCGCGATTCCCCTTAATCAGCGTGAAGAAAAGTCACTACGCAGCTCGTATTTGCTATGACCTAGCGCAGTCATTTATTAACAGCACTGAAACAGCAAACGGAAACATTGATGGCTACTTCAATGAAACGGCGCGCGCCGCAACGCTGTACTTACGCTCGCTCGAAGACCCCGAATAGTCAGTTAGCAATCACCACGTAAAGATCTTTAAATAACTACTCCCCGCTCCAATATTCTTTTTTGGAGCGGGGAGTAGTTATTTATTTTTCGGAAATAATTTTGTTTAACTTAGTAGAGCTTGACGGTTGAGTGAATGAAGTTAACGAGAGGTGTTGGAACCGTTGGTGTTACTGGTGCCGAGAATGCGAGGAAAATAAATTTTCCCGCAACCCATGCATCGAGGCGAACGCTTCCAGCTTTCATAGTTGAACCCACTCCATCTTCTTTTCCGTTTCCAAAGTCGAGGTAGTCAGTCACGCCAGCAACTGGGGTTGCCTTCATTGCACCGGCTGAGTCCTTCACCATCCATGCCATGTACTGCGCTGCAGTCATTGTTGGCTTGCCCGGTGTTGCGAGTGCTGAGAGCTTCGCAATGTCGCTAGGGCTAACGCATGAGACCACCAGCGCCTTGGCACCAAAATCAATTGTTGTTCCGAGTGCGTTCATTGCATTTGCAGATGGTTTCGCAAAGTTATAGGGAGTAATTACTGGTCCCGTTGCATCGGTGTAGCCATTAGAAACTACGAGTGCCTTGGTGATTCCAGCGCACGATGGTGTTGTTGCAGCACCTGCGGTTGTGACCGCGCTTGAGCCAACAACCAACGTGCTGCAGAGAATAAAACCTGAAATAAGAGGAGTAACGAGACGACGCATGTTTTGCCTTTCGAGCTATTTGAACAGGTCTTAATGTTAAACGGCGTTTTGGCTAAAACCGAAAAATTGCCGCAAAGTTTATGAACTATTTAACGTTTCTCGATGAGTTCCATGTAGTCGTCACGCCAAAGATCGAAATATTCCTCGGGCAACAAGACTGCGTGCGTTGGTTTCAGGGCTTCGACAAAAGGGCGTTCGTGGCTCACCGCAACAATGGTGCCCTTCCACTGGCCCATCATTACCCCAAGGGCCTCCACGCTTGCGGGATCGAGGTTGTTTGTAGGTTCGTCGAGAAGCAGAAGATTCGCATCTGAAGAAGCGAGTAGAGCCAACGCCAACTTCGCACGCTCTCCACCAGAAAGAGTTCCCGGCATTTGATGTGCCGCAGACCCCTTAAGCCCGAATGCGCCAAGCAGCGCACGTCGTTCGACTTCAGTGACAACAGTTGCATTCTCTAAGTTGTCAAGAACAGATTTACTGAAGTCAATCTGCTCACTCTCCTGCGCAAAATACCCAACCGTTACATTTGCGCCAAACTTCACAATTCCAGTTTGTGCTTTCTGTGTTCCGGCCAAACAACGAAGTAATGATGATTTACCTGCACCATTTTTTCCGACAATGACAATTCGGTCGCCACGGCGAGTAATGAAGTTCATGTCTTTCAGCACTTCGAGTTTGTCGTATTTAACGCCAACGTGCTCAACCGTCATTGGAATGTCACCACTTCGAGGTGGCTGAGGCAGTTTGAAGACAACTTTTCGTTCTTTTTTTGTGACTTCGATCCGGTTGTCTTCGAGTTTTTCAACCTTGCGGTCAAGGACCTTTGCAACACGTGCACGGCTTGCCGTTTGTCCACGCATTCCGTCAGCCAGTGTCTTCATCTTCTTAATTTGTTCATCTTGCTGTCCAGCGGTTTTTTCTTCACTTAAGCGACGCTCTTCTTCTTGTTGAAGAAACTTGGAGTAATTACCTTTGTATTCGCGAAGCTGACCATCACGAAGTGCGAGAACGCGTGTAATGGCTTTGTCAAGCAAAGGGAGGTCGTGACTGATTACAACAACTGTTCCGCGGAAGCGCTCTAATTCATCGAAGAGCCAGCGCTTCGCAGCTTTGTCGAGGTGGTTTGTAGGTTCGTCGAGCACCATTGTTTCAGGCTCTTCATACAAAACCCTCATGAGGTCAATGCGTCGGCGTTGTCCACCCGAGAGTGAATCTAGATCTTCGAGCAGCAATTCTTCTTCGAGACCCAGTCCTGCAGCCAGTCGTGCAACTTCTGATTCAGCTTCGTATCCGCCACGCTCTCGAAACGTTTCTTCGAGTGTCGTAAAGCGTTCGATGGTTTCCTCGGTCGGATTTTCAGAAAGTTCGTGACGAGCTTTTTGCATTTCTGCGTCAATGGTGTCAAGTCCTCGGGCAGACAACACGTGTGACAAGCCAATGGGTTCAACTCCGAGTCCACCCGGTACTGGTTCTTGGGGGAGGTGGCTAAGTGTTCCTTGGTGTTGAACGGTGCCAGTGATACGAAGATGTTCTTGTTGGTAGCCAAGCATTACCGAGAGAAGTGTTGATTTTCCAGCACCATTGTGGCCAACGAGGCCCACCTTGTCGCCATTTCCAACCACAAATGAAACAGTGGAGAGAATACGTCGTGCACCAATCTCGATGCCTAATTCTTTGACAATGATCATTTAGCGGTCGAGCAGATTGGCGTTCGCGCGAAGCTCGTCGCGGAAGTTGGGGTGGGCGATTTCGCTAAGCGCGTAGGCGCGTTCGCGAATCGAGAGCCCCCGAAGGTCAGCAGAACCATATTCAGTGACAATTACGCCAGCAAGTTGACGTGGCGATGTAACAACAGAGTACGGAAGCATTTCACCAATGATACGACTCTTTAGAACACCACCCACCGTTGCAGTTGATTGCAGGCAAATAAGTGAGGTGTGCTCAAGTGAAAGGCTCGTTCCTTCAACAAAGTCCTGATGTCCACCTACACCCGAATACTGTCGAACACCGATGGTGTCAGCGAGAATTTGTCCGTGAAGATCAACCGAGAGAGCTGAGTTGATTGAAACCATTTTGTGATTCTTAGCAATTACGTGTGGGTCGTTCGTGTAAAAAACAGGAGCAACACCAATGGTTTCGTTGTCATTAATGAAGTCGTACATTGCTTGACTTCCCGCAGCAAAGGTAATTACAGATTTGCCTTTATTAATTGACTTCTTTGCATTTGTAACTTTGCCCGAAACAATAAGTTCCATCAGTCCATCGGTAAACATTTCAGAGTGAACCCCATAGTCGCCACCACTACCCCTTACGAGTGCTTGGGCCACCAGATTAGGAACTGAACCGATTCCTGTTTGTAGTGTGCTTCCGTCGCTAATGAACTTGGCGGCATGTTCTGCAATCATTGCGTCTTCAGGTGTTCCTGAATCATTGGGAAAGATTGGTGGGCGCTCATCTGAAACGACAATGACGTCAATGTCATCGACAGAAATATCATTTGAAAATCCATCAAGTGCGTGAGTTGTTGGATAATGAGGTGAACACTCAACAATGAGAAGACGATTCGGATCTCTTCCTGCGGCGAGAAACTCTTCTCGGTGAGCTCCGTTATAGAGCGAAAGATTGACGCGACCGTTTTTATCTGGCAATGTGCCAATCATCATCATCACGCGAGGTTTCAAATGTTGAATGAGAAGGTTGTAGTGGCGAAAGAACGACGGAACGAACTGAACATCGCCACCGTTGGCTATGTAGCTTCGTTCTCCCCCACCATAAAAACTTGCTCGAAGGTGCACCCCGGGGTGTGTGAAGAGCTCATAATTTCCGAGCGTTAGTCCACTACTAACCGTAAGGTCTTCCCAGTCTGTTCGTTTTGACATTTCCTTCAGAAGACCGGCGGGTGTTGAGGTGATTAAACCAAGGCCGAGTGTGTCTTTGGCGCGAACAAGCGCGACTGCATCCTGTGCGCTTAGTTCACGAGCCCCCATTTCAATATTGTGCCACGATGGAGACATGGACACACAGTTTTTCATTGACGTTTGGAGCGACGTTGTTTGCCCCTTTTGCTACCTAGGAACTCGCCAGCTCCAAGGGGCATTAAGCGAGTTTGAGCACGCCGACCAAGTTGTTATCCGCCATCGTGCCTTTGAGCTCGATCCTCGCTCACACAGCAACTACGACCTAACACTCGCGGAGTTGTTGTCCAAGAAATATGGGATGAGCATAGAAGAGGCCATTGCGGGGAACTTGCGACTCAGTAACGAAGCGGCGAAACTTGGGATGAAGTGGGCTCTGGATAAGGCGCGACCAGGAAATACTTTTAGCGCTCATCGACTTATGGCTCTTAGCGCAACGCAGGGTTTAGCTCACGAAATGAGCGAACGACTTTTTGAAGCGTATTTCTGCAATGGTGAAACCATTAGCGACCAAGCAACTCTGAGCAAAATTGCCCAGAGTGTTGGAGTGAAGGGCGCTGAAGAATTATGGAGCAACACAATGTTTGAAGTCGAAGTGCGCGCCGACGAGGAAATGGCACAAGAAATTGGAATTACTGGTGTGCCATCACTTCTTCTTGACAACAAGTTCATGGTGGTAGGCGCCCAAGGATCAGAGCAGATTCTTAGTCTCTTGCGTCGTGCCTGGGCGCGGCGTGAAGTGGCTTAAGCCTCTTCGACGTCGGCCGGCACAACTGCAGCAGTAGCAACGGTGTGACCCTCATCGAGATTCATAACTCGAACCCCAGTGGCGTCTCGACCCTGTGAAGATACTTCGCGCACAGGTGTGCGAATAAGAACTCCACCACTTGAAGCGAGTAAGAGTTCATCGTTGATGTTTGCCATGAATGCAGCAACTACAAACCCACGAGCAGCACTTAGCTTGATTGCACGAACACCTTGACCGCCACGGCCTTGACGATTGAAGCGATCGGTCTTAACCCTCTTACCAAATCCAGTGTCGGTAACAACAAACAAGTCGGCATCATCTCGAACAACGTCGAGCGAAATTGCCTTATCGTCTACCTTTAGCTTGATGCCGCGAACACCTTGCGAGTCACGTCCAACTTCACGAACTTCTTCTTCGTTGAACCTAATTGACATACCTCGATACGTAACAACCATAAGGTCATCTGCACCAGTTGTAGGAATTACACGAACTACTTCGTCGCCTTCTTTGAGCTTGATTGCAATCCAACCCTCACGACGAGATTTGTCGTATTCACTGAACGCCGTCTTCTTAACCATTCCATCGGCTGTTGCAAATACGAGGAACTTGTCCTTAGGGAAGTCTTGTGTCGAAACAATTGCTTGAATTGATTCGTTCGGTTGCAAGTTCAGCAAGTTAACGACCGCTGTTCCCTTCGCCGTACGTTCCTTCATAGGGATTTCGTGACCTCGTAGACGGAACACGCGTCCACGGTTAGAGAACAACAACAAAAACGAGTGTGACGTTGTGTACACAATCTGGTCTACGAAGTCTTCGTCTTTTAGCTTCGCTCCTTGGACACCGCGACCGCCACGACCTTGAACTCGGAACGAGTCCGACGCAACAGCCTTCACGTAGCCCGCTTGGGTCATTGTGATGACGATCTCTTCGTCCTTGATGAGATCTTCTACGCCAAGTTCACCTGGGTCGTTAACAATTTCAGTAACGCGGTCATTGGCGTACTTGTCTCGAATTGTTGACATTTCATCAGAGATAACTTTGCGAAGCTTCTTGTCGCTCGCAAGAATTGACTGGAGCTCTTTGATGGTTTCAGCAAGCTTGGCCATTTCTTCATCGAGTTCTTTGCGACCAAGCTTGGTGAGACGTGAAAGCGTCATGTCCAAGATGTGGTTTGCCTGTTCCTCGGAGAAGGAGAACGGTGCAGCCATCAAAGAGGTGCGAGCTGCTCCACGGTCATCAGATCCACGAATGGTCTTAATAACAGCATCCAGCATGTCAATTGCCTTGATAAGACCTTCAACAATGTGTGCACGAGCTTCAGCTTTGCGAAGTCTGAACTGTGTGCGACGCGTAATGACCTCAACCTGGTGAGCAATGTAGTGCGTTAGCGCTTGTGCCAAGTTAAGCGTACGAGGAACACCATCTACGAGCGCCAAGGTGTTTACCGAGAACGTTGTTTGTAGTGATGTGTTCTTGTAGAGCTTATTAAGCACAACGTTCGCGTTGGCATCACGCTTCAACTTGATTACGAGGCGCGCTTGGCGACCTGCAGAGTCGTTTTGCATGGCGGAAATTCCGTCAAGCTCTCCGGCTTTTACAAGTTCGTAGACCTTTTCTTCAATTGATTCAACAGACACTTCGTATGGGAATTCAGTAATAACTATTCGTACGTCGTTCTTTGTTTCTTCAATTTCTGCAACAGCGCGCATCTTGATTGATCCACGGCCTGTGCGGTACGCGTCAAGAATGCCCTGTCGACCAAGAATCTGGGCACCAGTTGGAAAGTCCGGTCCCTTGACGAATTGCATTAAGTCATCAGGTGTTGCTTCTGGATTAGCTAAGAGGTGCAATGTGGCGTCAATAACTTCACCGAGGTTGTGTGGTGGAATTTTTGTCGCCATACCAACAGCGATTCCCTGCGATCCATTAACCAGAAGGTTTGGAAAGCGTGATGGAAGAACGGTTGGCTGCTGTGTTGAGTTGTCGTAGTTCGGCTCAAAGTCAACAGTGTCTTCGTCGATTGAGTCGAGCATTTCGAGAGCAAGCGGAGCAAGACGACACTCGGTGTAACGCATTGCTGCGGCGCCTTCGTCTGGTCCTGTTCCCCCGAAGTTACCGTGACCACTAATGAGCGGGTGGCGCATTGCGAAGTCTTGAACCATTCGCACGAGTGCGTCGTAGATGGCTGAGTCTCCGTGTGGGTGATATGTACCCATAACGTTTCCAACAACACTTGCGCACTTGGAGTGTGGACGATCAGGTCGTAGACCTTGGTCGAACATCGAATACAAGATTCGACGGTGTACGGGCTTAAGTCCATCACGGGCGTCTGGAAGCGCACGTGAAACAATCACTGACATCGAGTACTCGAGGAACGAGCGCTCCATTTCCAGGTTGATCTCGATTGGCTCTACGTAGCCAACAACTTCTTCGCCGGCTGGTTCGTTACTTGGTATTGATTTTGGTTTACGTGCCATGTTTCCTCTGCTCCTAGATGTCTAGGAATCGAACGTCTTTTGCGTTTGTCTGAATAAAGTGTCGGCGTTGTGGAACATCGTCACCCATAAGGATTGAACACACTTCGTCAGCTAGCGCTGCTTGTTCCACTGTGATCTGCAGAAGCGCGCGCTTCGATGCGTCCATGGTGGTGTCACGAAGTTCGTCGTAGTCCATTTCACCTAGACCTTTAAGTCGTTGGAAGTCATTCTTGTGATTCGGGTTTTCTTCTAGGAATTTGGCCTTGGCGGCGTCGTCACGAAGATATTCCTTTTCTTTTCCAACCAGCGTTGAGTACAGAGGTGGTTGCGCAACGTACACATTTCCATTCGTTACCAACTCGGTCATTTGACGGAAGAAGAAGGTCAGAAGAAGTGTGCGAATGTGGCTTCCGTCAACATCAGCGTCTGCCAACAAGATGATCTTGCTGTATCTGATCTTCGTTACGTCAAAGTCGCCTTCAACACCTGCACCAATTGCTGAAATAAGGGCTTGGATTTCGGTGTTCTTCAGAATTTTGTCTGAGCGTGCTTTTTCAACGTTCAGAATCTTTCCTCGAATTGGAAGAATTGCTTGATTGCGTGGGTT
>DAIQPM010000012.1:20448-24517 GCA_036787355.1 Acidimicrobiales bacterium
CCTTCTTCGTGCATTCCACCTTCAATGGTTGAAATACCGTTAGCGAATGAGTGAATACTTTCGTAGTAACCCGTATTCCACTGGAAAGCGATTTCGACTTCTTGTCCTTCTTCAGCCTGTTCGTAGTATCCAACTTTTCGAAAGAGTGACTCTTTTGAGTTGTTGAGGTGGCGAACGTAGTCAACAATTCCACCCTTATACATAAAGGTTTCTTTTGCTTCTCTTCCCTTGCGCTCATCTTCAAAACGAATTTCCAAACCTTTGTTCAAGAAGGCCATGATCTGAAGACGCTCTAGAACGGTTTGTGCACGAAAGTCAACGTCTTCAAAAATTGTTGGGTCTGGTGTGAATGTAACTGTTGTTCCGGTTCGGTCCTTAGGAGCCTTGCCTGTTACTTTTATTTTTCCAGATGGTTTTCCACCATTTTTGAAAACAAGTTGGTGGTGATCGCCATTGCGATCGATTTCAAGAATCAGTTCTGTTGAAAGTGCGTTAACAACCGACACACCTACACCGTGAAGGCCGCCAGAAACTTTGTAGCCTTCGCCACCAAACTTTCCTCCGGCGTGAAGAACGGTAAGAACAATTTCTGCAGCGGACTTGCCTGGGTACTGTGGGTGTTCGTCGACTGGGATTCCTCGGCCGTCGTCACTCACTCGAACACTGCCATTGGCCAGGATTGTCACGTCAATGCGCGAACAGTAGCCAGCCATGGCTTCGTCAACAGCGTTGTCTACAACCTCCCAGATGAGGTGGTGGAGCCCTGCAGGGCCCGTTGAGCCGATGTACATACCTGGTCTGACACGAACTGGCTCAAGACCCTCGAGAACGGTGATATCGCTTGCTCCGTAGCTAGCGGACCCCTTACTTTTCTCGGCCACAGAGGCATCCTTTCGGTAGAAATTCAGGCGTTTTGACGCCGTCACCAAGTTATTTTGGGACCCCTTAATCCTACCCGAGAAGGTGTGACATTTGTGCGCGTTTAAGGCACCTAAACGCCTTATTTCACAAGGTTTTTTACTTACTTTCGAGCACTGTTCGAAGGGCTGTTGGAGCGCTCTCTCCGAGGGGTAAGAAACCCTCCAAAATGGTGTTGGTTTCGCTCGAAATTCTCTGTGCGAACGCTCCTGATGGGACAGTGATCAACAAAACGCCGTTTTTGATGAACTCGGGTCGACAGTTCTGTGCAAGGACTGGGTCAACAATGCTTGGCCACAGTTCTCGAATTTGATCAATCGCACGGATGTCCACTTTTCGAAGACGTCCGGCAACAATGTTGAGAAGGTCGCCAATTGTTTTTGGTTGCTCGTTAAATCGTGCCACTACAAAACCTTCGTTACATCAATCACCACAGCGGGGTTCATTCCGTGTGGCAACGGCGACGCAGTTGTCACCAGTGTTTGTCCTGTTGGTAAAAGTTGAAGCAATCGGTTGCTTCGCAGTGGATCAAGTTCACTAAAAACATCGTCGAGGAGAAGGAGTGGTTCTATTCCTCTTTCTTGTTTTACGAGATTATGTCCGGCAAGACGAAGTGCGAGTGCAATCGAGCGTTGTTCACCTTGCGATGCTTGGCGACGCGCATCTCTTGTGTTGATGGACAGCATGATGTCGTCTCTGTGTGGACCAACAGTTGTGTGCCGACGATATAGATCGTCGTTCAAAGACCTGGTGAGTGCGGTTGAAAGATCGCCCAACCACGAACGTTCATAGCTAACACCTATTGGTGTTGATGACTCAGACAACTCTTCATAAAAATGTTGGACTAGTGGGAGAAGCAGTGCGATTGTTTTTTCTCTTACCTCCAACACTTCGTTGCTGACATCAATAAAGTCCGAGCTCCAGGCATCAAGCTCGTTTTTTTGTGAAGTTGTTGGTGTTTGTCCATCGAATGCATACAACAAGGCATTGCGTTGTTTCAGAATTTTGTTAAAGCGTTCCATCAACACTGCGGTTTTTGGTTCTTTGTCTTCAATCACACCAGTTAAGAAAGTTCTTCTGTTTTCTGGGCTTTCGCGGACTATTCCAACGCCTTCAGGGGTGAAAATTGTTATTGGTAGAACATCGGCGAGTTCAATTCTTGATTTTGGTTTGTTGCCGTTGATCAACATTTTTTTGGTTGTGTTTTTTAGACCCTTGCTAATAGTGAGGTCAACCTGTACACGGCGATTGTTTTGAAACAAGACGCCGTGGACTTCGCTTTGTGTTTCATTTGTTCGAATCATGTCATGAGCAGACGATGTTCGAAACGATTGTGCTGTTGCGAGTGCGTAGACCGCTTCGAGGACGGATGTTTTACCCGTGCCGTTTGGTGAAAGAAAAACAGTTACTGCGTCAACATCTGGTTCCAGACGTAACTCTTTAAAAGTGCGAAAGTTTCGAAGTGTGAGTTCGTGCAGCCCCACGGCAATCTCGAAACTTATTGAACGCGAACAGGCATCAACAGGTAACGAAAACGTGTGTCTTCAACACCATGGACCATCGCCGGACGAACCGAGTCGGACATTTCTAGAATTATTTCATCGCCCGGAACAGCTTCGATTCCGTCAATGAGAAAACTTGGATTGAATGCGATGGTGATTTCTTCTCCCGAATAATCGGCATCAACATTGTCCTCGATGTCACCAGTGTCGTGACTTTGTGTTCGGATCTCAAGCCCTTTGTCTTTGGTGGTTAAACGTACCGACGAGGTTGAATCCTTCGCGAGCAACTTTGCTCTCTTAAGTGAGGTCAGAAGGGTGTCTTTTGCAATTCGGAGCTGGTTTGGGTAGCTAGCAGGGATCAGCTGAAGAACAGATGGGTAGTTTCCATCTATAAGCCTTGAGGAAATGTTTGTTTGTCCCACAATGAAACAGATTTCTGAATCGTTGAGTGTTACGCCAATTTCTGCGTCTGGTCCAAGAGAAGCGGCGGCGCGTTGTAGTTCTTGAAGAGCTCTTGCTGGGACTAAGAGGTCGTGGTGCCCACCAAACCCTTTAACACCAGGAACATCTCGAACAGCGAGTCGATATGAGTCGGTGGCGATTAGTCGAAGGGCGTCGTTTTCGGTTGTAAACAAAACACCCGTGAGTAGTGGTCGAGCGTCATCATTAGCGGCAGCACGAACAACTTGGTTTAGGCCGTTAATTAGGTCGGTTGCTGCGATGTTTGTAACAGAACCACTAATAGGTGGAAGTTTCGGATAGTCCATAACGGCAAATGTTCGAAGTGAGAACTTGGCACGCCCTAATGAGACCTCCACGTTTTCTTCGCTTCCGCTAACAGTTACCGCACCTGCTTCAAGAGAACGAACGGCGTCGACAATAAGTCGCGCTGGGACAACTATTGATCCGTCTTCCCCACCAATTACATCAACGGTGGTTCGAACTGTGATGTCTAAGTCTGTGCCAGTAACAGTGAGCTGGTTACCACTGAGGCTTAGAAGGATTCCTGACGATGCCCCGATGAGACGTGTTGCTACAACCCTGCTGGCAGCAGCAAGGGCTTCGACGAGAATGTCGCGCTCTGATTTGAACTTCATAGGACTACCTTTCGTTACTACTGAGACTACGGTGTGGATTTATATATTTAAAAGTACTAGTAGTAGTAGGTCTGTGGATATGTGTATAACTTCTCAAACTACCTGGTCGTAATTGATTAACTAAACACACAACAACACACATACTTGTTACTAATTCCCTCAACCTTCAAAACTCAACCTTCAAGTTATGTGGACTGAGTGACACTAACCAACGTGTAAACAACAAGATGAAACCCAAGTTGTCCACAAACTAATCGCGACCCTCCCCCTGTAAACGTCGTTTTAGTTGATTGACTTCTGCAAGAACCTCAGCGTTTACCGCAAGCTGTTCTTTAATTTTCTCCACACCACTAATAACGGTTGTGTGGTTTCTGCCGTCAAAAATTCTGGCGATCATCGGATATGAGTAGTTGTTAAGTAGGTCTCGGACTA
Source organism: Acidimicrobiales bacterium (assembly GCA_036787355.1). Taxonomy (GTDB): domain Bacteria; phylum Actinomycetota; class Acidimicrobiia; order Acidimicrobiales; family RAAP-2; genus RAAP-2. Next base: position 24,398 of record DAIQPM010000012.1, read on the forward strand.
AATACATAGCAACGTGTCTGGCGTGGACCAATGGTCGTAGGCGCTTAGAACCACGAACATCTTCAACCGAAAGTCCATAAAAGTCGGCAACCACAGAAAGGATGGTTTCAGGCTTCAAAA
>DAIQPM010000079.1:0-4891 GCA_036787355.1 Acidimicrobiales bacterium
ATGGTGCGGCTGGAGGGATTCGAACCCCCGACCCTCGGTTCCGTAGATAGTGTCTACTTCATCAGTTAGAGCAACTTCTCTTATATTACTTGCCTTTTCTCTGTATCGATAGTCGTTGTTGTTCCCCGGTGTACGGGCCAATAGATACATCGCTCAATACATTTACTGCGACAATGACGCTCGTTTGAATAAAGCTGCAGCGACTAACCAATAATGTGCTCAGACACGACAACCACTGTCGACTAGCAAGTCTTTCCCATCTGGCCCGAATGACCACCTAGCCGTTTCGATCCGATCTATTAATCAAGGTGTCAATGGCTTTCCTTAAATCAGGGTGAACAATAAATTTTGGGTGCTTGAGAAGGCCTCGTAATCTCATCCGCTTCACGTCGTCGCTAATGTCCTCTCCGACGAATCTGGGCAATCCGTATGTTTCAATAAGCCAAGACTTGTAATACAGGGACCGACGCCTCTCTTCGCTAATAGAAAACCACTCTTCATCGACGTCCTTCCAGGTTGTGAAATTGTGATTCGAACTGACGTCCTGCATCACTTCTTCGTTGATGTAAGTCAAGATGTCGAACTTTTGGAGCATGTAGACCGACGTTGGATCCTTCTTTTTTTGCCGATCAAACCATTTCCCGAATTCAGACTTCTGATTCCTTTTCTTCTTCAAATTCGAGTAGTCGACCAAAGCCAAAACTTCCTTTCCCAGCATTGTCACCATCTCAGACTCTGCTGCGGCCGCCATATTGAAGTCCCCATCAACTTTTACGATGCGTATGCCATGATCACGGAGCCTGTCGCCGAACAGGGTTTCCAGCATGACTTCATCATGTGGTCCTTCAACAAAAAGAAATGACCTGACATGTAGAGCAATTTCTCCGTCTGTCAGCCCCATTCGTGTATGCAGAAACGACTCACTTGGCGCGACCGTGACCCTTGTCAGTTTGGCCATACGACGTCGAAAAGAATCGAGTTCTTCGAATTGCCTGAACAAGTCTTCTTTGATTGCACCGTCCCCAACTTTGAGGAGATTTTCGTTCTCCAGCGCATTCCGCAAAGCCGGAGGTGTCGTCCTTCTAATTGGCTCAACTTGCCACTTAGTGCAGTCAACAACTCTCAAATCAAAAAACCTCGAATCATGAGTCGCGATGAAAAGTTGTGCACCTTTTTCGGGCAGCGACTCTAATTTTCTAGCAACAGACGACAGCGCCTTCGGGTGGAGATGTAGTTCAGGTTCGTCCAACAAAATGACGAAATCCCTCAAATCAATTTCGAAATCCGTGAACGATTCAATACCAGCGTTCTGCCGCCATAGAAAAGATTTGTTGAGATACATCAACAAAGCGATTTCAAGAGAAAGCCGCATCCACGCCTGGTGGCCTGAGCTGAGGTGAATTATTGGTATCCCGCCCAGTACAGGGATTATTCGCCCAGGTAACTGTCCTTTGTACTTGGGATTCTTAACCTCAAACCCAAAAACTCCAACTTCATCTAGAAAATCTGGGGCCAGAACTTCGAGTGTCTTGGAAATTGCAAGGAGAGAACGAGCTTCGTCGAAAGAAAGGAGTCCAAGATCTTGCGCACGCTCAATTGGGAATGTTGCAACTTCATTCCCGGCATGCAAGCGCCCAGCCACATCTGAATATTTGTCTTTAAGATCCCCAACTCCAAAGACACCTCTCCCTTCAGACCATTTTCGTAGGTGCCGCCAAGTTATGTTCGCACCCCTGCCAGTATCACGGCCAAAATTTTCTGCTTCGATGAAACGAGACGCGGGTACATCATGTTCGAGCGAAAAACCAAGCAGCTCTATAGCCAAATCTAGAGAGGCTTGAAAGGATGATTCGATCGGCGAAAGTGAAGCAAAAACAGGGGAAATACTATCGAAGTACGACGCGAACTCTTTTCGCCCAATCTGCTGGGTTTCAGATTGGGCAAAGTGAGCCGGGCTGTTACTCAGAACCCTTAATGACGATTTGGGCGTGGAGATGCCGGTTGGGTCATTCTCCCTGTTCGACTCAAGACTCGACTGTTGGTTAAGAAAAAACTCTTCGCATGGACACAGTCCGTCTTTGAGTCCACATTCTCTCACCGCTAATGCTAAATCCCAATCGATAGCCCCAACGACCCCACCTGAAACAACCGTTCTGTCGACCAATAGATAGTCAACATGGTCATCAACTAAGTGATAGAGAATTTCAAGAATTTCAGTTGGTTCTAGCTTCTCTTCTTGGTTGGAAAATAAGTCTGAGTTCATCAAGAACGATGTGTTTGCGACTGCGTCTGGGCTGAGTTCCACACGATCCAAATTTGCAATGAACAAAAGCAGGCAAACATCATTTTGACTTTTTCCGTGAGGAATACTCGACCTGAAAACTTCGTAGGCTTGACTTAGGGCTTCGAGCCCGAGTTCGTCTCGCTTTTCAAACAACCAATAACAAAGCGAGACGACAAACGATCCAATTCTGTCCTCAAAACGCATTGTCACGGCTGTCTCGGGAGATGCTGGGTGATCGAGCGGATTAATTTCAGTCCGCTCAGTTGCAAACAACATCGAATTGACAATTGTGGATTTACCTGCTCCATTTGGGCCGATGAAAATATTTACACCAGAAACTGGAAGACACAAATCTTCAAGTCGCCCAAACTTTCGTACCTCCAACTCCCTTAATCGCATAGCTCCTCCAGTCCTTTGAGTTGAGCGCAGGTTTCCAACACTGACACTCTGAGTTATTCAGTGCCTAGCTTTTGAGGCGAAACAAAACGACGACAAGAGAACCCCTTGGGCTCAAGCGCTTTCCTGGGCTACAACCGTGTCGTAGAGCCCAATATGGGTGAGGCCTTCGTGGCTGTCAATGCCTGTGTACGACAGCGAGGCGTCCTCATAACGCCGGAATGCAAAGACCGCCTGATTCATATGAGAGCTGTTGAAGACATTCAGCGAGACCAATAGGTTGAAGTCCTCGACCGTCAAGCCAGTCACTGACTTGAAGAGTTCCGGCTCAAGCTTCGTGATCACATCGCGGAGGGTGTTTTCGCGGAAATCCGTGAGGTACATGAATGCAGGAATGCGTGTAGCGAACTTGATGAGTTTCTCTTGAACCTGCTTTCGGAGACTCTTGTATTCCCTCTCCTCGGCCGTCAACTCCTTCTTTTCCTTCGGAGTTACGTCATTACCTTTTTCGCGCTTCGTCTCCTTCACCTTCTCGCTCTTGTTCACGATGGTCTCAAACACGCTGTCACCCAAGGATCTGAATCCCTCGATGTTCATGATTGCTCGCTTCGCGTCCTCGTTGTTGAGGATTTTCCGCAATGTGTCGTTATCTACATTGACCAGCAATGCAGATTCCCACTTGCGCGCCAGGAGCGTTGCCGAGGTACCAGCCATCGCAATATCGAGAATTCCCCCAGCATCAATCTGTGTCATGTGTGAGCCGTCATAGGCAAGCACTGGCAAGAAGCTCACGAGGTCTCTCACTGCATCCTCGGGGTTAGTCGCATCAGGGTTGAGACCCGCACCGTATGAGGCGATCTGACGAAGAGCCCGGGTGGGTGCAAAGTCGAACACAAAGCACACTGGCTTCACGACGAGCTCTTCGTTGGGGCTATCTCCATTGGGATTCTTGATCGACCAGGGTGACTGGACGCGGAATGCAGCCTGAAAGTACGTCTCGGGAGACTGAAGGTTCCGGAGCATCAAGATAGATGACCACTGAGGGATGGTGACACCAGTCGACAGCTTGCCGCATGAGAGGGTGATCGTCTTGGTGTCATACCCGTTCCCGATGGCTTTACGGACGGGAGGGAGGGCCTTCAGCCCAACGCCGGCGCTGGTCCCAGCTACCGACAGGACGTCGTAGTCGTGAAAGAACACATTTTGCTTCTCGGCAAGGAGATTCTTCATTGCGTGGCATGAAGCTTCGGAGTAGAAGAACCAAAACGAGTGCTGCATGTAGGGGAGCAGGCGCACGTCTGAATACGGGAATGGTGGTTTCGAGGCGGCCAGTTTCAAGTTGTCGATCTGTGTGGCGCTGTACGAACCCCGGATGATGTCGAGCCACTTTTGGACATCGTTCTTGTGCTTGAACTTGGCGTTCTTCCCGGTACCTGTCGCTGCAAAGAATTCATTGAGATCAAATTCATCGAATTCGCCCTGGCTTGCAATTGCCAGCAGTTCATCAGGCATTTGGTAGGTGAACAGGCGCATCTCCGGAAGTGCGAGGTAGGGGTTGGGCTGACCCAGGTGCTTCTCATCCCACTCTTGCTTGGCACGCTGTTCGTCTGTGTAGGTCCAGTTGTACAGCTGTTCTTCAATGAACTCGCCGGAGGCGAGTGCCTTAAAAGGTGTTCCCGAGAGATACAGGTAGGCCTTGGTGGTGATGGGAAGGAAGGCATGTTCGTCTTCACCAAGTTCGTCGAGCTCCTCGTTAAAGCTGTCAAGATCCGGGTTGTAAGCATCCGCTAGTTCAGCCTTCGCTTCGTCCTCATCTTCACCCTCGAAGAGCTCTTTCACGTTCTCTCGCCAGGCACCAAAGTGGTACTCATCGAAGATCACGAGATCCCAGTTGGTTTCATGTAGCCATTCATTCTTGGCCTTGATGTTCCCAAGCTTGTCCTTGCCGAGAAGGTCTTGAAAGGAACCAAAATAGACAAGAGGTCGCTTCTTGTCGGCGGTAGTTGGGTCTCCCCCAGTGGCACGAGAGAGGTATTGCCACCCATCAAAATCAGCATGTGACTCGAGATCAGTCTGCCAGGCGTCCTCCACGGCTGGTTTGAAGGTAACAACGAGAACTTTTTTTGCCTTCAGTTCTTTGGCTAATTCATAAGCGGCGAATGTCTTCCCGAAGCGCATCTTGGCGTTCCACAGGAATCGCGGGACGAGTCC
>DAIQPM010000080.1:0-4791 GCA_036787355.1 Acidimicrobiales bacterium
CGATGCTTGGCCGCACAAAAGAACAAAAGCAAGATCGCAGTGCAATAGACCTGGCTGGTGCTGAGTTGGTGACCGCACTCGCTGCGCACGGAGTTGACACAACGCTGGTTGGATACACCGTTGGGCCAACAGTTACTCGTTACGAGCTAGAACTCGGACCTGGTGTCAAGGTTGCACGAGTTACCTCGCTAAACAAAGACATTGCCTATGCCATGGCCTCTCCTGACGTTCGAATTCTGGCTCCGATACCTGGTCGCTCGGCAATCGGAGTGGAAGTTCCAAATCGTCAACGAACACTCGTTGCATTAGGTGACCTTCTTGCATCCGATGAAGCAACAGGGGCACATCACCCACTTGATGTTCCGATCGGAAAAGACATTTCAGGAAAGACGGTTGTTGTCAATCTCGGAGAGATGCCGCACGTTCTGATTTCTGGTGCGACTGGTGCCGGAAAGAGTTCTTGCATCAACTCACTCGTTACATCCCTGGTGATGCGTGCTACTCCTGATCAACTGCGCCTCGTGTTGATTGACCCCAAGCGCGTCGAAATGGGTCAGTACAACGACCTTCCTCACCTCATTGCTCCCGTAGTCGTTGATCCTAAGAAGGCCGCAGGGATGCTTGCGTGGGCAGTAAAGGAAATGGAACGTCGCTACGACATCCTCGCTGCGAGTGGAGCGCGAGACATTACGAGTTACCAAGAAATGATTGCGCGTGGAGAGCTCCAGCCAGAGCCTTCAGTGCGTGAGCAAGTAGCAGAAGCAATTGAACGCGGATCTGGACTTGAGTCTGACATCGAAGAACAGCCTGGTCCAGAGAAATTCCCCTACATAGTTATCGTTGTTGACGAGCTCAATGACCTGATGATGGTTGCCGCTCGAGACGTAGAAGAGTCCGTTGTTCGAATTGCACAAATGGCTCGTGCCGTTGGAATTCACTTGGTGCTTGCAACTCAGCGTCCAAGCGTTGACGTTATTACTGGTGTTATAAAAGCCAACGTCCCAAGTCGTATGGCCTTCGCGGTTTCATCACTTGCTGATAGTCGTGTGATCTTGGACCAAGGTGGTGCTGAGCGCCTCATTGGAAAAGGTGACATGTTGCTCGTAACAGCATCTAGCAACATCGCAAGGCGCTTGCAGTCCCCATGGGTCTCTGAAGATGAAGTTCGAAAGATTGTTGAAAACTGGAAAGCCCAGGGTGGCCGTGCTGAAACAATTCTGGCCCAAGACACTCCTATTGGCCGCACCGGGAATGGCTCACTCAATGCCTCAGCTGGTGATGATGATGACATGGTGCTTCATGAAGCGCGCAGATTGGTTTTAGCAACGCAGCAGGGCTCAACTTCGATGCTGCAGCGAAAGCTCCGTGTTGGCTTTGCGCGTGCTGGTCGATTGATGGACCAGTTGGAAGAAGAGGGCATTGTTGCTGCAGGTGATGGATCGAAGGCTCGTCGAGTCCTTATGACGCAAGAACAGTACGACGAGAAGACTTCGCTGTAAGCCGTGTCAGTAAAACATCCGGCTCTTAGTGGTCTATTCATCCGATTCGTTTCAATAATCATCGGAGCATCAATCGCTGTTGGATTAATCATTGGCATGCAGTTGCCGTTGCTCCATTCGCCAGCAAAGGCATCACACGTAATTGGTGCAGTGAATGTAAGTTCAACCACTCAGCAGTCGAATTACGCCTGGCCAAGTGTTGGCAGCGCAGCAATAAGCGTTCCGGCACTTGGACTGTTGAAATCAAATAATGATCTAACTCGTCCGATCGCCAGCCTGACAAAAATGATGACAGCGTATGTTGTCCTTTCAAAACTTCCTCTGAGTTTTCCGGCGAAGTCTCCATCTGATAACGGCCCTTGCTTGGTTATCAGCGCTCAAGATGTTTCGACCTACAACCTTATGAAGTCTCAGGGTGAGTCCAACGCGTACGTGACAGTGGGAGAGAAGATTTGCGAACGAGATTTGCTCAATGGGCTTCTTGTTCACTCGTCGAATAATTATGCGACGCTGCTGGCAATTATGACCTCAGGGTCTGTTGAAGCTTTTGTCAGCGAGATGAATGCGCAAGCTAACTTGATCGGAATTGTAAGCACGCACTACGTAGATCCGTCGGGTTTTTTACCGGGTTCAGTTTCTACGGCTCAGGATCAAGTTCAGTTAGCCGCGCTGTTGATGCAGTCTCCACTAGTGCGCTCGATTGTTAGTCAATCAAGCGTCGTCCTACCAGTCGCTGGAAAAGTTGACACGTACACGCCCTATGTCGGCACTAATGACGTAATTGGAGTTAAATCAGGTCGCACAGTTCAAGCAGGTGGCTGCAACGCAATGGCGATGACCTTCATGATCAATGGAACACCACAAATTGCGTATGCCGTTGTGCTCGGTGCTCAAGGTGGGGATCTGTTGACACCAGCAGGAAACGCGACTCTCGCACTCGAAAAATCAGTGATCTCGATGATTGCTCAAGATGCTCACTTCATTTTTTCACCAAACTTCTCACTCGGAAGTATCGGGTGGGGTAGCAACATCACTACGTTTGGCGTTCGCGAAAATACTGAAATTTCTTGGTCGTCAGTTGCCCATGGTCTTCCTGTGAAATTCGTCTCGAAGCACATAACTTCTCGAATTCATAAAGGTGACGTAGTCGGCTGGCTTTTAATAGATGGATCTAAGAAGTACCGGATTCCTGTTGTTGCGCAAGAGTCTGCAGTTCCACTGACGCTCTGGCAACGCCTACGCTAGTTACATGCTCGCACGTGTCCCAGCCTCTTCTGCCAACCTTGGACCAGGTTTCGACGCGCTTGCAGTAGCTCTTGAGCTCTACATCGAAGTCTCAATCGAACTCAGCGACTCTTTCTCAATTAGCTCTGAAGGCTACGGTGCTGGTCTCTTTGATGATGAGAACCACATGGCCGCAAAAATTGCGACAAAAGCTCTCGGGCACTCCAACTACAAGATGCACGTTAAGTCTGGGATCCCTCTTTCTAGGGGCCTTGGTTCTTCGGCATCGCTCGCACTGGCTGCAGCTGCTGCCGCCGGGTCGAATGATGTTCTTCGAATTGCGACGGAGGTGGATGGTCACGCTGAAAATGCAGCAGCGTCACTGCTCGGTGGACTGGTGGTAGCGAATGTCGAGAAAGACGGTTCAATAATCGCTAGACCGTTACAACTTGATGATGAATGGCGATTTGTTGTTGTCATTCCGGACGAAGAATTAGCAACCGCAGATGCTCGACGCGTACTTCCAAAGCAAGTCCCTTTTGCTGATGCAGTGCATAACCTCAACTCACTAGGTCTGCTGATTGCTGGACTCGCGAACCATCAAGACTTTGTTCCGTCTGCCATGGATGACTACCTTCACCAGCCGTATCGAATGCCATTGCTTTCGTTCGCGGCACCACTTCTTCAAACGCTTCGTGAGGCCGGAGCTGCTGCGTCATGTTGGTCGGGAGCTGGTTCAACAATGCTGGGACTCAGTACACAAAAGAATGCACCGGGAATCGCGAAAGCTGCCACAGAGTTTCTCCAGTCGAATTCCATTGCTGGCCAAGTGCTGACTCTTAATGCGGACCGCTCAGGGTTGGAAACCTTTTGAGTCCTCATAGAAAGCTTCAAAAGAAAAATACCTTTGAAGGTTTGGCTCTCCTAGTTACTGCTGCAACCCTGATTCCTTGGTCTGTTGCGATCATTCAGCCCCTGTTTAAAACAATTGGGCCAGCAGCGTCAAGCACGTGGCGATTCGCATTTGGCGCAGCAGTGCTCCTCCTCATCTCACGACCTAATTTGAGAAAATGGACCAAGCAGCAGTGGATGACAGCCGTTATCTTTGGCTTCGTCACAGCATTTATGAATCAATCCTTCTACCAAGCAATCGAACGCATTCCACTTGGTAGCGCGGTATGCATTGAGTTCATCACAGGACCTTTTTTGGTTGCTGCCCTAGGAAAGAGAACTTGGAATCAATTTTTCTTAATTCTTCTTGGAGCAATGGGCGTTGTCTGCCTGTCTCATCCTGGTGGCGGAGTGACCGTGACTGGTGCGCTGTACGCAGTTGGTGCGGGAATGGGATGGGCTTCTTACATATTGGCGTCTCACCGAATGGGTGGACAAACTATGGGCTTTGAAGGTCTGGCCGTGTCGATGACATTCTCAACCATTTTTTGCATTCCATTTGCTCTAAAGACTTCACACATATTTCTCTCGCACCCATTTTTGATGGGTCGAATGTTGATCATTTCCGTTATGTCGATTGTTCTCGGTTTTGGCGCAGAACTTCTCGCCTTTAGAAGGGTGAAGCCATCAGTAGCTGGTGTGATGATGTCTCTTGATCCAGCACTTGCGTTCATGATTGGTGTCATTCTTCTTTCAGAGCAAATAACCCCACTGGACGTTCTGGGCCTCGGTCTTATTGTCGCTGCTGGCGTTGGCGTGACCTTCAGAGAAGCTCGAAAAGAATTATTCGAGGCTGAGTAGGCTGGAGGGCGTGGGAACGCCCAAAACTTTCGCAATTCGAACATTTGGCTGTCAAATGAACGAGCACGACTCAGAGCGTCTTGCTGGGCTAATGGTCGCCGATGGTCTCGTTCCAGCAGAAAAAGACACTATCGCTGACGTTGTCATATTCAATACCTGCACAATTCGTGAGAACGCCGACCTTCGCCTTTACAGCGCCCTAGGAGAACTGAAGGATTACAAAAAAGCACACCCCGAGATGCAGATTGCGGTTGGCGGATGTATGGCTCAAAAAGACCGGGATGACATTCTTCGTCGTGCGAACTGGGTCGATGTT
>DAIQPM010000081.1:0-4754 GCA_036787355.1 Acidimicrobiales bacterium
GCCGAGGTGACGGCCTTAAAGCCCAAGTCTTCGAGTGAAAAAAGTTCAGAATCCAAGTGAATTCCGTATACGGCAACATCAGCTGAAACCACTACTTGGCCTAAAAATGGGCCCAGTACGGCGGCGTCGTCACCAATGTGGACTTCGCCGGCGGGGATGTTGCGCTGACCCACGATTTGGGCGATACGCTCCAATACGTTGTCTTCGCGAGCCTGATCGTTTTCGGACGAAAAAGAACTCATGAGGGTAAACACCTGGGGGGGTGTCTTGGCTGCAATGTTGCAGTCATGTGGAGAAGGGTTTTAACCGTGACGTACCCAACTAATAACAAAAAGCTCATCGCATGGGTTGAAGAGATCGCTGCACTCACTACACCCGATCGTATCCACTGGTGCGACGGGTCGGCAGAGGAATACGACCAATTGTGTCAACTTCTTGTTGATCAAGGAACGTTCACCAAGCTGTCACCCACCAAGCGACCTAATAGTTACTACGCAACCTCTGACCCGGGCGACGTTGCTCGCGTCGAAGACCGCACCTACATCTGTTCTGAAAAAGAAGTTGATGCCGGTCCAACTAACAACTGGATGGACCCATCTGAAATGCGCTCAAAGCTAAAGGGCTTGTTCGCAGGTTCAATGAAGGGACGCACCATGTACGTGGTGCCTTTCTCAATGGGACCACTCGGATCAAAGATCTCACACATTGGTGTTGAAATCACTGACTCTGCCTACGTGGCTGTTTCAATGCGCATCATGACTCGCATGGGTCGCGGTGCTCTTGAAGTACTTGGTGAAACTGGCGAGTTTGTGCCTTGCTTGCACTCAGTTGGTGCTCCGCTCGAAGCTGGACAAAAAGATGTCAAGTGGCCTTGCAACGCAGACAATAAATACATTGTTCACTTCCCTGAAACTCACGAAATCATGTCCTACGGATCTGGTTACGGTGGAAACGCACTTCTCGGAAAGAAGTGCTTCGCCCTTCGTATTGCATCAGTTCTTGGTCGCAACGATGGATGGCTCGCCGAGCACATGCTCATCTTGAAGCTCACTAGCCCTAAGGGTGAATCACGCTACGTCGCGGCAGCATTCCCGAGTGCCTGCGGAAAGACAAACCTCGCCATGCTTGTTCCAACTCTTCCTGAATGGAAAGTTGAAACCATTGGTGACGACATTTGCTGGATGAAGCCAGGACCAGATGGTCGTCTCTACGCAATTAACCCAGAGGCTGGATTCTTTGGTGTGGCTCCTGGAACAAACATGGAGACCAACCCCAATGCCATGTACTCAGTTGAAGCCAACACCATCTTCACCAACACCGCAATTACTGCTGATGGTGACGTTTGGTGGGAAGGCATGGGAGAACCACCCGCCGGACTTACTGACTGGAAGGGACAGGCCTGGTCGAAGGATCTTGGCACTCCTGCTGCGCACCCGAACTCACGCTTCACTGCTCCTGCGGGACAAGACCCAGCGATTGCACCTGAATGGGAAGACCCAGCTGGAGTTCCAATTGACGCAATCCTCTTTGGTGGACGTCGCGCCAGTGTTATCCCACTCGTATTCCAATCACGCAGCTGGGACCACGGTGTCTTCCTTGGTTCAATCATGTCTTCAGAGACGACTGCGGCCGCTACTGGTGCAGTTGGAAACCTTCGTCGTGACCCATTTGCGATGTTGCCATTCTGTGGTTACAACATGGCTGACTACTTCGGTCACTGGCTGACGTTCTCAGACAAGTACGACGAAGCCAAGCTTCCAAAGATCTTCTACGTGAACTGGTTCCGCAAGGGTGACGATGGCCGCTGGCTATGGCCTGGTTTCGGTGAAAACAGCCGAGTGCTCGAATGGGTATTTGAGCGCGTTGGTGGACGCGGTGACGCAGTTGAGACTCCAATTGGTTACCTCCCTACAAAGGATGCAATCAATCTTGAAGGACTTAGTGTCAACGCCAAGGACATGGAAGAACTTCTTGCCGTGAACAATGATGAATGGCGCGCTGAAGTGCCAAGCATTCGTGAGCACTACGACAGCTTTGCTGGAAGAGTTCCTCAGCGTCTTCACGACCAAGTAAGCGACCTCGAAGCGAGACTGAAGTAACTAGTTGCTTAGCGACGAGCGAATCGTCGCCCAAGTCCATAAATAAGACCCGATGCGAGCATCAAGATTGCGAGCAGGCGGTCGCCTATTTTGAAGTTCAACGTAATTGCAACGGGAATTAGTGCACCAATTACCCAAAGCAGTTGTTGGCGAACGGCAAAACGTGCAAACGTCCTCCCCTGCGCACCGGCAGGAACATTACGTTGCGTTATTGCATCAAAGCTGGGCTGAGCAACTGCGGCACAGAGTCCAAGCCAGCCGGCTAACAAAACTTGAGCAAGAAGTTGTGGGTGCGCCGACGCGACGCCAGCCCCGACACCCGTTAGAAGTAGCGACCACGTAAGCAATGTTGATTCCTTGAGCGAGTTTCGAACACGCGTGACAATTGCTAGACCAAGCAGTGCTCCAACACCGCTAATTGCTAAAGCGCAAGCGAACCACGTCAGCCCCGCGTGTTCACGCCTGAGTCCGAAGGCCAACATGAACGTGGTGAATCCCACACTGAAACGCATCAGCGCTGAAGCCGTCAGCCCCCACGCCACTTCAACGTCACCAGTGGGATTAAGGGTGTTGAGGTCTCGTTCTGCTTGCGTGAGTGAAACAACTTGATCTCGAATCATTTTTGCGGGACGCTGCAGTCGAATGCTCGCAATAGTTGCCATAACAAAGACAATTGCAGCTGCGATCAAAACACTCGAAGCGCCTATTCCTTTTAAGAGTGCTGCTCCGACCGAGCCAGCAAATAAACCTACGAATGTTCCGAGCAGCGTTAACTGTGCGTTGAAGCCGGAGAAACCTTGTTCTTCAACTTCATCCTGCGTTGGCCATCCAGATTCACCGACATTGGCCGTGTGCTCACGGAACTGGTCAGTTCGTGCCATTTCTGGCACCAAGGCACCACGAGTAACTACATAGAGCTTCGAGGAAATTAGTACGAGGAATGCTTCTGGGAAAAGCCAGAGTGAGTTGAGATGCGAAGCCATTGACCAGCACAGCAGGGCACGAAGACCTGCCGACATAGCCACCAAAATCCTTCGCCCATTCGCGGACCGGTCAATGAGTGGACCAAGAATTGGCGAAACGATTGCGAAGGGGGCAATCGTGATGAGCAGATATCCAAGAACCTTGCTCTTAGCTTCCGTGGGTGACACGGAGAAGAACAGTGACCCGGCGAGTGAAACGGTTACGAGCGTGTCGCCCGCCATCATGATGACGTGCACCAGGGCTAAGCGACCAAAGGCCGTGCTCTGATTAAAGAGGTCTTGTGCGGAAGCCCGCAAGAATGAGCCAAATCCTCGTCTTCGCACGAATCAACAGTAGGCGAAGTTCCCCGTATTTAAGGGCACATTCGTGTTATAAAAATGCTAAACCGGTTTTATGAATTCACATTTTTTCAGCAACCTTCCTTTAGCCCTACTCACTGCATGGGCCTGGGCCTTCTGCGCATTTCTAGTGGGGCGTGCAGTCAAGCGTCACGCCACCATCGACATCTTCTGGGGATCTGGGTTTTTATGGATCTATCTCGAGTCGCTTTGGTTCTCACACTCTCAAAGCAGCTCGTCAGGTGGTAACTGGTGGTTCAACTCTTCACTCAACGGGCACGCCATTCGCTGGATCATTCTTGGAGCGGTGGCACTCTGGAGTCTGCGACTTTCAATTCACCTAGCAATCCGACAAAAAGGAAGTGCCGAAGACTCTCGTTACGTTTGGATCATGCGCGGCGCTCGTGATGGCAACAAAACTATTTACGCCCTTCGAAAGATTTACGGACTACAGGGCCTTCTTATGTGGTTTGTTTCACTTCCCCTGCAGTGGATGGCCTTTGCGACAAGCTTCAACTTCCTCGTATGGGTGGGACTCGCCATTGTGCTTATTGGTGTGTACTTCGAAGCGATTGGCGACGAACAACTTCGTCGCTTTGTTGCTAACCCTGCCAACAGCGGCACCACAATGAACACTGGACTATGGCGCTATACCCGTCACCCTAATTACTTTGGCGACGCGTGCGTGTGGGTTGGATTCTTTATCTGCGCACTTTCAACAAAGTACGGCTTCATAACGATCTTGTCACCGACACTTATGGTGTGGCTCTTGACGTCACTTTCAGGTAAGCCAATGCTCGAAAAGAAGCTGTCAAAGACTCGTGAGGGTTACAACGAATACATTGCTGCAACGAGTTCGTTCTTCCCGCGTCCGCCAAAGAAACTTAGCTAGCGCGACGCTTTTCTAAACGTTTCGCGATCAGTCGCCAAGCGAGCATTCCAAATAGCAGAAAAGAAAATGCGACGATAATGAACGACGTCGCTGTTCCTTGGCCTGCAATCACTCGAAGAATCATTCCAACAGCTGTTGTGACTGAGGCAACCAAGACAGCAGCTTTGTAGGTCCAGCCTCCACGCTTGGTTTTGATTAAAAAGAGCCAGGCGAGAATCAGTCCAACGGCAAATGGCCAGGTGGTAGTGAAGATTCCTCTGGTGGTCTCGCCATCATTGTGGTGAGCTCGCCCGATGGTTACAAATACCAGGACTACTGCAAAATCTAGGGAACCTCTGAGTGCGCGCATAGCTAAACACTATCTAGGACAGTGCCCACAACACTCCTTTTTCCCTGCAGTGCAAAAATTCACACCGTGACGCTTGAGCGCTTGGATGAGCC
>DAIQPM010000013.1:0-23110 GCA_036787355.1 Acidimicrobiales bacterium
CCTTCATCATGGTGGCCTTTAGGTGCACCGAAAAGAGGACTCCAAGATTCTTTGCCATGGCGACTTGTTCGCTCAAAAAAGCACGAAGTGCTGCAACGTCCATCTTGGTCGCGTCAATCACTTCACCTTCTTTAACAGCTAGAGGCGCGCGCAGGGTAGTTGTAGATCCTGCTGCATCGATAAGTTCAATCGTCAAGCTGTCCGCTTTAGTCATTGTGAGCGATTGTTCGTTCGAGAAGAAATCACCTGTCGTCATGTGCGCGACGCGCGTTGTCGAGTCAGCTGACCAAGCACCCATCGAATGTGGGTGGCTCTTGGCGTAGTTCTTCACTGATAACGGTGCGCGACGATCGGAGTTACCTTGGCGCAGAACTGGATTCACGGCAGAACCAGAAACTTTTTTGTATCGAGCGAGAACTTCCTTTTCCTGATCACTAGACGGTTCGTCTGGATAATTAGGAACAGCAAAACCTTGACTCTGTAGCTCTGCAATCGCTTCTTTTAACTGCGGAACCGAGGCGGAAATGTTGGGCAATTTAATGATGTTCGCTTCAGGAAGGTTTACCTCCTCCCCCAATTCTGCCAAGTCGTCAGCAATACGCTGATCTTCGAGGAGAAAATCTGGGAAGGTGGCCAAGATGCGTCCCGCTAGAGAAATGTCGCGTGTTGTGACACTCACTCCAGCTGTTCGGGCGAAGGCCGCGACAATGGGCAGCAATGAATACGTCGCCAAGGCGGGTGCTTCATCTGTATGCGTGTAAATAATCGTGGACTCACTCATGGCGAAACCTTCCGATGGGGGTAGTCATACGTTACCGGACACAACAAAACCCCCAGGAAAATCCTGGGGGTTTTGACGTAAATTTATTACTGCATTGGTGGCGGGGGCAGGATTTGAACCTGCGATCTTCGGGTTATGAGCCCGACGAGATACCGTGCTTCTCCACCCCGCGTCGAGATGAGTTTCTATTCTACAACGAACTAAACAACCAGTCCAATTGTTATTTTCCGTTTAGTGCATTCTGAGCCAGCGTTAACTGCTGATTCATTGCATTTACATCCGTTTGGTACTGGCCCAAGTTCCCGGCCGACAGTGCTTTCTGAGCAGCGGCATAGTAAGCGGCTGCTTGCTTCAAGTAAGAAGCTGTGGTCCCCCCAGTTGTAGTTGTGCCGGATCCCCCAGTTGTTGTGGTGCCACTGGAAACAGTGCCCCCAAGAACTTGCGATAGGGCTCCACTGAGCGTTGGAGAAATTGCAACATTTTGGTTGAACACCGCGATCATGTACTTCAACTGTGGGAGTGGGTTTGAAGAACTTGTTACGTACATTGGACGTACGTAGAGAATGCTCTTATCGAGCGGAACCATCATTGTGTTTCCGAGCAAGACCGATGAGCCGTGCTGGTCCAGTGGCGTAGTTATAGAAGAGACAATTGAGTTCTGCTGGATTTCAGAGTCCGCTTGGACCGGTCCAAGCACTGAAGTTCCTCGAGGGGTGACATAGACATTGAGCTTTCCATAATTGTTAGCGTCACTCGTCGCAATCATAAAAGCAGTGAGACCTTGCACTGAAGAAGAATTACCCGATGGAACAAATGCGAGTGTTTCAAGTAGTTGCTGCTGGTTCGCAAATGGCAGCGAACCAACTTGATAGATCGGACTCATTGGCGATAGTGAAGTAGAAATAATGTTTCCCTGCGAATCAGTTTGAACTGATTGAGCGAGTGTCTGACCAGGTGAACCCGCACCAGTTGTTGGTGAAATTGCCCACTTGTCAGATGCCGAATAGAAAGAACTCGGATTTGTGATGTGGTAGTGACCAATTGTTGCGGCTTGCACGCTAAAAATGTTCGACGGATAGCGAAGGTGGCTGCTAATTGATGGAGACAGCTGGTTAAGAGGCTTAAACATGCCAGGGAATGCAGCACTGTATGACTTCAAAATTGGGTCCTTAGTGTCCATTGCGTAGAACGTCATTTTTCCTGAGTACGCATCGACAACAACTTTCACAGAATTACGTACATAGTTAAAACTTCCTGGGAGGCCACCCTCGTCAATGTTCAAACTATTTGCGTTTTGGCTGTATGGGTATTGGTCGGTCGTTGTGTAGCCATCAATCACATACTTCACCGAGCCGCCTGAAATGACTGCGTATGGCTGTGAATCAAATGTTAAGAAAGGTGCAGCTTTTTGTGCCATCAGCATTGCGTCTCTAGTAAAGAGAACGCGACTCTTTGAAGTGATTTGATTCGAGATTAAGAAGTTGAAATCACCTAGACGCAGTGCGAGCGCAGCACGACTGAAAAAACTTCCAACCGCGACCCCACCTTTTGCGCTGTAGTGCGTTTCAACTGGCTGGCCAGCGTTTGCCCCTGAAGTGACTTGATAGTCAAGTTCAGCTTGCTTGGTATTAGCTACCACCCAGCCCGGATCATTGAGACCGAAATAGATACCTGCATTAGTCAAATTGGGCATTCCATTTGATGAGACAGGTGGCACATTCGTCACATTAAAAATTGGATTACCGGTATCAGAATTCTGAGCGTTGGCGGCAATGACCGCAGCGCCCACTCCGTGGGTGTATTGCAAGTGTGTGTTCACCCAACTCGGCGAAGGTAGCGCAGCTTGATTGAGCTGGCGAGCTCCAATCAGTACTGGTGTCATCTTTCCATTAATCATGTAGCGATCCACCGACAATGACGTGAAGTTGTAATACGAGCGAATTGATTGCAAACGTGAAACTGTTGTTAGAGCAATTTCAGGCGCAGGGTCCCAGAGTCGGATGTTGCTAAGCGTTGCTGATGCGTTCTTTATTTCAGATGTAGACACAGTTGGTGATCCAGCAAAATTGTGGAACTGGATGTTGTCGAGATTGAACGCAGTTCTTGTTGCCGCAATATTTCTTGCAATGTACGGTGCTTCAAGGGTTTGCTGAGCGGGACTCACCTTCAGGGCCTGAAGAATTGTTGGATACAACACGCCAATTACCAGCGAAACAAACATCCATAAACCAACAGCTACTGCTGGTAGCGACCATCCACGAGAGCGAACATTTACAAGAAGAATGGCTGCACACATCAGCGACAAAATAAACAGGATCGTGAGTGAAGGCATGCGAGAGTGAACGTCGGTGTAACCAGCACCCTGGACGAAACCATTGGTTGAATTCACAAGCTCGTATTTTGCAATGAGATATCCCGCAGCTTTTAGTAAAGCAATGCCTGCACCAATGACAGAGAGGTGCGCCTTCACCTGAGGAGAAACACGCGGTCTTACCCGCGTTGTACGAATACCGCCATTTAGATAATGGAAGACAGTTGTAACGAGAAGGGTTACAACAAGAGCAACAATCAGCCATGTGACGACGAAACGCAAGAATGGGAGCGTCATTACATAAAAGCTGATGTCCTTGTGGAACAGTGGATCAGTTTTTCCAAATGACTTTGCGTTTACAAAAAGTAAGTATGAATTCCACTGTGTGGTCGCGTTGAACCCGGCAATAAGTGCCATGAAAAATGCAATCGCTGCGTAAATGCGGCGAGCGTAAGGTCGAACGGTATTTTGAAACCTGCGAATAATTTCATCTTCAGGCTCGAACGAGAGAACTCGAGCTCCCAATTTGTTGGTGAGTAGAAGGTTGCCCCACATGAGAACAAAAAACACCGCGCCAAACGAAAGGAAGAGCCCTGCTTTAATAAAAAGCAACTTGTTAAATACTGAGCCAAACCCACCTTGTGAGAACCACATTTGATCGGTCCAAAAAACCGCGAGGCTTCGAAGTGAGGTGAATCCGACTAGCAGGATTGCTACCCCAAGCCCGATCCAGAATCGTCGAGAGACTAGAGAAATTCGACGGGGACCTGATGGAACATCTGTTGGGCTGCGCACGCATACAGCCTAGGTCGAAACCTAGACAGGAATTACGGCACAGGCGCAGCCCGCATGAAGCGGTGGGTGCTTAGCGCCTGAAGGAAAGGTCTTGCCGGCCTGGATTTCTCCGGCTCGTGAGTCACTGGCACAAGCGTCACACGGTGCATCGTTTGGTGACACATAGAAGCGAACTTGGCCACTTTGTGCCGCGCTCACAACACCTAAGTGAAACGCACGACGAGCAGCGTCCGTGCAGAGGCGCTCTACACGCGCGCCGCGCCATTCTTTGTAGGCAGCGTTAGCACGCTCAGCGCCATCACCAACGGTGTCGCCAGTAATTCTCTTTCGAAGAGCAAGAACAATAGTGACCGCTAGGTCAGCTGCAAATTCATTGATTGCATTCTTATCAACAGTTGCGCCCGATGCACCTGATTCAGATTTTGCAAACGCAATGCCAGCCTGAGCAGCTTCAGCCAGAGCCTCAACTGAGGCATCGGCATATCTGGCACGCTGTTCGTGCTCATCTTCGAGTTCGGTTGTGATCATGCCCTGTACCCCACGGAGACGATCAAGCATGATGTTCTGATCATCCTGGAGTGACCTTTTGACTTTACGAGTCAGTGCGTCGAGTGAATCATTGAGTGCATCGTCACGACGTTGGAAAAGTTCTCCCGCAGCAGTTACCGGCTTGGTCGAAGTTGTCTTCTTCGCAGCAGGTGCTGGAGCTGTGGCTCCGCGCTCTTCGAGGGTGGCCTTACGGAGACGGGCAAAAATTTCATTTACAACGTCGGTGCCCGAAGGGTCATCTTCGAGAAGCGAACCTTCGTTGCTAACTGGTGATTTTGTGGCCTTGCGGGCTCTTGGCTTTGGCGCAATTGTCGTATCAGGGCTCGGTGCCATTTGCGCATCTGGAACTAGACGAAGTGGGGTTCCAGACAGCAACTCTTCTTCAGTTGGCTCAGGAGATGGAGCTCGCAGGCGTAGTGCCTCGAGTGCTGCAGTCCTGGCCGCCTCATCAGATGTATTGAGGTTTGAAAGCACACCTTCAATTTGTCCGCCAACAGCACTGACAAATGAGATGAGTGTGTCACGAGCAGCGCGGAGTTGATCAATTTGCATATGCAGTGCCTTGCGCTTAACAGCAAGATCGTTGAGCACGGTTTTACGAGCTTCATTTGACTGCTCGAGTATGGCTTTTCCTTGTTCGCGTGCACGCTCAACCAGCGCATCACTGTTGAGCTTGCCCGAATCAATAAGTCGCTCGGCCGCAGCTCGTGCATCAGTGTCGAGTTGTGCGGCGGTGGTTTCAGCTTCAGCAACGAGAGCCAATGCTCGCTCTTGAGATTCAATGAGGTGCTGCGCACTACGTTGCTGGCTTTCAGAAAATATTTGCGCACTTCTCTCTTGTGCTTCATTCGTAACTCGCGCAGCTTCTTCATGAGCTGCGCGAAGAATTGCGGCGCTTTGGGTTCCTAGAGCACTTGCGAGCGTTGACTCGTCGAATGTTGGATTCGCAGCACGACGCTGCGCTTCAGAGAGTTGACCTTGGATTTCTTGAATTCTGTTTTCAAGAAGTGACATCTCACGAGCAACTGCTTCGAGGTGTAGTCGCACCTCATTTGGATCAACGCCACCTTTTCTCAGAGTTGAAAAATTAACCCTGACAATTTCCGTCGATGATTGACGCGTTGTTGAGAGCTTTCGACGTTCGTCCATATCCCTACAATGCTACGGCTTTTTAAGGCGAAAGTTGGGCTTACTTGGCTTGAGTCAAGGGAATTGGCGGTGCTCCACCCAGTTTTCGCAAAGCGCTAAGCGCCTGGTCGAGGGTCGAGACGCCAATGATGCGAAGTCCTGGCTCATCAACTTTTCTGGCTGTTGCAACCTCACTCATTGGAACAAGGAATACTCGGGCGCCCGAGTTGTAGACCGCAACTGTCTTTTGTGCGACCCCGCCAACGTCGTCCACGCCACCGTTTGCGTCGATTGTGCCCGTCGCTGCTACCACTTGGTGATTAGTGAGCGACCCACTGCTGAGCGCGTCAATGAGCATGAGGGTCATCGAAAGGCCAGCTGACGGTCCACCAATGTATTCAGTATTAATTGACACCTTCGCTGGGAGTACATAACTTGTTGCATCTTCAACAGAGATTCCGAGCCATCCTTTATTCGCTCCATCAACACCTGGGCAGCCAGATGGACCGATGTAACTAGGAGATTTTTTTAACTTCATAGTCACTGACCTAGCGCTCGTCCAGGTGATTTCACCAGTACTTGAAAAATGCGATTTTTCAATTGTCAGCACAACGTTTTGCCCCGGGGCGTAGTGATGTATCGCACCTATCAGCCCGCATGAAGAAGTCACCTTGGTCGAGTTGACTGCAACAATTCGATCGGCAATGTTCAATTGTGCGCTCCACGCGGGTGACGGATAGCTAATCCCGGTTAGTAGTGCTCCCGTTGGTGTGCCAGCAACTTTGTATCCAATGGCTCTGAATGCAGCCACCGATGCTGCCTGTTTGGAGTCATACATTTGCAAGTAGCCCTGAGGTGCAAGCTCGCTCGTTGGCTGCCCAGGAGTGACCAATGCGTTGGCGGGAATGAATGCAACGTGCGATTGAAACTGAGCGCCAATCCACTGCCAAACTGAGAGCTGTTGAAGATAGACGTCAACAAGTTCAATTTTGTCCAGATGCTTTTCAGTCGCGATTCCTTCAATTTTCATGAGTGGCGCAATCGGAGTTGCCTGACCGGGGGTAATTGCATACTGCGATGTATTTATGTGCTGCATAATGGCAATTGAGGAAATAACCACTATTGCCGTGATCATTGGCGCCAAGTGGCGCCGGCGGCGCCTAGAAGATGGTGGAATGGGTTCGTGCAAAGTAATGAACCCACGCTACCGGACTCCTTTGAAGAGTCGTTACTTAGAGCTGGATTCGCTCAAGGTGCTGATCACCTCGAAACAATCTCCAAGGGATTAACCGCTTCCAATGCACGCCAACGTGTTCTTGCTTTGCGAGCTGGTGCTCGACAAAACGTTCTCAACGCCGACAACTGGTCAAGCGCATTCAGTGACCTAGACGTCGATGTGCGACGTGAAGCTCTTAACCTTTTTGCACACCATGAACCAAGCGACACCGCATTACTGGAACAAGTCCTTGGGCTACTTAGTGACCCAGATGCATTGGTTGTTGACGGAGCGGCATTTGCACTCGGTGAACATCTCTATGTTCCATCGGTTGATGCACTGTGCGCCATTGCTAGCTCTCACGACGACGCACGCTGTCGTGAATCAGCAGTAGCTGCACTTGGCGCAATTGGCGATGACCGAGCCAGAGAAACAATCCTGAACGCACTCGAAGACAAGCCACCGGTGCGGCGACGAGCGATCGTCGCACTTTCGAATTTCGAAGGCCCCGACATCGATGCCGCGCTCGAAAAAGCTAGTGAAGACCGTGACTGGCAAGTTCGCGCAGCGGTGAGTCAATTAGGTCGAGAAGAAAACGATTAACGCTCAGCGCTTCGAAAGAGCGAATGTAGTGATGACATTTCTTCAAGACACATCTGAAGCCCCTCAATAACTCGCATGTCAGCATGAGTCGAAATCTCAACCTCGACGCCTGTAGCGTTGGCAATTAATTCAGCAAAGTCACTGAGTAGTGCGTGGCCACCTACCAAGATCAGTCCGTTTGAACTCACGTCTTGCGAAAGGTCTGGTGGTGCGTCACCCAGACAGTCTTGAATCATTCGCACCGTTGCGCTGAGAACTTCCACAATTGCATCATTGATAATTGAGGCATCAACGTCTAGTTCGGTAAGTTTTCCTTGTTCCACCGTTCGAGCAAGGATTCGTTGATTCATTCCCTTGCTGTAACCAAGAGCTGAACCTAAATTGCACTTCAACGCTTCAATCGTTTCTGGTGGAACCACAACGGAGTAGTGCTGGCGAAGCGCAGTAGCGATTGCGAGGTCTAAGTCAACTCCACCTAGTCGACGTGAGCTTGAGCTAACAATGCCGCCTAAAGAAATAATTGATGCTTCTGATGCACCACCACCAAGGACAACCACCGCAGACCCGACTGGATCTTGGACCGGAAGTCCAAGACCAATTGCGGCGGCGATCGGGGCTTCAACCATGCTCACTTCACGAGCTCCTGCTTGAATCGCAGCTTGGCGAAGAGCCCGGCGCTCAATTGGTGTGGCGAGTGTTGGCACGCTCATAACAACACGGGCTCGACTGAATTTAGAAAGACCAGTTCGTTGAAAAAGACCTGAAATCAACCGTGCCGTTACGTCAAAGTCAATAGTGGCCCCTTGGGCCAGAGGGCGAAATGCGACCACGTGACGTGACGTTCGAGAGACTGCGTCTTTCGCGCCGTAGCCAACCTCGACGACTTCACCAGAGTTGGTATCAATCGCAACAATGGTCGGCTCATTGAACAAAACCCCGCGTTCGGCGGTTGCTAGACGGGTAAATGACGTACCTATATCGATTGCGACGTCTGATGCCATAGGTCTCAATGCTAGGTCGCATTGGACTCACTTGGGCCTAAATTAGATATGTGAGTGATAATCCCCTTGAAGGCTTTGGTGGAATGTTTGGCGACATCTTCTCGATGCTTGGCCAACAGGGACCGAACGCGTGGTTCGACACCGCGACACAGCTCGCCTTAAACATTGCGCGTGGAGAAGATGGTGATCCAAATCCACTACCCCCAGAGCGCCAACGTTTAGAAGAACTCAGTCCACTTATTGGCCGACACGTCGATGCACTTTTTGGTGTGCCCAGCGATCCAGTTGTTACTGCGGTGAACCGAACCGCACTGACCCAAGCGGCGCTCGCACAGTGGCGACCACATCTCGAAGCCAATGTCACTACCCCTCCGGTTATTAGCTCTGAGCTAGCGGAAGCGAACCCAATGATGGCGCAAATGACGCAAGCCCTTGGTCCACTCTTTGCAGGATTTCAGATCGGAAGTGTGGCTGGGCACTTCTCTGAACGCGCATGGTCACTCGCCGTCTTGCCCTTGCCACGCACAAATAATGACCGTTTGCTCGTAGTAAATAATTTGAAGCAATTCGCAGAAGATTGGAGTCTTGATAGTGATCAGGTCTACTGCTTTGCCACAGCACAAGAGTTCGTTGCATCGCTAGTTCTTTCACAGCCCGGCGTTGGTGACGCGCTGCGAGCTCTTCTGATCGACACAGTAAAAGAATCAACCCAGGCCCAAGGTGACATCATGAGCAAACTCACCTCAATGATCAACCCTGAAGACATGGCTTCAATGATGGGAAATCCTGAGGCGCTGCTCGAGGGGATTGAGATGCCCGCCGAGACCGACGCGAACAGGGCCATCAATGCCGCAATGAGTGTGCTCAGTGCATTCTTCGTAGCTGCTGGTGATGAAATTACTGAAGCAATTATGGGTCCTCACGCCCCACTTACCGAGGCGTTCAAGCGACACCGTCGCAGTGATGCTCGTGGTGAAGACGCCGCGGCCGCGCTCTTTGGTATTTCAACGCAGGGTCCGCATCACGAAAAAGCTGCAGAGTTTGTAGCAACTATTCAGCGTGAGTATTCACTCAAGGCATTTGACGCGCTGCTTCGTGTTGATGGACTTCCATCAGCAGCTGAACTTGATGCTCCACTTGCGTGGTACGAGCGAGTTACAAACTCGCCGCTGGCTTAAGCCTCTTCTTCGTACCCGAGGTTCCACTCAACGAGTAGGTTCTCACGCTCGGCGTCGCGGTTAACGCGCTCGCGGTTACGACGGAACTGTGGGTCGTGTGGAGGAAGAAAACGAAGTCGTGCGTCAATGCGGTCAACAAAAGCTTGAATTTGCTCTTCGTCACCAAACACCATGCGGCACTCCCAGTGAGGGGCAATTGGTCCTAGGTAGATCACCTGGACGTGACCAACGGGGTCTACGACTTCTACTGTCTCGGCGGCAGGAATCTGACTCACGATGCTCCTTTTAAGTGAACTGCTGGATAACCATTCTACTGACTTAATCCGGGCACCTCTAAAGAGTTTGATTTAGCCCTAAATACGCCTAATGAAGTGACGTAAGTAACGGTATTAATGGACTTGGATTCCTTTTGAGGTCGTAATTTGTCGGTATGACACGTAAGCAACTTTCACTAAATACTGAGTGGATGCGCCTCGGTAAATGTCGCGATTATCCAAGTGATCTCTTCTTCCCTCAAGAAGGAAGAGGCGTCATTGTGTGCCAGCGTATTTGTGAGCAGTGCTTCGTAAAAGTGGAATGCCTGGAATACGCCATTGAAATGAACGCAGATCACGGTGTTTGGGGCGGCAAAAGCGAACGTGAACGACGCAAGCTCGGAAGGGCGCAGCGCAGCTTGAGCGCCTAGGTAACCTGAACACATTGTGTTCGAGTGCGTCATAAACATCTCTGAGGGTTCCAGCGTTGAGGTTCTTAACGTACTCGCCTCGAGTGCTGGAACTTCCCTGCGTGATCTTCACAGCGATTCAATTCACAATCGTTCAGTCTTTACGCTCATCAACGAGAAGAACAAACTTCTCCAGGACGTGAAGAATTTCGTCACTGCGTGTTATCAGCACTTGTCACTCTCCGAGCACGAAGGCGTGCATCCACGCTTTGGAGTAGTTGACGTTGTGCCATTTGTTGCACTTAATAAATCTGAAGTTGACCAAGCCACTGCGATGCGCGATGAAACTGCGAAGTGGCTTAGTGAAACGTTTGCAGTTCCGGTCTTTCTTTACGGCGCTGAGCGCTCGCTGCCCGAGATCAGAAAAACTGCCTTTAAGGAACTGACCCCAGACTTCGGGCCACCTACTCCCCACCTGGTACTTGGAGCCGTTGCTATGGGTGAGAGGCCAGTGCTGCTGGCATGGAACATCTGGCTCAGTAACTGCACCCTGGCGAGAGCTCGCTCCCTCGCTACAAGCGTGCGCAGCAAAGATGTACGAACCCTGGCATTTGTTGTTGGAGACTACGTTCAGGTGAGCTGCAACCTAATTGCGCCAGACGTTGTTAAGCCATCAGAAGTTTTTGATCAAGTGGCAAAGCAACTAGAAGGATTAGAAACTATTCACCACTGCGAATTAGTTGGGCTGTGCCCTAGTTCAGTGGTTTCCAGTGAAGACCCCAGCCGCCTTAAGCAACTCGGTCTTAGCTACGAAACAACTATTGAAGCTCGTTGCAGTTAATCAACCAGCTTGAGCACGACGCTCAATGGCGCGAGCACGGCGAAGGCGACGACGTTCACGCTCTGACATTCCGCCCCAGATGCCGAACTTCTCACCGTTGTCCAGTGCGTATTCCAAGCAGTCATCTTTCACAACACAACCACGGCAAACTTCTTTTGCTTCACGGGTAGAGGCACCGCGTTCTGGGAAGAACAGGTCTGGGTCAACGCCCATGCAGTTCGCACGAGACTGCCAACCGCGATCTTCCATACCGCTCATGATGTCTACTATTTCCATGAATCGCTCCTCGAATTTGTAACGTACGTCACTGTTGTAATTACAACGATGTCATTGTTACTGTGTTTGACGAGAATTGCAAATCAGAATAAAGAAATCCCTGATAAAAGGCTATTTCTACTACCCCGCCCGGCGGTTCCTTACGAAGTCATCGAGAGCGTAGGAGCCCAGTTCATCAACGGACGTATAGAAAGTTCGCCCCCCGTTGACCTTAGAAATCTGCTCTACAAAGGGAAATTGGCTGCGTTCAATGTCCAGCGCAAAGGTGTTTATGACAATGCCAGCTTTCGTACAGCGAAGCACCTCAGCCATTGTCTTTTGCAGGGTTTCGTGCACTGGTGGCCACGAGAAGAATGGTTCTCCATTCTCCATTAGGTGAGCCGTTGGTTCACCATCGGTAACGACTACCACTTGGCGCTCACCCTTCTCATTTCGCATCAAGTGTCGACTCAAGGCCAAAGCGTGCTGGAGGTTTGTTCCATAGGCGTAGTCAATGGTCAGCGCTGGAATGTCTTCGATTTTCAGTTCGTGGGCCATTTCGCCAAAGCCCACAACTGCGCAAAAGTCACGTGGGTACTTTGAGCGAATTAGTTGCGTTAGAGCAAGGACCATCTTCTTCGCGGGAACAAGGTTTCCACGCATGGCCATAGAAAGAGAGAGGTCAATTGCGAATACCGTGGCCGCTTTTTTGGTTGATTCAAATTCTTCAACTTCGAAGTCATCGTGGTGCAACTTCACCGGGGTGCCAGGCCCTTGACGAAAGATTGCGTTACGCAATGTTTTTGGAAGATTGAGCGACAGTGGCTCTCCTGGCTCCCAAGGCTTGGATGTTTCTTCACGGTCCCCACCTCGAGAGACGGTCGCCTCACGGTGAGCTCCAAGCGTTGGTGAATCCTTCAGCTGAGCGAAGAGATCCTTTAGGGCTTGCTGGCCAATCTGGCGAACCCCCTTAGCGGTGAGCTCCAATTTCTTTCCGCTGCGGTCAATAAATCCCTTATCTTTAAGACCCTTCAGAGCCTTTTGGAGGCGCTGAACGTGGCGAGCAGCGTCGTCACCAAGGTTTCGACGCACCGACTCCACATCGACTTCTGGCAGGCCCTGAGCGGGGTTGGACTGACTGAGGAAATCTTCCAAACCACGTAGTTCGCCGAGCTGCTCTGCAACAGATGAAGCATCGGCGAATGATGAGCCATTCTCACCACGCATACGGTGTGCACGGTTCCAGTCAATGTCGGGGGTTGCTTGACGCAAATTTGAAACAAGGCGGTTCATGGAGAAATTCAGATCCATGTCTTCCATCATCTTGGCAAACATGGCGCGAAGTTCTGCCTGCTGTTCACCAGAGAGCGAGTTAAACATTGCTTCTGCAGCAGCGGCACGTTCTGCCATTGCGCGAATGACATCTTCGAGCGTCTCGGCACCAGGGAAGAAATCGCCGAACTTTTCCATAAAGGACTCGAACGACGGATCAAGTGGCTCACCGGCACGATCTTGTTCAATCATCTTTGAGAGTGCATCCATCATCTCTCTAGTTCGTGCGAGCTGTTCAGGGTCAAGATTGCCCATCATCTCTTTGCTCTGCTCGAAGTAGGTGTTCAGAACATCTTCTTTGAGCTCATTCATTAGTTGCTCAAACTGCTCGCGAGCTTCACTGGAAACAAAGTCGTAGTTCTGATAATTACCGAGACGCTCAGAAAGCTTGTCACTCATGAGATCCTGTTGCATCTTTTTTTGTTCTACAAGGTCTCGCGTCACTTCTTTGCGACGTTCATCATCAGATTCTTCTGCCTCAGAAAGCAGTTGATCGAGCTCGTCACCTTCAATGGACTCAATTTCTTCGAGCCAGTCGCGGTAGCGCTGCATTTCGCCGTCAGGGTCAGCTTGCTCTTCGAGTTCTCGTCTCTTTTGGCGAGTGCGTTCTAGGAGTTCGCGTAGTCCTTCGACTCGTTGGCCGTCTTCAGTTTCAAAGCCGCTGCGAAGGAGTCGCTCCATAGCCTCTTCCAGGTCGCCACTTTCCATAAAGTCATCGGCGAGCAGGCGAAGAAGTTCATCAGCATCGAAGTCGTCAAAGTCATCGTCATCACCAAAGCGACGAAAACCATAACGAACAGCCACTAGCGATTCCTTGAGCGATAGAGCGCACGCGCTCCCGATGCATCCTTAGCTAGACGCTTGGTGAGGTAAAGGCCTTCCAAGATGAACTCTGTGGCTGCTGCAATCTCTCCGCTGCTGGCCTCTGGTCCAGCCACACGAGCAACCGGACCGGCTAGTGCTGGCATGGCGGCCAGCACATTGAGATAGTCCTGGTCTGGAAGGTCATCACCGGTGTGAACAATGACTTCGTCATTGAAAGACTCAACAATGAGTGGGGCTTCTTCCAGCAAAACAGTCTCTGAGAAACACTGGCGCACAGCGAGCGAAACGAGCGCGGCAATTACTTGGTCTGAATCACCATCGTCCATGGTGTCGAATTCAATCTTGCCCTGCGTTGACTGGATCATTGCGCTTAAGTCACTCACGCGAGGAACCACCGTGTCGTCATTTGTTCGAAGTGTTCGACGTAGCGCATTAGCAATGACCGTCTCATAGTTCGCAATCGAAAGTCGTACTGAGACACCTGAACGTTGGCTAATCACGTGACTCTTGCGCGCTACGTGGCTCACGCGAGCAACAATGTCCTCTATAAACCACGGCACGACAATTGGCTTGGTCGACGTAGGCAACTTTGATTCCATCTTGATGATTTCAATCTCAGTGGCAATTTCGTATGGGTAGTGCGTGCGAATCTGCGAACCAAAACGGTCCTTCAGCGGGGTGATGAGCCGGCCACGGTTGGTGTAGTCCTCAGGGTTCGCAGTTGCCACCACCAGCACGTCAAGGTCGAGGCGAACGAGGTGTCCACGAATCTGAACATCGCGTTCTTCGAGGACGTTTAGCAGTCCCACCTGAATACGTTCCGAGAGGTCAGGGAGCTCATTCATTGCAAAGATGCCACGGTTGGACTTTGGAACTAGTCCATAGGAAAGTGCGCGCGGGTCATCGAGGAATAATCCACCAGCAACTTTGATTGGATCAACTTCTCCAATGAGGTCTGCCATTGATGTGTCTGGTGAAGCAAGTTTTTCCGCGAACCTGCGAGTGCGGTGCACCCACGAGATTGGCGTGTCGTCACCCTTCTCAGCGACAAGTTCGATTGCGTACGCTGAGATAGGTGCGAACGGGTCGTCTCGCACTTCGGAACCCTCAACGATTGGCAACCATTCATCGAGGAGTTCTACTAGTGAACGAATCATTCGAGTCTTTGCCTGCCCGCGCTCTCCCAGCAAGATGATGTCGTGACCAGCAAGCAGCGCTGTCTCTAGTTGAGGAAGAACGGTGTCTTCGTAGCCAAGGACTGCTGAGGTAAGTGGACGACCTTCGCTGAGGCGCTTCTCTAAATTGATACGAAGTTCTTCACGAACTGACTTCGGTACGTACCCTGACTTTCGTAATGCGCCGAGGGAGGTTGGAAGGTCTGCTGGGGCGATTGGAATGCTCATGGGATTACCTTAATGTGAAGAACAATGGACTCGATTGGCCAGTAAATCTCCTAAAGCAGGCTTGCTAAACCCTATGAAGGATTACTCCTTGGATGAGCGCCAGGGCAAATTATGGCTTCCTAGCGGCTGCCTTGACGATCCCCTTGCAGCCAGTCCCGACCGCGGCCAATGGCTGTGGAGTTATTTTGTTTTTCGAAATACCTCCAGGGCTCTGCCAATTGCACTGCCACGTAGAGGGTTCGGCCATCACGGTAAAAAAGTCTCGCTCCCAACCAGTCTCAAAAACTCCCGCAGAGTGCTGTGACCCCTTTAGCTGAAGATTGAACGTTCCAGATTGAGTATGAAGTGGAGTTGCAGATGCACCCATGATTGGCCAGAACGGGTTCATGTCTAGCTCCATTCCCGTTACGGCACCCGCATCAACAAGCGCAGCGCCAACCTGTGATGGAAGCACTCCAGTCATCGAGGCAACATAAATTAAATTTCCGTTTGCGTCTATTCCGAGTCCAGTTCTTGGCTGGGCTAGAACGTGGCGAAGTGGATCTCCCCACGCCATTGGATTAGTTGTTGTCGTAGGAGCGACGACACCTTTTAAGACGAGAGGTAATAAATTCTGTCGGTAGCTAATTGCTTTGAAATCTTTCGTTGGGAATCCCTTTGACTCCCAAGCACCCATCTCCCAGTGACCTAGCGCATTGATTGCAATGGTCATGTCACCTCGAACGAGTGGCTCAAGCGTCACTCCATCGTCTAGCGCCCCACCGGCTTTCGCGGCTTTTTTAAATCCGCCGTTGAACACAGCGATGATCCCGGCAGGCCCTTCACTCCTCCAATCAATGTGAGGCCCCATATCGAGTGGCAGTTTTATTGAAGTTGGTGGATCTTGGCTCCCACTGTGCCAGCGAAGCAGCGTGGTCCTGGCGCGCATGCGCAGCACAGTGAAATCTGCTCCAACAGTTGCAGTGGCGGTTGCACTGGAGGTCGTTGTAGTTGAATTTTTTGTGGGGACAACAATCACTCGGTAATCAACCATCACCCCACGTTTGGACGAACTAATCACCGTCCAGCCAACTTGCTTCTTCTCTTTCGCGATTGTGGTTGTCGTTGTCGTACCAATAACGTTTTTGTAGACCACAAATCCGCCACCGCACAGGGCGAGTACAAGTACCGAAATTAAAAGTAAAACGTACAGCCGTGCTGAAGCTGGTTTTGCGTGCTTTGCCAAGCGTGAACTCTAACGCTCAACTACGCGCGTGCCACTACCATCAGCATCTTCCTCTGGTGCTTCGACGTCATTGATAAATCTCGGAACTGGAATTGGTGCAAGGTGAGCCGGAATGTCGTCAACGTATCGAGGTGATGCAGTTGAGACGTACTCGCCTTCAGACGTTCTACTGACCACATTGGTGGTCTTTCGCTTTCCAGCACCCTTGAAGTTCTGCATTTCCTTACAGATCTTGTAGGTGAATGGGAAAGCAATGAGCGGAACAACTACAACAAGAATTCTCATTGTCCAGAGCACAGTGTCAAGTGAGATGTGGAAGAAATTTGCAATAACGTCAGTCGAACTTGCGATGAACAGCATCATCAAGAATGAGAGAAGTGCCACACCAGCTGAAGTTCGAAATGCTCGATCGCTAGGACGATCAAGTAGGTGGTGAATTTCGTTGTCGCCAGTGAGCTTTCGTTCAACGGCTGGCCACGCATAAGCAATTCCGAAGACAATTCCCGGCAAGATAACTGACGGCACCAGAATGTTGAAAACAATCGTGTGGCCGAAACTGTGGAACGTCCAGGAAGGCCAAATACGGAGTGCGCCGTCGAGGAATCCCATGTACCAGTCAGGTTGCACGGCGTAAGAAATGTTTGCCGCGTGATACTGACCGAACTGCCAGATCGGGTTGATCTGCGCAAACGCACCGAGCAGCGCAGTTACTCCGCCGACAAGAAGTAGGAAGCCGGTTGTCTTGGCCATAAAGACTGGGAACATAGGTGTTCCGACAACGTTCTCTTCAGTTTTGCCTGGGCCAGGGAATTGCGTGTGTTTTTGACGAACGAGCAGCGCAAGGTGAGCGCCCACGAGACCAAGAATCAAAAGTGGAACGAGGAATTCGTGGAGAACGAAGAAACGAGGAATGACCATGGTTCCCGGGAAGTTTCCTCCGAAGACCCAGAATCCAATATAACTACCAACAACAGGAATCGAAAGAATAATTGAGTACGCAATTCGAATACCAGTTCCAGAAACCAAGTCGTCTGGGAGTGAGTATCCAAGGAACCCGTTGACAATTGCGAGTGTGAGGAGTGTCGTTCCAATCGTCCAGTTGAGTTCGCGGGGCTTACGGAAGGCTCCAGTAAAGAACACGCGAGCCATGTGAACAACAATTGCCCCCACAAAAATGTCACAAGCCCAGTGGTGCATCTGACGCATCAGTAGCCCACCGCGAACAGCAAACGAAAGGTTGACTGACGAGGCATATGCTTCAGTTACCTTTTGTCCGTAGAGCGGCAAGTACGTTCCGCGATAGGTGACGATTGCAGTACTTGGGATGTAATACAGCGCCAGGAAAATTCCCGTTACGAGCAAAATTACAAATGAATAGAGTGCGATCTCACCAAGCATGAACGACCAGTGGTCTGGAAAAATCTTGTCGAGGAATGTGCGGCCACCCTTGGCGGTGCCAAGACGATCGTCAAGCTCGTTTAGGGCGTGGCCAACGGCACCAAACGGTCCCTTAGCCAATTTCTTGGATCTCTTTGTCTCAATTACGTCGGTCATGCGCGCTCCCAGAATCCAGGCCCTACAGGCTCACGGTAGTCAGACTGTGCGCGAACATACCCATCAGCATCAATGTAGATAGGCAGCTGCGGAAGTGGCCGTGGTGCTGGACCGAATTGTGGAACGGCACCGTTGTTGACGTTAAACATTGACTGGTGACACGGACACACCAGCAACTGCAGTTGCTGTTCGTAGAGCCCAACTGGGCAGCCAAGGTGAGTACAAAGTTTTGAGTAAGCCAAGAGCCCCTGAGGCCCCCACGTCTCTCGACCCTTCATCGTCGTGAAGTCCTGGTTGGAAACTCGGATAAGAACAGTCTGGTCAACTGCTTGTCCATTTTCGGTGTCTTGTTGTCCTTCTGGAAAGACTGTGACGATTGATCCAACCGCGAGGTCACCTACGAGAACTCGACGGCCAGTGATGTCAACGGCATATGAATCCTTGCGCCAGTCGGTGTGAAAAAGAGTTCCCTTTGGAAGTGGGCCAAGGCTACGCAGCAGCGGAAAGACTGCACCCAAAGAGAAGACTCCCATACCACCGGCAAAAAGACCAGTGAGCAACTTACGACGCTTAACTAGCCCACCACCACGTTGCACAATTGCCGCAGCGAAAGCAGAACGATCTTCATCAGAGTTCCTAAATTCGTGTCGATCTTCTACGAAAGGCCCACGAGGCATGAGGTACTTACCCCAGGCAATAAGACCAATTCCAAGAAGCGTCAAGCAACCAGCCATTGCGCCACCAAGAATCCATGGCTGCCAGTTTTGAATGTACGCAACAATAAATAAGAATCCAAAAAGTGTGCCGAGCACGAAGTTAAAGACAATTACCTTTTCAACACGTTCTGGATTGCGTGCAGCCGGCTGAAGGTGTGGATCGTCCGCTGATAGCCCGCGCAGGGACACTGGCGTGTGGTTTTCGATTCCGCTGCTCATTCTTCTCGTTCTCCTACCCAGAATCCGAAGATGGCTAGAACGCCAACTCCGAGTGCGAGTCCTATGAATCCTTCAGCCACCGGGCCAAGTCCTCCAAGGCCGAGTCCACCGGGATTCTGCGGGTGCGATATGTACGTTGTTACAAATTTAACAATGTCATCCGCCTGCGCGTCAGAGAGGTTCCCCGTGAAGCGCGGCATGTTTCCAGGTCCAATTCGAATGGCTTCTGCAACTTGATACGCAGGAATGTTGTGAAGTGATGGAGCGTACGTGTTGCTCGCTAGAGCGTCTCCCATACCTTCAATGGTGTGACAAGCGGCACAGTTAAGTGCGAAAAGCTCAGCACCATTTTTAACGCTCGCGGTGGCGAGGTTTGGTGTCGGAATGTACGGATAGCTCGGTGCAAGAGAATTCACCCAAGCAGCAATTGCCAATGACTGTGAATCACTTAGTCGTGGCTTTTGGCGCATGGCTTGGACTTGACGAGGATCAGCCGCTGGCATTCGCCCCGACGAAACCCAAAAGTTAATAGTGGCTGGTCCAAGTCCAACCAGTGCAGGGTATGCACCCGACGATCCGCCAGCCGGAACACCATTTGCTTCGGTGCCATGGCATGAGGCGCAGTTCTGCATGTAGAGCGCCCTACCAAGATTGATCAGCGAAGGCGATGGGGCGTTGTACATGATCGAAGAGTTTCCGTAGGAAGTAACAACACCGTTTGCGTTTTTTACGACGACGTCTGAGTTTGGAGTTCCCGAGTTGGCTCGCTGTGTTTGATACGGCTGCTTGGCTGCATCCGCACCTTGAGAAAACAAAACAAGCGGTCCAGCACTTACGACTCCCAAGATGCTGAGAAGCACTGATCGCTTAAGCAAAGAACGAATCATCATGTTTTACTTTAGGAAGAACAGAGCTGAGTACAGCCCCACCCATACGACGTCGACGAAGTGCCAGTAATAACTCACACCTTGGAATGTTGAAAGCTCGCCCGGGTCACCTTCGGTTCCACGCATACGGAACAACAAAAATGCCATCGCAACGAGACCGAGCATCACGTGTAGACCGTGAAGCCCAGTGGTGATGTAGAAAATGGACCCATAGGAGTTGGTGTACCAACGAGTCTCAAGATTGATCCACTCGTAGCACTGGTTCGCTACGAACACGGCGCCCATAACCATCGTGACAATCGTCCAAACTCGTGCTTCACTGCGACGACGGTGCTCAACTAGCCACACAGCCCACTGCATAGTGAATGACGACGCAACCAAGATGATTGTGAAGATTCCAGCTTGCACTGTGTCGAGCTTCGTGCCCACGGGTGGCCACGTGACGAGGTGTGCTTTGATAGTAAACAACGCGGCGAAGAGTCCTGAGAAGAACATCAGCTCGCTACCGAGCCAAATCATCACACCGATGGCAAGCATCGGGGGACGATCGTGAACAATCTTCTCCGGCTTCGCCAGGCCTTGGGGGGAAATTGCCTGACTCACGCCTTCAGTTCTACTAGAAAAAAGCAACTTCATGCCATAACTAGCGGTTTTTAAGTAATTGTTGGAGGTAGCTCACCCGTGGCAATAATGGCCAAGCGACGGGTTGGACGAGTCATAGCGACGTAAAGGGTTCTAAGTCCCCGAGCCGTAATGGCCTTTGTTACTCCAGATCCACGGCGGGCAATTTCTCCCGGTTCCACCACGACTGAGGCGTCAAATTCCAGCCCGTTAGCCCCTTCAGCGGCCAGAACCACCAAGTCGGCACTGAGTCCCTTGGATTCCAGCTCACGAGGGTCAATTGCACCCAGCCCTGCACCATTCAATATGGCAACAATTTCTTGCACCCGACTGCTCGTCACAATTACTGCAACGCGTCCCGGATGAACATTTTCGCATTCACGTTTTACCGCCGCACTGAGCGTGGCTGCGAACTCACTCGGTGCTACTACTTCAACAGTCGGATCTGAACCAGCACGTCGCACTGGTTTTGGGGCTTCGAGGTCAGGTGACGCAGCTCTCAATGTTGGCTCAGCAAAGGAAAGAACCTCTTCAGGTGTGCGGTAACTCACCGTGAGGTCAACTCGAGCAGGTTCGCGACGTGGCTCTAAAACTTCAAGCACTGCATTCCACGATGCAGAAGAACCAGCAGTAGTCGCTTGGCCCATGTCGCCAACAATTGTCATAGAGCCCGTGAGGTCACGACGTTTTAAAACACGAAGTTCCATTGGCGAGAGGTCTTGCGCTTCGTCAACAACAATGTGGCCATAGGTGACGAACTCAGCTTCATCAAGTTCTTGACTCTGTGTTGGAGCGAGTCGTTCGGCTTCACGAAGTGCAGCTTGGCGAACATTTCCGGCGTACGCATCAAGATCAACACCATCAAGGATTCCCGAGTCACCAGGCTTTGGTTTTGGACGAGGTTTCTTTCTCGGTCCGAGAAGAATGCGTGCTTCGTCGATAAGCGCCGCATCAGCTTTGGTCCAAAGAACGTCTTCAAGATTTGCTGAACGTGGACGGTGCAACAGCGCAATTTCTTCGTCGCTGAGGATGTCTTTAGCCGCGGCGCGAATAAGAGCTGGAGCCCCGAAGAGGTCATGCAGCAAATCCTGGCCAGTTAGCCGCGGCCAGATGCGTTGCAACGCAATCTTGAATTGCTGAGTAGCACGAATTGCGTCAGCAAGTTCATTCACCTGTGAAATTTCTTCGTCACTATTTTTGACAAAACGTGAGTGGTACTCATTAGCCATTCGAAGGGCGAGTTCACGGCCAACAGCTGATCTGCGCTGATTGTGATTTCCTGGGCGCCTGCGAGCACGCTCCACTATGTCCTTGCTCCACGAAGCCTTGAGATTCAAAATCGCGCGACCAACTGGAATCTCTACGTCATCGCGCAGTGGGTGCTGGCGAGTGCGGAGTGCTCGCGCCAGCACTTTCACCATTCGAATGTCACCCTTTAACTGATCGAGCTCTTCGCTTTCGCGCGCTCGAACTTCAACGTTGGTAACGAGCTCAGAAATTGTGGCGAGCGTGACGCCTGATTCGCCGAGTGAAGGTAAGACATTTTCGATGTAATTAAGAAAGAGTGGGTTTGGACCAACCACCAAGACGCCCTGACGTTCAAGAGTCGAGCGGTGAGTGAAGAGCAGGTAGGCAGCTCGGTGCAGCGCCACAGCAGTCTTTCCCGTTCCCGGTCCTCCTTGGACTAACAAAATTCCAGCGAGTGGGTTTCTAATGATGCGGTCTTGCTCACCCTGAATAGTTGCAATGATGTCGCCCATTCGACCAGTGCGTGCGCGACCAAGTGCCGCCAGAAGAGCTCCTGGGCCACCAAGCGCCATACCGCCATCGACGAGTCCTTCAGGAGTTGCGCTTCGCGCCTCGTCTTCAGGAACCATGAGGTCTCCGTTGGCGTCGGCAAAGTACTCGTCTTCAACACCCATCACTTCGTGGCCACGAATAGCCACGTGACGTCGGCGACTGAGCCCGAGCGATTCAACACCAGTTGCACGGTAGAACGCTTCAGCTACCGGAGCACGCCAGTCAACGACGAGTGCGTTCAGTTGTTCATCTGAAACTGCGAGGCGACCAACGTGATACACATCACGAGTTCCCTCATCGTTAACGTCGTAGTCAATTCGACCAAAGAAAAGTGGCTGGTCGCCGATAGCAAGTTGATCAAGCCTCGTAAGAGCTGTGCTCATTACAACGTCACGTTCCACTAAGTCTCCGGCACCGCGCATGTTCGCAACCGCAGCGTTATCGCGCATGGTCATGGCTTCTTCACGCATGTGTTCAAGCGCGACGAGGGCGGTGTTTAAGAACTCCTGCTCCTCGGCTATCTCACGCTCGTGTGCCACTGGGGCCTCTTTCACAGTCTTGAATTTTGGGTTTATCAATCCTAGGGGAACTTCTTGGGGGTGGCACTTTGGGGAGATTTAGCCATTGCGCCTAGATTGGAAAGGGTAAAAGGAGACAAGTGAGCGATCCAGTTCTACTGAGGGCATGTCGAGGCGAAAGTGTTGAGCACGTGCCGGTGTGGTTCATGCGCCAAGCGGGGCGCTCGCTACCTGAGTACCGTGCACTTCGTGGCACCGGTTCAATCCTGGACGCAATTGCTGATCCCAAAATTGCTGCAGAAGTAACAATGCAACCAGTCCGTCGTTACGGCGTTGACGGTGCAATCCTTTTCTCCGACATTGTTGTGCCGTATCACGCAATTGATTTTGGCGTTGACGTTGTGCCTGGTCGTGGGCCAGTGATTGCGAACCCATTTACATCTGAAGCAGACCTCGAGCGACTTCGCGACTTAACTCCTTCAGACATTAAACACGTCACCGATACGGTTGACCTTGTAGTCGAAGAACTGAAGAGTACCGACACTCCCCTCATTGGATTTGCTGGTGCTCCGTTTACTGTCGCGAGCTACCTCGTAGAAGGAGCTCCTACTCGTGAGTTCGCCATCATCAAATCAATGATGCACGCCCAACCTGCGCTCTTTGACAAATTGATGGACCGCCTCGTGGG
>DAIQPM010000082.1:0-4507 GCA_036787355.1 Acidimicrobiales bacterium
TCAAAGGTCTTTCTTGGCTGAAACTTGTTTGGGCGAATTGAGGCAACGGGAACCTTGCGAAGTGGTCCGCCAACTGCAACGCTTTCGTCTGGCGAGGTGCTTGCAGCACCCCCGTCTGGGATGAGGGCTCCGAGTCCTTTTCCTAGTCCTGGTTTTCTAGCCATTGAGAATCTCCTCTGCTAATGCTCGGTACGCTTTGGCACCCTTAGATGATGGATCAAATACGGTAATCGGCTGCCCGAATGATGGGGCCTCGGCCAAACGAACGGTTCGAGGAATGACTGACTTGCACAATTCCTCTGGAAAGGCTTTGCGGACTTCCTTGGCGACATCGGTAGACAAGGTGTTTCTTGAGTCATACATCGTGAGAACCACCTTGGTAATTCTGAGGCTCGGATTTAGGTTCTTTTGAACAAGGTCTACGATCCGAGAGAGCTGTGTAAGGCCCTCTAGGGCATAGAACTCGGCCTGTACAGGCACCATGATGTCAGTAGCAGCAGCGAAAGCATTGATCGTGATTAGGCCAAGAGAAGGTGGGCAGTCAATAAAGACGTACTCAAACTCCCCCTGAACTGATTCCAGGGCTTTTTTCAGTCTGAGCTCTCTTGAGATGACCGATGTGAGTTCTTGTTCGACTCCAGCTAGGTCAAGTGTTGCTGGCGCGACGAATAGGTTTTTAAAACCCGTAGGTTCCACAATGTCCACCATTGGAACATCATTGAGAAGCACGTCATAGACAGATCGTTCAAACTGGCGCCCATCAACGCCTAGTCCAGTGGTTGCGTTTCCCTGGGGGTCAAGGTCGACAATCAATACTCGCTTGCCTTTTTCAGCAAGCGCTGCCCCCAAAGAGGTTGTGGTGGTTGTCTTTCCGACGCCACCTTTTTGGTTGGCAACAGCGAAAATCCTCATCTTGCTGGCGTCCGCCATGAGCCTCATCCCGAGCTAGGTACATCCCGACACTGCGTCAAATACATGTCAATTCAACTAGGTTTTTTCTGCCTCGTCAAGTACCAATGTTCCACGTGGAACATATTGGCCTCAGATTGCTTAAAGAGGTCAGACCGTGTGAAGAATATTCGGGCAGTTGCCTAAGGATTCGAATGTTCCACGTGGAACATATTTTTACACTCTGGGTTCAGATGGAACAATGTTCCACGTGGAACATCTAGAAGAGTGGTTTCTTTCCTGGCACTCCAACTTCACGTGGATACGAAGAAAGTGTTGCTTTGGTTTTAATCAGGATTTGGTAGGCAGAACCGTGGCGGACTCGTCCTTTTGCCTCTAGACCGAGCTTGGCTAGGCCTTCTTTCTTCCAGCGGCCGGTTTCTGTGTCATCTGGTGGCTCTGAAACAATCATCATTCCACCAACCTTTAGAAATCGAACGCCACACTCGGCTGTAACAGCTGGGGGGCCGAAAGATCTAGCGGTTACTAGGTCGAATGCTGAGTCCAGGTCTGGGTCCCAGGCAAGATCTTCTGCTCTAGCGGTAAGAACTTCTCCACCCTCTGGGGCGCCTTC
Source organism: Acidimicrobiales bacterium (assembly GCA_036787355.1). Lineage (GTDB taxonomy): Bacteria > Actinomycetota > Acidimicrobiia > Acidimicrobiales > RAAP-2 > RAAP-2. The sequence goes on from DAIQPM010000082.1 coordinate 1,523, forward strand.
CCATTCCAGAACTTCTCGAAGAAACGCCATACGTTTTTCCATGGAATCGGTAAATACGGCCCTTTGTTGCCACCTTTGTAGCAGCACTAGTCCTGGAAGTCCTCCACCACTTCCCAGGTCCAGGAATGACTCTGGGGGAGCCACGTTTAATTCTTCCCAGCAAAGAGCGAACCCCTCTGCATGGGCAATGTGGGGCTCTATTGCATTAGGCCCTAAAAAGCCTCGCGCCCTCGATTCCTCGAGGGCGCGGGTCAACCAATTATTTGTCACGAATCAATTATGCCGGAGCAATCACCACAAAGCGGCGAGGGTCGTCACCTTCTGATCGAGTAACTACTGAAGCATTCTCGGTAAGGGCATCATGAACAGCTTTACGGTCTGCCGCAGACATTGGCTCAAGAGCACGCTCTTCTCCAGTTTCTACGACTTCCTGGGCAACTTGTGCAGCAAAGCGTCCAAGGGCAGCTACACGGCGTTCACGGTATTGCGCAACATCCACCAAAATTCGGTCTGTACGTGCAGGCGACTTTGACTGAACAACCGTTCTGGTGACTTCTTGCAGGGCAGTAAGAGTTGTTCCACGAGGGCCAACTAGAACTCCAAGTTCAGTTGGGGGATTGGCATTAACTGAAAGCTCGACGGTTTCAGTATCAATTTCCTTAACTGATACTTCTGCGGTGATGTTCATAGAGCTCAGTAGTCCGACGAGGAACTCCTTTGCGATTGAACCCTGTTCGGCTAGTGAAATTCCTTCAGCCATGGTGCCCTCCTTTGATGGACTCTTTTCTGGTCGTGGTGCTTTTGTTGCGGTTTGCTTGGCTCGACGTGGTGCGTCGTCCTTCTTGTCTTCAGAAGAATTACCACCACGAGGCTTTTCGCCGCGTGGACGGTCGTTACGTGGGCGGTCTTCACGACCACCAGAACGGCGTGATCGCTTCGGACGTGGTCCTGATGGACGCACTCGAGCTCTCACTCGAGCCTCTCCGCGAACTCGTCCAAACAGACCCTTTGCTGGCTCTTCTAGTACTTCAATTTCTGCATCATCTCTGTGAACCCCTAGGTGAGCAAGTGCTCGTGTAGTGGCTTCTTCGAGTGACGATCCTGTTGTTTCTACCCAATCCATGGGTTACCGCGCCTTTCTTTTCCGCTTCGCTTTGGAGCGAGACTGTTGTTGGGACTTTAAGGTTGAAGGTTTGGTTTCTTCAGCCACTTCTTTGATAGCTCCAGGGATTTCCTTTGTTTCACCCTTTGTGGGGTTAGAAATTCCAACTCTGAACATGATATCTTGAGTAATTATGCGAATAATTGTAGAAATAATCATGTACAACACCACAGCTGCAGGGATAACCATGTAGAAGTATGCAAAAAGAATCGGCATAATCTTCTGAAGGGTTTGTTGCTGGCTAGGAACCGAAATGCCTGTTTTCTTGTTCCTATTGGTCATTTGAGACATCTGGAAGTATTGAAGACCTACTGCGATGGCAACAAACACAAAGAATGGGATAGCCGCACCAGTAGAACTGTGCGCAGAGAAGGGTTTAAGGCTTAGATCCATACCAAATGACTTGATGTGACCACCGGCGAGAATAATCGCGTCGTGCATCTTTCCGTGGCTTGGAATGTAGCGAGGCTGGGCAACCAACTTGCCGTTTACGAGTACTTCGTTCGAAAGTCCCTTGATAACACTGTAAAGAATGAACAAAAAAGGCGCCTGGAGAAGCATTGGCAGGCATCCACCAACCGGGTTGACACCGTGCTCCTTATAGAGCTTCATCATTTCTTCGTTTAGAGCCTGGCGATTCTCCGGTCCTTTGTATTTGACCTGAAGCTTCTTCATTTCTGGCTGGATCTTCTGCATAGCCATCATTGACTTGGTGCTCTTAACGGTAAAAGGTGTCAAAACTCCCATAATTACTATGGTCAGCATCACAATGGCAAAGGCGTAGTTCGGGATAATCCCATAGAAGAAGGCCATTAACCATCCGAAAAGGCTAAATACTGGTTGGAAAATGCTGCTGATTGAGTGGAAAAGGCTATGCATTGTTTGCTACTCCTTGCTTTTTTACTTCAGGAACCAGGTCCACGCCGTGTGGGCCAAGGGGACGGCAACGACTAATTCTCTTGGTTGATAGTGCAATACCGTGCCAAAAACCATGTATTTCAATGGCTTCGTAGGCATAGTGAGAACATGATGGGTAGAAGCGGCACGGGGCAATTCGCCCAGCGGTAACTTTTTGATATGTCCTGATTGTGGCTAACAGGGCTCGAGCTGAAATACTGCTCTTAGCTACGGGCGCCACAGCGCTCAAGTGCTTGTGTGAGATGGTTTCTAAGTTCGTCATAGGTGATCTTTCCGGTCTCAAAACCACATTTGATCAGGTATATTCCTGATTGTGGTGGAGGGGACAGTTCGTCAAATAGTGCTCTGAGACGGCGGCGAATTTGGTTGCGAACAACCGCATTGCCCACCTTCCGGCTGATTGCGAAAGCAACATCAACAGCTGTTGACTCAGGGGAACTAACTACGAAGCTGATTCGCAGTGGTCCGCTTTGTCCACGGCCTGTTGGGTTTGCAAACAAGGCAAACTGCCGTCGGGAACTAACCCGACCAGGCACAACTAACTCAAACCGTCAATGAGTGACGGCCCTTGTTACGACGGGCCTTTAGGATGGAACGGCCGGCACGTGTGCGCATACGAGCACGGAAACCGTGTGTTTTTGCCCTTTTTCGTGCATTTGGCTGATAAGTACGCTTCATAAAATCCTCTTCTAAAACTATATTGATGCGCTTCGCGGTACCCCCTGGGGGTCGCTGGCGCGCTACTGGGAACAATCTTACCTGATGGAGCAACCTCCCTCAGCGGGGGTTCGAAATTGCGTGTATGGTGACTCTCCCCGCCTGCATGGAGTCAAAAAGTGCTTGTGGATAATGTCAGTTGTGGTCTGTGGAGGAAAAAATGCAAAGTGGTGAGGAGATCTGGTCAG
>DAIQPM010000083.1:0-4491 GCA_036787355.1 Acidimicrobiales bacterium
GAACCGGAGTACGGGGCTTTGCAGGCCCCTGCCTAACCGCTCGGCCACGCCGCCAGAAGGTTTAATCCTAGTTGGTCGAAGACACAGCCAGAAACGCCCTTAAAGAAGTTTCTTTTACCTCAGTGGTTTTCGGTGTGATTTTCAAATCTTCGTGAGTAATCTTTGAGAGTGATTAAGCACATGAGACTCTTCGCACTTCCAGCGGTCCTTCTGCTTTCATTAATTCCACTTACATCGAGTGCAGACGGCGCCGATTTACAAGTCCAAGTGACTACACAACTTTCGTCATCACTCGTTCAATCAATGCCAATTGCTCGAATAACTTTGAGCCAACCCCTTGACATCAAACAACTCCCGTCTTTAGAGTTTTCTCACTCATTGCAAATGAAGTGGATCCAGATTTCCAGACTGCAGTTTGACGCTTACGCGAAGAGCACAGTCCTTCCAAATGCTTCCTATTCCCTCCAGGTGCCGACCTCATTTCGTTGCACAGCAACCTGCACCATCTCATCTAGCTATTCCAAAGCAATAGTTTCTGGTGTTGACATTCTTTGGGAAGAACAACTACTCGCTGAACTTGGGTACCTCCCAGTTGGCTTTGTCCCTGCCGGAGCGTCACAGCCAACAACGTTGGTGAAGACTGAAGTCCCAACAACAACAACTTCTCAGACCTCAACAATTGGTGTGGTGCAGAGCACCACGACGTCGACAACGGTTCCAGTCACCACAACAACGCTTCGCCCCACGACTACAACATTGGTAATGCCACATGTCAGTTTGCAGACCTCCATGCCAATAGTTGAGAAGACTCCTGGGACCTTTACTTGGCTCTACCCCTCACTTCCACAATCACTGAGCACTCAATGGACCCCAGGTGTTGCGAATCAAATTCTGAAGGGTGCGATAATGAGCTTTCAGGACGTGCATGGTCTGGCCACAACTGGAATCACGACCATCGCTACTTGGAATGAACTGTTACAGGCCGCGAAAAAGTCTCAGTTCAGTCCACGCCCATACAACTATGTCGACGTCCAACTGAATCTCGGAAAGCCCGCCCCAGAACTGCTGACTCTCTACATCGCAGGAGTTCCCAGTTTTCACACTCTGGCTAATTCCGGAATCCCAGCAGCACCAAGCCATCAAGGAACATATCCTGTTTACCTGCGTTACGCGACAACCACAATGTCCGGCACTAACCCTGATGGAACCAAGTATCACGACACAGGTATTCCGTGGGTCTCCTATTACAACGGTGGTGAGGGACTTCACGGCTTCATTCGACCATCGTACGGTTCACCCCAAAGTCTCGGTTGCATCGAACTTCCGTTCAGTTCAGCTGGCACCATTTGGCCACACACCCCATTAGGAACGCTCGTTACTGTTCGGGTTTAGCGAGAGGGCCCTGCGAGGCACTACCGCGCTGGCGTTCAATTTCAATTCCATCTTCACTTAATTCTGACGCTGTACCCACTGCTGATTTTCCGAATTTTTCGCGAACATCATCAATGGCGTCTCTCAGTGCTTCGTAACCAATTTGTCGGTCCCTCGTGGCTTCAATAGTTTGCTGACGATCATCAACAGCTGTCTCGATTCCGAATGTGAGTTGGACGTCATTTCTAGAACGAGGAAGGAATGAGGATAGGTGTATGCCGAGCAACCTGATCGCGTAGGGATATTCCATAGATTCGAGGAGCGCTTTAGCTATGAGAAAGATTGCTCGTTCGTCATCAATCCCGAAGCTGATTGTTTGCGATCTGCCGATTGATGAGAAATCATCAAATCTGACGGTCACAGAAACCGTACGAGCAACCCATCCTTTAGCTCTGATGGCTCTGGACAGAATTGCTGAATGACTTTTAGCTTCTTCCAGCAACTCTTCAATTCCTTTGAGAGATTTAACGAATGTCTCATCATGACCAATTGACTTGGTGATGTGGTCAGAAACGACTTCGCGCTCATCTTCGCCACTGGCGTAGTTGACCAGCGTCCCCGCCATCCAAGGGCCCACGTGGCGTGCGAGAAGCGATTCATCAAATTTCTCGATATCACGCACCCAGCGAATACCAATGCGTTCGAGCTTGGCAGTTGTTGCAGGCCCTACTCCCCACAGAGCAGATACTGGAAGCTCGCTCAACCAGAGTTTCTCCATTTCTGGAGAAACCCACACAACACCGGCACCATCGACGAGTTTTCCATCAACAACTGTTGGTTTTGATTTCTTTGACGCGAGTTTCGCAAATAGCTTGTTTCGCCCCAGGCCCACACCACAGAGAAGTCCGAGCTCATCATTGATCCTCCGACGAAGTTCATGTCCAGCGGCAATTGGTTGCACATTTAACCTTCGAAGACTTCTAAGGTCGGCAAAGACTTCATCAAGTCCAAGCGGTTCAAATTCTGGTGTCAAGTCCATAATGATGTCGTGAAAATCCTGCGAATACGCTTCGTAGCGATCAAATCTTCCTGGCAGAATCACAAGGTTTGGACACATACGCTTTGCAATCACCATCGGCATTGCGCTTCTCACGCCGTAGCGACGCGCCTCGTAACTTGCACTTGCTACTGCCCCACGCTCACCCGGTCCACCAACGACCACTGGCTTACCCTTCAACGACGGGTCATCAAGAATTTCTACTGATGCGAAGAATGCATCCAAGTCAATGTGAAGAATTGGTGCCTCGTCAACCGAGGGGTTGTCAGAATGCGAGTTCAACGCAGCGAAAGGCCTCACCAAAGGCCACTCCCACTGGACGGCCAGCTTGCTCAGCCCGGCCGTAGACAACATCACGAATGTCTTCAATCTCGCCCGATAGTTGTGAAGAGTGAGCCATGACGGCCTTTAGTTTCACATCAATAGTTGACGACACATCGAAGACAACATCAGGTTCATGAGTTCCACTCAAGAGGATGTGTCCAACTTGATGTGGGGGTCCCTCTTTGGGGAAATAAAGCGGCATGGCGGCGGCTGGAGCAACGGCGTCCAACAGTGCCCAACCAGTTTCACGGTGGTCACGGTGATTCACGTAGACACCGCCAAAGAAGGTCGCCGTCGGATCTGGGCCTAAAACCACCTCGGGGCGATGTCTCCTCACCAGGCCCACGAGGGTTTTACGGAGTTTTTCATCGTTAGTCACGTCTCCGTCGGAAAGTCCCAGCTCGCTAACTGATGCAGCGCCTAGGAGATCCGCCGCATGCTTTAGCTCGGAACTTCTAAGCCCTGCAATCGCTGAGGAATCTGCAGATGGAGAGTGCGAGCCCTTTGATCCGTCGCAGACGACTACAAGATGAACCTGACATCCCTCACTCGCCCACTGGGCAAGTAGTCCGCCAGCGGCGACGTCTGCATCATCTGGGTGCGCATAAATGGCCATCACCGATTTCGGCTGTAGTCGCATAGCGCGCATTGTTATCCCCGATGTTTTGGTGCAGTTGTTTTGACGAGGTTTCCGATTTCTCGCGCGAAATCTTCCGTCCCCTCGAAACCTTTGTACACCGATGCGAAACGTACGTACGCAACATCATCGACTGCTTTCAGCGCGTCAAGTGTCGCTCGACCAACCTCTTCACTCGTGGCGTCACGGTTTAGAAGCCTCATAGATTCTTCAACCGAGATGACCAGATTTTCGAGTACTTCTTCGTCAACTGGTCGGTTCTTGCAAGCTGCTCGGACGCCTTGAAGAATTTTGATGCGATCAAAGGGCTCACGCTCCCCAGAACGCTTGACGACGAAGAGGCTAATTTCTTCAATACGCTCAAAAGTCGTATAGCGCTGGTTACAAGCAGAGCATTCTCGACGGCGTCGAATGGCTACGCCGTCTTCGGCGAGTCTTGAATCAACAACGCGGTCGTCATCGGCCGCACAGAATGGACAGCGCATGCATTCACGATACACCTATTTGCCTAATTTTTTAGGGAATTAAGATGTGTTCGCCCGGAATGACGACGTTGCTTCCGAGTTGTGCAACGAGATCGCTCTTTGCGTTTTGCGGATTCACCGGATTGACCATGTGAGAAATGCTTGAGATGGTGTCACCCGGTTGCACCACGTAGACCATTCCAGAGGCCAGCTCTGCACTGCTGGCGATGTCAGTTGAAAGTCCTGTGCCAGTCACGCCACCGAATGCAGCACCAGGCATAGCCAAGATGATGACAGCACCAGCAAGGACAAGGCCTGCGTACAAACGGTTTTTACGCTTACGACGAAGCTCACGAGCTTCACGACGAACTGATAGTGGAACACCCGTACGAAAGCTCTGAGGGGCGTTTTGAGCGGTTACGAGACGCAGGTAGGGTGCTGTCTCTTCGCTAGTAAGTACTTCGAACTCTTCAATCTGAATTGCAGCCATTTCCGACACTCCTTGTTATACGAACACTTGTTCGATAACTATAAAGCGAACAGACGTTCGTATGCAAGTAAAATTTCAGAAATTCCTGAAATACCTGGTCAAAGGATGTTTAGACAGACTCACCAAGGTAGACAGCGCGAACGCGTGG
>DAIQPM010000084.1:0-4347 GCA_036787355.1 Acidimicrobiales bacterium
GCCAAAGGACTTGTTTCTGTCATTCCCCATCCCTGAATAATGTCAACGTTGTACTTGTCTCGGTATGTTTCGATGAGCACGCGCGGTACTGCTGAGCCACCAGCCAGCAGATAGCGAAGACTCGACAAGTCAACATCCGGCTTTTCACCGGCAACTCGCAGAACGTCATTCCAGATTGTCGGAACACCGAGTGAAACTGTTGGCTTAAGGTCCTCAATCATCTTCACGATTGGTTCACCCTGCAAGAGCATCTGAGGCATGATGAGCTCGACACCAGCCATGAAAGCTGTGTAAGCACAACCCCACGCATTTACGTGGAACATCGGAACAATCAGCAAGCAACGGTCACGCTCACTGAGTCCGATTGAGTTTGCAGAAGTCGATGCCATTGAGTGCAACCACGTTGAACGGTGTGAGTAAACAACTCCCTTAGGGTTGCCTGTAGTTCCAGAGGTGTAACACATGATTGCGGCGTCATTCTCATCAAGATCTGGCCACTCAAATCCTGGCTTCTCTGCAGCGAGAACTGTTTCGTAGTCGAGTGTTTCTCCAAGGACGCCGGTCGATTCTGGACCGTGAACAATGATGTGCTTAACGTTTGGAATCTGATCACGTACTTTTGCGAGCAGCGGAGCAAGCGTATTGTCAACAATGATTACCTGGTCGTCGGCGTGATTGATGATGTACGCAAGTTGCTCTGGGAAAAGTCGGATGTTGAGCGTGTGGAGTACTGCGCCCATGCAAGGAATCGCAATGTAGGCCTCCATGTGAGCCTGGTTGTTCCACATGAATGAGGCAACTCGATCGCCTTTTTTGACACCAAGCTTCGTAAGCGCAGCAGCTAATTGTTCAGCGCGCTTGGAGATTTGCAGGAACGTTGCTTCTTCAACACCATCTGGAGAGACGGTAAAAACCTTTTTGTCGGCGTAGATAAACTCTCCGTGCTTAATCAGGTCCCTGATTAGCAACTGTGTGTTTTGCATCGTACTTTTCATGATTCCCCCACTGCTGTTTGATGTGATCTTGCTGCGATTATGAAACTACCAAGAAAGGCTGTACGGCTCGACTGGTGCTGGGAGCGTGCTCGGCTTTCCCTGGAGATAGGCGTCAATTCCTGAGGCAGCAGAACGACCCTCTGCGATTGCCCACACAATGAGGCTCTGGCCGCGAACTGCGTCGCCACAAGCGAAGACTTGTCCCTTGCCTTCGAGGCCTTTCACAGCCCAATCAGGGGTCACAGAAAGGGTTGCACGGTTAGTAACGAACTGATCCTGATTGAGACCCACTTGGTCCAGTTCAGGGCCAACGAATCCAGCGGCGATAAAAACGAAGTCGACGGCTTTTGTGACGATTTCATTTGTTGAATTGTCGCGCAGGACAATTTCTTGCAATTTACCTTCACCCTTAAATTCGAGTGTTTCAGATGAGAAGATGCGTTCGCCACCTTCTTGGTGAGCAGAAGTCGTCTTAAATAGTCGAGCCATCGTTGGCCAGGGTTGATCAGCTGGGCGCTCATCTGGTGGACGGTCCATGATTTCAATTTGGATGACGTTCTTTGCTCCTTGTCGGTGAGCTGTGCCAAGGCAGTCAGCCCCAGTGTCGCCACCTCCAAGAATGATTACGTTCTTATCCTTCACATCGATCTCTGATGTGGTTGAGGTGTTCACAGCACGATTCGAAGCCTCAAGGTAGGTCATAGCGGGGTAAACACCTGTCAGCTCTGCACCATTCACAGGGATCATGCGTGGTCGTGTTGAGCCGATTGCGAGAAGAACTGCGTCGTACTCAGATCGAAGTGATTCGAGTGAGACACCATCATCTCCTACGCTCACTCCGGCCTTAAATGTGATGCCCGACTCTTTCATGACGTTGATTCGACGATCGAGAACAGCCTTTTCCATTTTGAATTCTGGAATACCGTAACGAAGAAGTCCACCAATAAGATCGTTTCGCTCCAGCACCGTTACCTCGTGGCCAACGCTTCTTAGCTGTGCTGCCGCAGCCAGCCCAGCGGGGCCAGATCCAACAACGCAAACATGCTTGCCAGTTCGTGTTGACGTATTTCGACTGACGGGGAAACCGTTAGCGAATGCGTGCTCAACTACCTCATACTCAATACGTTCGATGGTTACTGGGTCAGCTGCAATTCCGAGGACGCAGGCCGATTCGCATGGAGCTGGGCAAAGACGTCCAGTGAACTCTGGAAAATTATTTGTTGAGAACAACTGATCCGCGGCTTCAGCCCAATTCTGCTTATAGGCAGCGTCATTAAAGACTGGAATCCTGTTGCCTAGTGGGCAGCCTTGCATGCAGAATGCAATACCGCAGTCCATGCAGCGCGCCCCTTGCTCAGAGACTTCTTTTTCGTCTTGAGGTTCGTACACCTCTTTCCAGTCTCGAAGGCGAACTGGAACGGGCCGATACTTGGGTCCTACGCGATCAAACTCTATAAATCCGGTGACCTTACCCATTTCGAAGCTCGTCTCTGACTCGCTGGTATTCAGATGTTTCAATGCGGACGAAGTCCATTCGAGCTGTTCGCCAATCGCTCAGTAGCGATTTTGCCTTCTTTGATCCTGTTTCAGCTTCGAAGCGAGTGATGATGTCGAGAAGTTTTTCGTCATCTTCGAATTCGAGTGGGTCAATCTCGTAGACGCCTGCGCTTAAGTGATCATGAATCGTCTTCTTAGGGTCATATAAGTAAATAGTTCCACCAGACATTCCAGCGGCGAGGTTTCGCCCAATGTCTCCGAGAATCGCTACTACTCCACCAGTCATGTACTCACCCGCGTGGTCGCCAGTTCCTTCAACAACAATTGTTGCACCAGAATTTCTAACCGCACAGCGCTCACCAACGACTCCGTTAATGAAGATCTCACCAGAGGTAGCTCCGTACCCAATCACGTTTCCAGCGATGATGTTTTTATCAGTCTCGAAAGTTGAAGCCGAAGGCGCCTTAATGATGATGCGCCCTCCTGAGAGGCCCTTACCTGCGTAGTCATTTGCATCACCAGTTAGACGGAGCGTCAATCCCTGAGGGATGAATGCCCCCAGCGACTGACCAGAGGAACCTTCCAGGTTGATCTGAATGTGGTCGTCAGGAAGTTTGTCAGCCCCGAGTGCACGAGTAATGGCACTTCCAGTCAGCGTTCCTACGGCTCGGTTGATGTTGTTGATCTTTGATGAGATTGATGTCGACACACCAGTGGTGGCGCTACGAACTGCTTCATCGATAAAAGTCCAGTCGAGAGCATCGTGCATCTCGTGGTCCTGTTTGGTTGTTTGGCGACGCTGATTGTGATCGACACGAGCAAGAAGAGCACTCAAATCGAAGTCGCTAAGTGCCGAAGTCTTGCTGTCAATCGCAATGCGGTCAGTATCGCCAATGATGTCGTCAAGAGTCTTTGCTCCGAGCAGCGAAATGTATTCACGAACTTCTTCTGCAATGAACTCAAAGAAGTTTTCTACGAACTCAGGTTGACCCTTGAATCTCTCACGTAGTTTCGGGTTCTGGGTTGCAATTCCCACTGGGCAGGTGTCGAGGTGACAAACGCGCATCATGATGCATCCAGAAACAACAAGAGGTGCAGTGGCAAATCCATATTCCTCGGCACCTAGTAGCGCAGCGATGACTACGTCGCGACCGGTCTTTAGTTGACCGTCCACTTGGACAACAACACGATTACGTAGACCGTTCATTGCCAGAGTCTGGTGAGCTTCTGCGAGGCCAATTTCCCATGGTGTTCCAGCATGCTTCAACGATGTCAACGGAGCAGCACCCGTTCCTCCGTCGTGTCCCGAGATAAGGATAACGTCAGCGTGTGCCTTAGCTACACCCGCAGCGATTGTTCCAACACCTTGTTCACTCACGAGCTTCACGTGAATGCGAGCTTGATCGTTGGCATTCTTGAGGTCGAAAATAAGTTGCTTAAGGTCTTCGATCGAATAAATGTCGTGGTGAGGTGGCGGTGAAATGAGTCCGACACCAGGTGTCGAGTGTCTGGTTTTTGCAACCCACGGATAGACCTTCGATCCAGGAAGCTGTCCACCCTCTCCTGGCTTGGCTCCTTGAGCCATCTTGATTTGAATGTCATCTGCATTAACTAGGTAACGGCTTGTAACACCAAAACGCCCAGAGGCAACTTGTTTGATGGAGGATCGACGATTGAAGCGTGGGTCAGAAGTGTCGAAACGTTCTTCATCTTCTCCACCTTCGCCAGTGTTGGATTTTCCACCAATGCGGTTCATAGCAATTGCGAGGGTTTCGTGTGCCTCTCCAGAAATAGATCCGTATGACATTACACCAGTTGAGAATCTCTTGATGATTGATGAAACGCTCTCAACTTG
>DAIQPM010000014.1:0-21336 GCA_036787355.1 Acidimicrobiales bacterium
CCTTCTTCGTACCAAGGGAGCAGCTGAAACGTGGTGAGGTCAGGTCGTGCGAGCACGTCTGATTCTGATGTGCGAGAGAAGCCGTCAATGGCACTGCCGTCAAAGGTCATTCCCTGTTCGAGGGCATCTTCGAGCTCTGCTGGTGTGACGTGAAAGGCCTTGTGTCGACCGAGCACGTCAGTGAACCAGAGCTGGACGAAGCGAACGCCTCGCTCTTCGACGGTGCGAAGTACGTACTGTGACTGACTTTGCATAGAAGCCATTCTCTCACCATTTCGTAGGGGCCAAATTTGGCCATAGAAACAAAGAAGCCCGCCGCAGATTCGCGGCGGGCTTCTTAGAAATGCTTAACGACGCTTTGCAGCCTTCTTGGCTGGCTTGCGTGCTGGCGTCTTCTTTGCAGGAGACTTCTTCGCGGCCTTCTTAGTTGCGCCACGCTTCTTTGCTGCAGTCTTCTTAGCGGTTGTCTTCGCGCCAGACTTCTTGCCCTTGGCTGCTGCACCACAGATGGTTTCCACCATCACTGATGAAACGAGGTAAGGGTCGATGTTGGCGTTAGGACGACGGTCTTCGAGGTATCCACGCTTGTCACGAGCCACACCACCAGGGATACGGATTGACGCTGCGCGGTTTGAAATACCGTACGAGAACTTGTTCCATGGAGCAGTTTCGTGTGCGCCTGTGAGACGGTCCTTGATGCCGTCACCATAGGCATCGATGTGTTCCTTCACGCGTGTGCCGAGTGCTTCGCAACCAGCAATGATTGCGTCCCAGCCGCCAGGTGCGCGCATGGCCTTGGTTGAGAAGTTGGTGTGTGCACCAGCTCCGTTCCAGTCACCCTTGATTGGCTTTGCAGCGAAGCTGACTTCAACGTCGAACTCTTCAGCAATGCGCTCAAGAAGCCAACGAGCAACCCAGAGCTGGTCGCCAACTTCTACGGCATCAAGAATTCCAACCTGGAATTCCCATTGGCCCATCATCACTTCAGCGTTTGTTCCTTCGATGCCAATTCCGGCACGAAGGCACGCAAGTGTGTGCGCTTCAACAATGTCACGACCAGGCATCTTTGATCCACCAACACCGCAGTAGTAAGGACCCTGTGGGGCTGGGTATCCAACTTCTGGCCATCCGTATGGACGCTCGTCCTGGAAGAAGGTGTACTCCTGCTCGATACCGAACATTGGCTCTTGGTCTGCGTACTTCTTTGCAACCTCAACGGCCTTGGCGCGGTGGTTAGTTTCGTGTGGTGTCATGTCAGCGTTCATTACTTCGCACATAACCAAAATGTCATTAGGACCGCGAAGTGGGTCTGGGCACTGCCAAACAGGGATCAGTACACAGTCAGAAAAGTGACCAGCAGCCTGGTTGGTTGATGAACCGTCAAAGCCCCATACTGGTGGCTTCTTGCCGTCAGCAACAATTTTTGTCTTGCTGCGCAACTTGTTAGTTGGTTGAGTTCCGTCAATCCAGATGTATTCAGCCTGGTAAGCCAAGGTAGCTCCTTCAGTAAAAATCTGCGTGCTTCGCAGGATGCACTTTATTCTTATGGCTGGCGCCCTGTCCAACTACGCCTTCTGTTAACGCCGCATTAATAAGGAGACAAAATTTGAGGTCTCCGAGACCCCGGTAGGCTCAAGGGGTGCCCGTCATTCGACTAGCTCTGGCCCAAATGAACGCTGTAGTGGGCGGTTTCACGCAAAACGTGGAAACAATCAGTCGATTCAGGACCCAGGCCGCCAGTGTTCAGGCAGATCTCGTATTAACCCCAGAGCTCTCGCTCACCGGGTATCCACCCGAAGACCTTCTTCTAAAAGAGGGATTCAATCACGCGACCAAACAGTCACTGAAAGAAATTGCAGCTCAAAAGAACATGCCACCGGTGTTGGTGGGCACAGTTGTGGGTGAAGATGACCCGGGTGTTGCACTTGCTCCTTCAACTGACGGACGAGACGTTGCGCGACCTGGTTTTCAAGAGACTTCTCGCAAGCACATCGGTAATGGTCTTGTCTGTGTGACAGAGAACGGAGTTGTTGCTACCGCAACGAAACGACTGCTCCCTAACTACGACGTCTTTGATGAACTTCGTTACTTTCACCCTGGCGTTGGTGAACACACAATTATCAACGTGAACTCAATTGCAGTTGGCTTACTGATCTGTGAAGACATTTGGACCACTAATGGACCAGCCTTAGAGCTCGCTAAGCAGGGCGCGACGCTGTTGCTTGTATCGAATGCCTCTCCGTATGCGAGGGGGCGCCGTGAAGAGCGTGAAGCAATGCTGCGCGAACGAGCACTTGAAACAGGGTGTCCGATTGCATTTGTCAACCTCGTAGGTGGACAAGATGAACTTGTCTTTGATGGACAGAGCCTTGTTGTTAATGCCAAGGGTGACGTCATTGCTCGCGCCAGTGCGTTCAGTGAAGAACTACTCGTTGTCGACGTGGAAGCGGCTGAGAGCACTGTTGGGGCAACGTTTGAAACGAGCTACGACAGTTCAGTTAAAGGCATGAACGTTAACTACATCATTGACCCGCTGCCAGAAATTGAAGAGATCTATGACGCACTCGTCATGGGAACTCGTGACTATCTTCGAAAGAACGGTTTCAAAACGGCGATCCTTGGACTCTCTGGTGGTGTTGACTCTTCTCTCGTTGCAACTATCGCGGTCGACGCAGTGGGCTCTTCATCAGTGCGTGGGTTCACAATGCCGAGTCGTTATTCATCAGATCACTCAATCGGCGATGCGGAAGAACTGGCGCGCAGACTCGACATTGACATCACGACGCTGCCAATTGAATCTGCGCACCAAGCATTCTCTGGAACATTGTTTGATGTTCTCTTAGGCGAGCCGGTTGGCCTCACTGATGAAAACTTGCAGTCTCGAATTCGCGGTGTGTTGCTGATGGCAATTTCAAATGCCACGGGGGCAATTGTTCTAACAACCGGGAACAAGTCAGAAATGGCGACGGGCTACTCAACGCTGTACGGTGACTCGGCGGGTGGTTTTGCAGTTATCAAAGACGTTCCAAAGACGCTTGTCTACGAGCTGTGTCGTTACCGAAATGAAAAAGCAGTGCAAGACGGTGACCCAGAGCCAATTCCCGTCACGGTGCTCACCAAAGCTCCATCTGCAGAACTACGACCAGATCAGCGTGATGATCAATCACTACCGGCGTACGAAGAACTCGATCCACTTCTAGAGCTTTACGTGGAAGAAGACGTAACCGCAGAACAACTCATCGCTCGTGGACACGATGAAGCACTGGTGCTTCGCATCACTCGTCTTGTTGACTTGAGTGAATACAAGCGTCGTCAGATGCCACCGGGTGTTCGAATTTCGAAGAAGGCCTTCGGTCGAGACCGTCGCATGCCCATTACCAATGCCTTTCGCCCGGAGAAAATGTAGTTTTTGGCCCAGTTGGCCAGAACTGTTTGTTTTCAAGGCTTTTCCCGCTAAGTTACCTACCGCCGTATAACTAGTAGTACGGAATTCACCGCAAAGCAGTAGGGGGGCATTATGGCTAAGGATCGCGTAGATAGAGATGACGAAGACCTTGTACGTCTCTACCTCTCAGACATTGGTCAGTACACCCTTCTAACCAAGGACGACGAAGTACACCTCGCTCAGACTATTGAAGAAGGTCGCGAAGCGAAGGCTCAGATTGAAGCCGCCGAGAATGACAAGAAAATAAAGATCACCCCAAGCAACAAGCTCGCACTGAAGCGTGCAGTGCACCGTGGAGAAACTGCAGAACGTGACTTCGTACAGTCAAACCTTCGACTCGTTGTTTCTATTGCGAAGAAGTACCAGGCATCTGGTCTTCCACTTCTTGACCTGATTCAAGAAGGAAACCTTGGTCTGATGCACGCCGTTGAGAAGTTCGACTGGCGCAAGGGATTCAAATTCTCAACTTACGCAACGTGGTGGATTCGCCAGGCAATTACTCGCGGTATTGCAAATACTGGTCGCACCATTCGTCTACCGGTTCACGCTGGTGACACACTCGCACGTGTTCAAAAGGCCCAGTCACGCCTTGAACTTAAGTTCGGTCGTCCACCAACCATCAAGGAACTTTGTGATGAGTGTGAAATGCCTGAAGACAAGTTGATCGAAGCACTTCGTTTCCGCTCGGAACCAATTTCGCTGTCAGAGCCACTTCGTGAAGATGGTGACGCAGAACTTGGTGACGTTGTTGAAGACCGTTCAGCCGAGTCACCGTTCGATGTTGCTGCAGTGAAGATGATGCCAGCAGCGATTGAGAAGTTGTTGATGCCACTCGACGAGCGTGAACAGAAGATTCTTCGCATGCGTTTCGGACTTGATGGTGCTGGAGAAATCCGTACCCTCGAAGATGTGGGCGCTGAAATGAACTTGACGCGTGAGCGCATTCGCCAAATCGAAGCTCGCGCCATGAGTAAGTTGCGCCACCCGTCATCAGACACCGGTGCTCGCGACCTTCTTACGCTCTAGCGCTTTCTCATCTTTCGTCGCCCAACAAGGGCGAATCCACCAAGAACAATTGCACTCACAAAGAATGGTGTGTGTGACTTGTGACGGTCATGCGCACGAACCGGGTGCGAGAAGCTGAGAATAGGCCATTCTTTTTCGTGAGCAGTCTTAGCGAGCTCTTTATCTGGGTTTACCGCAAAGGCGTGGCCCACAACTTCGAGCATTGGAATGTCCGTTGACGAATCTGAATATGAGAATGATTCAGCCAGGTCGATGCCGCGCTTTTCTGCGAGTTCACGGATCGCTTTCGCTTTGTTTTCGCCCTGGGCAAAAAACTCCATCTCACCGGTGAACTTTCCCTGCGCATCAATCTTTGCTTTGGATGCAATTGCTCCGGTAATTCCAAGGAGTTCTGCGAAAGGTTCAACAATTTCGGCTGGCGACATGCTTACCAGCCAAACTTCGTCGCCTTGGCCTAAGTGATGATCAATGAGTTCCAGCGCTTCTGCGTAAATAAGTGGCTCAATGAGCTCGGTAATAGTTTCTGCAACGAGCTCACGGATTTCGTTCGAATCCCAGCCCTTAGTGACTTTTAGAACTGATTCTCGAATCTTGGTCAGCTTCTCTTCATCAGCACCAAATCGCAAGAAGAGCATCTGGCTGATAACACCCCACGCAAGCGTTCTGCGTCGAAGCATTCCACGAGCGTGAAACTCGGGGCCGAGTGCGACCAGAGATGACTTGGCAATAACTGTCTTATCGAGATCGAAGAAAGCTGCACGCACGTCTCTAATGCTAGGCCTCTTTAGCCAAGTTACTGAAAAGTATTAAAAAGAATTAGCCAACAAATGCGGCGGAGCACTCGTGGGTAGCGTCTTCACGCGTAATAAGAATGACATGGTCATGCTCCAAAAAGTGCATGCTTGGTGTTGGCACCATTGGCTGGTCATTTCTGATGACCGCAACGACGCGAACGGCACCATCAAGTCGAAGATCTTCAAGTGATTGATCGAGGAGCACTGCAGGTGCGGTTGAGGCGAGGGTAACTTCGATGAGGCGCATTTTGCCATGTGCCAGGTCCATCAAGTTAATGATTGATCCAACTTCTACAGCCTCATCAACAAGGGACGTAATGAGCGCAGGTGTTGAAACGGAAACATCAACTCCCCACGCTTCGTTAAAGAGCCATGCATTGCGCGAGTTGTTTATACGTGTAATGACTCGTGGAACAGCGAACTCCTGCTTTGCAAGCCAGCTAATTACCAAGTTGTCTTCGTCATCGCCAGTTGCAGCAATTACGACATCGGCCGATCGAAGATCCGCAGCGCTGAGTGAGGCATATTCACATGCGTCTGCAGCAACCACATTGAGGCCAGGATGTTGCGTTTTTAGCTTTTCTGCGAAACCAGTGTTCTGCTCCATCAAGGTAACGTCGTGATTTCTATCGGTCAGGTCTAGCGCAATCGCAGTTCCGACTGACCCGCCACCAGCAATAACAACTCGCATTATTTACTACCTTGCAATAGCGACTGTAAGTCTTCGAGGCCCTCAGTGTTCACGAGGAATTCGAGAATGTCGTCTTCTTGCGCAAACAGATCATCAATGTTTACTCGCCCAGCTCCAGCCCGTACGAGGCCAACAACGCGAACTGAACTTCCTACGTTGAATGATGAAAGTGGACGACCAGCAAGTCCGTCAGGAACAATGCGTTCCACAATGTGAAGACCACCAATGTCGCTGCTCCACTCAATTTTTTCGTTGTTTGGAACCATCCAACGCTTGACTTGTTCTGTGGTCCAAAGTGAGGTTGCGACGGTAGGGATCCCGAGCTTCATGTAAATTCCTGCTCTGGCTGGGTCGTAGATACGGGCGACAACATTCTTGATTTGGTAGTTGTCGCGAGCAATGCGAGCACAGAGGATATTGGTGTTATCTCCATTGGTCACGGCCGCTAATGCGTCAGCGTTATTGGCATCGGCCTGAAACAAGATGTCACGGTCAAAACCAGATCCGACCAGTGTCTTACCGCTAAATCGAGTTAGTCGACGAAAAGCATCACGGTTCTTGTCAATGACAACAACAGAGTGTCCTTCTTCTGAAAGCTGCATCGCCAGCCCAGAACCCACACGGCCGCAGCCGACAACGACAATATGCACCTACCTATAAGAGCACAGTTGCTAGGGGTTAAGCAAGAGAATGCCTGAAAACATTGTGAATTTACCTTTATGTCACTAGTGTTGTTCAGGTGTCTGAAGCCGATAAGCAAATTGCTAAGAATGCTCCGGTACTGACGTCGCACGCGAACATTTCAACGGTGTACCCAGAATCATTTGGCTACCGACTCAAGCGCATACTTCTGGGCAAGCCGTACGTCACTGAGCAGTTAAGTGGTGAGAGGCTAAATCGCTTTATCGCACTTGGCGTTCTTGCTCCTGACTGCATTTCTTCTTCTGCCTACGGCACCGAAGAGATCCTCACTCAGATGACCCCATTTATTGGTCTGGCGGCTTTTGCGCTAGTTGTTCCAATCATGTTTGTCATTATTGGTGTTTTATTCTTTGTCGCTAGTTCTTACTTGGACGTAATCAAGTACTACACCCAAGCAGGTGGGTCGTACGTCGTAGCTCGTGACAACTTCGGTCCGAAAATTGCACAGATCGCTGCTGTGGCATTACTCATTGACTACACCGTTACGGTCGCTGTGCAGTGTGCGGCGGGTACCGCTGCTCTTACGAGCGCCGTCCCTTCGCTGACGCCGTACACACTCATAATCACTATTGGTGTCGTGCTGCTACTGATATTTGGAAACCTTCGTGGACTAAAAGAAGCTGGAAGCTATTTTGCATTTCCAACCTATTTTTATGTTGCAATGTTGGGCTCAACCATCATTGTTGGTTACTACAAGAAGTTTGCAGGCGACCTGCACCGTATTCCTATGCCAATGTCAAACCTCATCGTCGGCCATCACCTTGGTCAAAAGGGAACCGGCATCTTGATGGGACTCGCATTTTTAACGCTGCTTCGCGCTTATGCAAATGGCGGGGCTTCACTAACTGGACTTGAAGCCATTTCTAATGGCGTGCAGAGTTTCCGTCGGCCTGAATCAGTAAACGCACGTAAAACCCTTGTGCTTATGTCAATCATTCTCGGATTCCTATTGCTCGGAACAACATTGCTGGCCTCGTGGACTCATGCAATGCCCTACGATGCAGGCACCCCAACTGTGGTGAGTCAGCTCGTTGGAGCAGTGTTTGGAACAAGTCATTTTGGCCGTTTTGTTTTCTACATGGTGCAGTTCGCAACCCTTTTGATTCTTTACACCGGTGGAAACACTTCATTCAATGGCTTTCCGTTCCTTGCCAACTACGTAGCGACCGACAACTACCTTCCACGCCAACTCACGAAGCGTGGTCACCGTTTGGCGTTTTCAAACGGCATCATTCTGCTGGGTGTAATTTCACTGACTCTCATCATTGCTTTTGACGCCAAAGTGAATGCGCTCATTGCGCTCTATGCCGTAGGTGTGTTCACTGGATTCACAATGGCCGGGGCAGGAATGGTGAAGCGTCACCTCAGCGAAAAAGTAGGCAAGTGGCGTCTCGGAGTCGCTGTCAACGGCTTCTCGGCATTGGTTACCGCACTGGTGGTTCTTGTTTTTCTGACAGCAAAGTTCACTGAAGGAGCATGGCTGATTGCCATAGTTGGACCGCTGATGTATTACATGTTGATCCGATTTAATCGTCAATATGAACGTGAGGAAAAGGCGTTCGCTGCTTCAACGCAAAGCGGTTCTTCAACCATTCGAATGAATCGAGTCGTAGTGCTAGTTGACACGTACGATGCTGTGTCTGAGCGTGCTCTTCAGTACTGTCGAACTCTGAACCCTTATTCAATTCGTGCAGTTCACTTTGACATTGACCCGATTGTCACCAAGCGGCTTGAAGATGCATGGGGCGCTGAAGGAACGGCTTCGTCGGACATTAATTTAGAAATTGTCGAATGTGAAGACCGACGCGTTGATAAGGCGGCGCTCGAGCTCGTAGCTGACATAGTTCGAGACCCCGATGTGTTCTGTATGGTGATCTTGCCACGTCGAGGATTCGTTTCACGCTTGCAGCGGTTGTTGCACGACCGAACTGCTGACAGTATTTCTGCGGCTGTCATGCAAGTGCCTAGGACTGCCGCGACAATCATTCCGTACCGAGTCGGAAGATCTAAGCCGGTCAAAGGTGAAGTAGAAGAAAAACCAATGAGTGACATAGTTACTCGTGGTGGTGTTCGTGAAGATGCTCATCTTGAAGCTGACGTAAAGCTCGCTGAACGCTCAAGCGGTGCATTCCCAATTGGTGGGCTTAAGGACCGACAGCGAGCAGAGATTGCTGGTCGTGTACGAGGCATGACAGTCACCCATGAGAACGGTGGCCAAGAACTACGTTGCACAATCGCTGATAACTCTGGCTCAGTCACAATTGTTTTCCAAGGCCGCACAGAAGTACCTGGAATCGAGCGTGGAACACGACTGATTATTAAGGGAACAGTGACTTCACTGCACCGTGAAGCAGTCATTCTCAATCCAGAGTATGAAATCGTTGCAACGCACGAAAGTGACGAATAAGGACCACTCGGCCAGTGGTTCGCAAAAAATTTATTGTCCAACGATTTATCAGTAATCGTCTAGTGATTTGTGCTCGAAGACGTCTTCTTCCTTAGAGGTATGTAACGAGGGGGCCTCTAACCTTGCCTATCTTGTAAGGCGTTACTTCTTCGTAGAGGTCGACCCCTATTAATAGGTGAAAGGTGGTGAGCATGGCACGAGCGCTAGTGATTGTTGAATCAGTAGCAAAAGCAACCCGTATTCAGGGCATGCTCGGACCTGATTACATCGTCAAGCCTTCAATCGGACACATTCGAGACCTTCCCCAGAGCGCTGCGGACATTCCTGCTTCTGTAAAGGGCGAAAAGTGGGCACGACTCGGGATCAACGTAACTGACCACTTCAAGCCCGTGTACGTGATTTCAAGCGACCGGAAAAAGATTGTGGCTGAATTAAAGGCTGCCCTAAAAGAGGTGGACGAGGTCTACCTAGCAAGCGATGAAGACCGTGAAGGAGAGGCGATTGCCTGGCACCTCGTGGAAGTACTGAATCCGAAGATTCCAGTAAAGCGAATGGTCTTTCACGAAATCACTCCCGCCGCAATTGCGAAGGCGGTATCTGAGACCCGAGAAATCAACATGAAACTCGTTGATGCGCAAGAAGGCCGACGCTTTCTGGACCGACTCGTGGGCTACGAAGTATCTCCAGTTCTATGGCGTGCAGTCGACAAGGCCAGGTCTGCTGGGCGAGTGCAGTCGGTTGCCATCAAGCTGGTGTGTGAGCGCGAACGAGAGCGCATGGCGTTTAGATCAGCGACATGGTTTGACGTAACGGCAGTTCTTAACGCGAAGAGTGCAACATTTGACGCCACGCTCGAATCAATTAATGGTGCGGCACTTGCTACAGGAAAGAACTTTGACTCCCTCGGACAACTTGATTCAAAGAATCCAGTTGAAGTTCTCACGCAGTCATCAGTTGACTCGATCGCAGAAAAACTAATTGGTGCGAAAGTTTCAATCACTTCGATTGCATCAACTCCTCGTACGCAAAAACCTCAACCACCATTTATGACTTCATCGCTTCAGATTGAAGCAAGTCGCAAACTTCGTTTTGACCCAGAGCGCACCATGCGTGCAGCACAGCGTCTCTACGAACAAGGGTGGATCACCTACATGCGTACTGACTCGACAACATTGTCTGACGAAGCCATCAACGCAGCACGCTCAATGGCCGCTTCAATGTTTGGTGATGACTACGTTTCTGACGTTCCACGTCGTTATGACCGCAAGGTAAAAAACGCCCAGGAAGCTCACGAAGCGATTCGCCCAGCTGGGGAAACTTTCAAAACACTCGATGAAGCACAGAGCTCACTCGGCGGCGATGAACTCATGGTGTACGACCTCATTTGGAAGCGCACCATTGCTTCTCAAATGGTTGACGCGAAATTAACTCAGGACAAAGTGCGTCTCACAACGACACTGTCTGGAATCACTGGTTTTAGCGGTGACGTAGAAGCAGGGCTCAGCGCTACTGGACTTCGTATTGAGTTCCCAGGTTTCCGTCGTGCCTACGTAGAAGGCATGGATGACCCAGAAGCAGAGCTCGCAGATCAAGAGCGCATCCTTCCTCCACTCAGCGAAGGAGAAGTTGTTCCAGTAGTCAGTGCTGAAGCAAAGGGCCACGACACACAACCGCCGGACCGTTATTCAGAAGCGACGCTGATTAAGAAGATGGAAGAACTCGGCATCGGTCGTCCATCAACGTATGCGTCAGTTATGAAGACAATCGACCGTCGCGGCTACGTATGGAAGAAGGGCAAGTCGCTCGTTCCTGCATATCGCGCGTTCGCAGTTGTGAACTTGCTGCAGACGTACTTCTCTGACCTCGTGGACTACCAGTTCACTGCAGCGATGGAAGACCAGCTCGACGAAATCGCCCAAGGAACGCAAGACCTCGTTCCGTGGCTCGAGAAGTTTTACTTCGGGAACCCTGCAGCCACAACAGAGCTCGCAAAGATGGGTCTCGAGCACATGACTCAGACCAAGCATGAGTTCGACTTCGCCGCGATTAACTCAATCCAGCTTGGTGTTGCACCAGATGGTGTTGAGGTTTCAGTTCGCTCAGGTCGCTACGGCCCGTACCTCATTCACGGTGAAGACAAAGCATCAATTCCTGAAGCGACGGAACCGGACTCACTCACGGTTGAACACGCGTTAGCTTTGCTCGCTGCACCAAGCAACGACCGTGAACTCGGAACTGATGACGAGACCGGACTGCCTATTTTCCTTAAGGCTGGTCGCTACGGCCCGTACGTTCAGGTTGGCGAAATGACGAATCCGAAAGAGAAGCCAAAGACTGCTTCTCTCTTCACAACAATGACGCTCGAAGACATGACCCTGGAAGACGCCAAGAAAATCTTGTCTCTTCCTCGCACAATTGGTGATCACCCAGAGGGCGGCGATCCGATCTTGGTGCAGAACGGTCGCTACGGTCCGTACATTACGTGGGGCAAAGAAACTCGTTCGCTGGAATCAGAGGATCAAATCTTTGAGATTGACCTTGCTGGTGCACTGGCACTCTTGGCACAACCCAAGCAACGTGGTCGCAGGGCCGCGGCTGGGCCGTTGAAGGATCTTGGTGAGGACCCAGTTACTAAGCGCAACGTAGTTGTGAAGAACGGAAAGTTCGGACTCTATGTAACCGACGGGGAAGTGAACGCCACACTTCGACTCGGCGATACGCCAGAAACGATTTCACTCGATCGTGCATGCGAACTTCTTGCTGAACGACGTAACGCTGATCCTTCTACTGCTCGACCACGTAAGGCTGCGAAAAAGACTGCCAAGAAAGTAGCCAAGAAGCCAGCTAAAAAAGCAACTGCTAAGAAAACTGCAGGGGCTGCAAAGCGTGAAGCTGTAGCGAAGGGCGCAAAAGTAAACGCTGCGCTCGCTCAAACCGCCAAGTCGGACGACGAATAATGGCTCGAGGGATCTTCCTCGTGTTTGAAGGTATCGACGCGAGTGGTAAATCAACGCAGGCCAAGCGCATTGCCAAAGAACGCGATGCGCTCTTTACATTTGAACCTGGTGACACTGCGGTTGGAAAAGATCTTCGTCGCTGGCTGCTCGATGCAGCAACACCAATGAAGCCGGAAACAGAAGCACTGCTGATGACCGCAGACCGCTCGCACCACGTCGACACTCTCATAAAGCCGACACTTGAAAGTGGAAAGAGTGTTGTTGCGGATCGTTTCTATGCATCAACTCTTGCGTACCAAGGGTATGGACGCGGTGTGGATATCTCGCAACTGCGTGCCGCGACACAACTAGCCATTGGTGACTGCTTGCCGCAGCTAACGATTCTTATTGATCTCCCAGTTGACGTTGCTAATGAACGACGCGAACGAAATGCCAAAGACCGATTTGAGTCTTCCGACATTGATTTTCACAACCGAGTCCGCAGTGGTTATTTGGAACTAGCAAAGACTGACGGTGTTGAGTGGTTTGTTGTAGATGGCACGAAATCAGAGGCAGAAGTTGCTGCGCTGATTGATGAGCGCCTCGCCGCATTACCTTGGTGAGATGACTGACGTTTTTGATCGCATAGTTGGACAAGACAGTGCCGTAACGGCAATGCGCCAATATGCCCGTAACCCAGTTCATGCTTATTTGTTCTCCGGCCCAGTTGGTTCAGGGCTTCATGACGTTGTAGTCACATTTAGTGCCGCACTCCAGTGTGAAAACCATGGATGTGGATCGTGTGAAACCTGCAGGCTTGCGCTCGGTGAACTTGACACAGATGTTCACTTCGCTGAGCGAACTGGTATTTCATGGCGAATTGATGAACTACGAGAAGCAGAACGTATTTCTCGACGTCGACCAATTGGTGGCGGCTACCAGATTGTTGTCATTGAAGATGTGGAACTAACGACAACTGGCGCCTCGCCTTCAGCGTCGGCACTTCTTAAATCTTTAGAAGAACCTCCACAGAAGACAATTTTTCTTCTCACGGCAGAAGACTTACCGGAACAACTCACCACCATTATGTCGAGATGTGTTGAAATCAAACTCAAGAGCCTTAGCGAAGAGGACCTCGAAGCACTACTAATCCGAGACGGTGCAATTCCACAAGCAGCCCGGACCGCCGCGCTGGCAGCAAATGGCAATCTTCGCCGCGCACAAGTTTTGGTTCGAGACGCCGAGCTCGCGAAGAGAATCGCACAGTGGCGAACAATTCCAGATCGTCTTCGAGGCTCAACTTCTGATGCTGCAATTCTGGTTGAAGAACTAACTAGTGCAATTGACGCAGCGATTGCACCGCTTCAGGTAATGCAAGATGAAGAGTTACAAATGCTTATTGCTAACGCTAAAGAAATGGGACAACGTTCTGTCGCGAATAGAAAAGACATTGAAGCACAGTTCAAACGTGAACAACGTCGTTTTCGAATTGAAGAGCTCAAGTTCGGTTTTACTGCACTAACCAATGCGTATCGCGAGCGGCTAACAGAAGGCTTAGTTGAAGTTGAAGAAAACGCCGCTCGTGGTGAGCATCGCGTGGGTGCGTCAATGAAAGCAATTGAAGCAGTTGCTGGGACGTCACGTCTACTCACACTCAATGTTGATGAGGGTTTGTTACTCAACGACTTGATGCTCACCCTGATGCAGTTGTAATTTCTCGATTAGTATTTTTTTCTCGCCTGGGTAGCTCAGTTGGTAGAGCAACGCATTCGTAATGCGTAGGTCAGGGGTTCGAATCCCCTCTCAGGCTCCAAGATCTCTACAGAGATGCGTTTACTGCACGTGAGAAATCTTGTGCGCGCTCTTCCCAATTTTTATAGCGATCGAAACTTGGCGCTCCAGGAGAAAGGAGAACTACTCCTCCGTCGCTAAGAAAGAGTTTGCCTGCATTGACTGCTTCATCCATAGAGTCAAAGTTCTGATGCATTGTTTGCGGGCTCAGTTTGAGCACTTCTTCAACAATTCGATCGCCTGCAGGGCCCATGGAAAGCAGCAAGGTTGGCTTAGAGCGCAGCGCGAGTTCACTGGCGAGTGGATGGTAATCAATTCCGCGGTCAAATCCACCAACGAGTAACGCCAGAGCATCGTCTTTAAAAACTTCAAGTGCGGCAACAGCAGGGAGAACTGATGTTGCGAGCCCATCATCGACGAACTTGATTCCATTCTTCTCAGCCACAAGGGTTAAGCGACCACTGAGAGGAACAAAAGACGCTGCATTCCTGCTCACCGCAGCGTGGACTTCGCTGCGCGGGGTGTTCGTAACATTTGAAACGACTTCAAGTGCAAGTGCCACGTTGGCGTGACTGTGCTCACCCAGCAAGTGCAGTTCTTCAGTGAGTCGAGAGTTATCTGAATCGACAAGGACAACCGTCCCGCCAATTTGAGAAGACTCAGAACGGATCACTTCGTTGTCTGGGGCGAATGTTGTGTGCTCTCCGGCTGCTCTGGTGAGTTGAAGCTTGTCGCTCCTGTATTGCTCGAGAGAGCCGTGCCAGTCAATGTGGTCTGACCCGAGTGAAGTAAGAACAACTGTCTTTGGAGCAACGTCGAGGTCGGTTGCTTGAAAACTTGAGATCTCAACAACGAGCCACCCTGATGACGTGTCAACTGAAGTGTCGTATGGGGGGAGTCCAATGTTGCCGAGTCGCTGGGCTTTTTCACCAAGACACTCCAAGAAGAATGCAATCAATGAGGTGGTTGTTGACTTTCCCTTTGTTCCGGTAACGCCAATAACTCGCGAGCGTTCAGCCTGTTGCAGCCAAAGGTTTAAAGAAGATGTGACGTACACATTGTTCTCTTCGAGCTGCAAAACAGACTCGCTGCGTCGTGGCACACCTGGGCTCTTTAAAACCACATCACACTTCATGAGCTCCTCCAGGCCGCCATTACTAGTTACGAGGACTCCGGCCTTAGGGTCATCATCGACAATCACCAGTTCGCATGAGCCACTGAGTAGTTGCTCAGTGGCACGCCCTTCTTGGCCGTATCCGTAAATTCCTACGCGCTTTTGCGCGAGGTCAGCGAAGCCAGTGGGCCGGAACATTGCTGGGTCCTTGGGATTCGAGCAGTTCGTCAAAACTGCGGTCTGGACTGACGAGATGGGCGAGCTCTGCGAGGTGCGCGACGTCTTCCCAGTCACGAAGTTGGCTGACCTTTACGAGTGCGACAGCACTCTCATCCGGGTCGCCTACACATTCAAAGGGTTTGTGGTCGAGTCCAATACCTACGAGGGCGCGAAGTTGCTCAATGCGCTCTGGGTCACTGAGGGGTTCACTGCCAAAGACTTGTCGCAGTGTGGCGCGAGGGAGGAATGGCGCCAAGATCAAGTTGATGAAAAGACACTTGTCGCATTCACCACACCAGTTTTTTGCTCGCTGGGATGCATCTTGTGAAAAGGCACGGTTGCAACTTCTAAATGTTGATAAGAACTTGTGCTGATCTGCGAACTGCTGAGCGACCCACACTTCACTGCGGTCACGCAAGAAACTCGCTACAACGAATTCATCGCCGAGTAGTTCTTTCACTGCTTTAGAAATAAGTTGTTCTGCGACCCACGACTTACTCCACTGGTGATTGATGTCTTGGCCGTTCCACTTCAGGTTGGGTGCAGATGATGAATGTTCGTTACTCATCACTACGCCGCCTCGTCCAGATGCCACGGCAGCAATCACACTGAGCAACGTGATCATTGCCGTCACTGGAACGTGACCATTGAAGTAGCTTTCATTTCCTTTAAGAATTTTTGAGTCAATGATTCGTGTGGCACGCGAGATGGAAAGACCGGTTACTAGTGCTGTTTCTTCGAGGGGCGCAAACCTTCCGCTGACGGGGCTAACAACAAAAAGAGACTTATCTAGAAGAGGGCTAAGTTGCGTGACGCTCACCACCGAGTCAATGCCGCCACCAAATGGGATCAGCACACGGTCAGGGTTGGTGAAGGGAGCAAAGTTCTCCGCAGCGACACCACCACTTATGACCACGTCATTTAGAGGCAGTTCATTCTTAAAAGAGAATTCGCCTAGTCCGTCGTGGAGCGCGGCACCTAGAAGCTCTCGGCCTACAGGACCAACCGGAGTTGTCCCAAGGTCAATAGTCTTTGCAGCTCCAGCTTTGTAATAGGAGAGGCCAGCTAATAAAAACCAGAGATTGGCAACGCCAACAACCGCGGGCTTAGTGAGGTCATCAACGTTTTCGAAAGTAACAGTTTCTTCAAAAGGAACGCCATCGAGTTCGAAGTGGCCCGTTAGTGAGGTCGAAGAAATCTCGAGTCGAACGTAGCGAAATGCTTCAGCGCGTTTCTTCATGACACCATTCATGCTACGACGCTCGCTTTGCAATCAGGGCAAAGCGCCCGCAGGGTCGAAGAGCACGGTCGCTAAAGAAGATTTCTCCGCCATCGGTGCTTTGCGTGCTGATTTCAATGTTCTCATCACTAAGTCCAGCTTCTATGAGCTGGTGACTGGCAACAAGTCGAAGGTCCAGACGCGAACGGTCGCCACCATCGCTCACGGTGGCACCATCAATGTGAGCAAAGACTTCTGCGACTTCTGGTCCAACTTGGTAGCCCTCAAAAGAAATTGATGGTCCAACGAATGCATGAACTGCAGTTGGAGTATCGAAATGCTTCAGTGCACTTGCAATGACGCCACTGACGAGTCCTTTCCACCCAGCGTGCACAACGCCAAATCGGTGTGAAGAACTATCGAAGAGAAGAATCGGGACACAGTCCGCAACCAGAATGCAGAGCACGATATCGCTGTCTGAAGTTACGAGGCCGTCTGCTTCAGTATCGGTAAGCGCATGGGTCGCGTTAACGACGTCGCTGCTGTGCACCTGTCTGACAATGACGAGATTCTCCGCGCCAATTGCGTTAGCAACTCGTTTTCTGTTTTCTGCAACGTGAGCAGGATTGTCGCCAACGTGGATTCCTAAATTGAGTGAATCGTATGGCCCTTCACTAACGCCGCCAAAACGATCAGTAACGAAGGCATCGATGCCAAATTTTTTTGCGGAGTGGATTGGATACACACTGAGTGGTCCGCGAACCTCAGGAGTGAGAGTTATCGCTACTGACACTTTTGACAGATTCCATTTAGTTCAATGACGTGGCGAAGGTCTTTGAATCCGTTTTTGCTGGCAATTTCACTCGCCCACTTTTCAAGTTGAGGCGCATCGACTTCGACAGTGGCTCCACAATTGCGACATGCGAGGTGGTGGTGGTGAACATCGACGACACAACGTCGGTACAAACTTTCGCCGCGGTCGGTCATAACAATGTCGACATCTTTTGATTCAACGAGTTTGCGCAGCTGCGTGTAGACCGTAGCGAGTGATATTTGGCCACCATCTTTGATGATGAGTTCGTGCAGGTCTTGGGCACTAACGAAGCCTTGAACTCGTCCAAGTACACCGATAACTTCGCGGCGTTGCGCGGTATTTCTGGTGTTGGCCATAGATCAATGGTACCCCGTCTGGATTTGCTTCTTGGAATGATTCTAAGTAACGTTATTAGAATCATTCCAATCAATGGAAAAAGGATGGATTCACAATGGTTAGAAATAAATGGTTCTGGTTAGTCCCCTTCATCATTGTCTTTGCCGTGTTCGGAGTCATAGGAATGGCGCACATCTTTGCTCCATCATGGATCGGTGAAAAGGCCGTCAGAGCTGGCTATCTACAAAAGACTGTTGGACTCATTACTGATGCTCCTCACGCCACCGCTGAACTCTTCTACTCATCAATCGAAAACATTGTGATCTTGGCGGTTGGATTCAGCTGGGGTAAGCGACGCTGGCGTCGTGAGCATGAAGAGTTCGACCGCGAACACGGTGTTGTCCACGACGACACTGAAGTACTTGCGTAACCTGACTCTGTGAGTCAAGACGCGTCGCAACTTCTTAAGCATTGTTACTTCCCTGAACCTGGCACGCCTGTTCGTCTTGCGGTTTCTGGAGGACCTGACTCCCTCGGACTTTTACTTCTGGCGATTGAAGCCGGTCTTAAGCCAACGGTGCACCACGTTGATCACCACGCGAGACCCACGAGCACAAGTGACGCCAAACATCTAAAGGAAATTTGTGCGCAGCTCAACGTTCCGTTCATCCTTCACAACGTTGTCGTTGAAGGTGGTGGAAACTTTGAAGCGCGGGCAAGAGAACTTCGCTTTGGCGTTCTTCCAAGTGATGCCTTGACCGGCCACACAATGGAAGACCTCGCAGAGACGGTGCTACTAAACATGCTTCGTGGTGCAGGGATTGACGGGATGTCTCCAATGATTGATAACCCCACCAAACCACTGCGCGATGTTCGAAGAAGTGATCTCCATGCGTTTGTGGCAACCTCTGGCTTTCAGCCAGTCATTGACGAAACAAACAACGACATGGCTTTTCGAAGGAACCAAGTTCGCCAGCAACTCCTTCCCTTCATGGATGAAATTGCTGGAAGAGACATCACGCCACTCATTGCCCGCCAAGCAAAGATCATGTTCGAAGAGCGCACCTGGCTTGACGCGCTGAGTCTTGATGACCGCGCCACGTCACTCGAAGAGGCTGATTGTCGTGAGCTTCAAAAGTGGCCCAAGGCCAGACTTCGTAGGTGGCTTCGCGTACAGCTCCGTGAAATTGGCGAAGGTGGACTCTGGCATCCACCAACCGCCGACGAGATTGAGCGAGCAATCGCGGTAGTAAATGGAGAGGCGACCGCCATGGAGCTCTCGGGTGGTCGGCGTCTTTCTAGAAAAGATCAACGCCTCACGCTTACCTAGTCACACGAACTACGCTGGCAGTCCATGGGACCACACTCTTCGGAAGATTTCACTGCACATTGGGCAAAGCACGAACTTGGCGAAGTAGTCGTATCCGCCAAAGAAATCCAAACTCGCGTTAAAGAGCTTGGTGCTCAAATAACGAAGGATTACGCCAACAACCCACCACTTTTGGTCTGTGTGTTGAAGGGTGCAGCGAACTTCATGACCGAACTCATGCACGCCATTGAACTTCCCGTCACGATTGACTTCATGGCAGTGTCTTCGTACGGTGCAGCCACCAAGACCAGTGGTGTTGTTCGCATTGTTAAAGACCTTGATGCAGACATTGCGAACCGTGACGTGCTGATTGTTGAAGATGTTGTTGACTCAGGACTAACGCTTAACTACCTTCGCCAGTATCTCGGCTCACGTAACCCACGCAGTCTCGATGTTTGTGCGCTTCTTCTTAAAGAAGGAGAGCAGCGCGTCGAGCAAGAACTGAAGTACGTGGGCTTTTCAATCCCACCAGAGTTCGTGGTTGGCTACGGCCTTGACGTGAACGAGCGCTACCGCAACCTCGACGCAATCTACACATTCACGGGCACTCCATAACCATGGTTGATCAGCCTCGCGTTCAAAAACTGATCCGAGAACTCCTCGAAGCGATTGGTGAAGATCCAAATCGTGAGGGACTTGTAGAAACGCCACGTCGTGTTGCTGAAATGTACGTCGAGCTCTTTGAAGGTCTCGAAGCAGATCCGGGCGAACACCTCCGCACCAACTTTGAAGCGGGACACGACGAAATGGTGATGGTAAGAGACATTCCCTTTACCACTCTGTGTGAACACCACATGGTTCCATTCACTGGACTCGCTCACGTTGCCTACCTGCCAGGTGCTGAAGGAAAAGTTGTGGGGCTCTCCAAGATGGCCCGCCTCGTAGAAGGTTTTGCCCGCCGACTCCAAGTACAAGAGCGCATGACAACACAGATCATTGATGCCATGGAACGAGAAATGAAGCCACGCGGCTCAATCGTCGTCCTTGAAGCCGAACACTTCTGCATGTCAATGCGTGGTGTTAAAAAAGCTGGAGCCACAACGGTGACCTCTGCAGTTCGTGGCGTATTCCGTGATGATGCTGCGTACCGTGCAGAAGCATTGCAGTACATTCATCAGCGAAGGTCTACATGGCGTTGAGTCCAATGGTGATGGGCATTGTCAATGTCACACCGGACTCATTCTTTCCTGCATCGCGATCTGCTTCTACGAACGAAGCAATCGAACGCGGTCGCAGTTTGTTCGCTGCAGGCTGTGACATTGTTGACGTTGGTGGAGAATCAACGCGACCAAATGCGCTGTTCATCGAACCAGAAGAAGAACTTCGCCGGGTGATTCCTGTTATCGAGGCGCTCAGCGCACTCGGCCCAGTTTCCATTGACACGCAAAAAGAGGTTGTTGCTCGAGCAGCGGTTGCTGCTGGAGCGAGTGTGATCAATGATGTCTCGTGCACACTTATTGAGGTCGCTGGTGAACTCGGGGTTGGCTACGTTGCTATGCATCGCCAGGGAACCGCTGAGACCATGCAGGTCAATCCGACGTATGACGACGTTGTTGGTGAGATCTCGGCATTCCTTCGCCAAGCTGCAACTCGTGCCAAGGTCGCGGGGGTAGAGCAGCTGTGGCTAGACCCTGGCATTGGTTTCGGCAAGACAGTGGAGCACAATGTGGCGTTACTAGCGCACGTTGAGACCTTTGTTTCCATGGCGGCTGAGTATGGCGCGGGGGTTCTAGTGGGCACGAGTCGTAAACGATTCCTCGAATCTTTGGGGAAAACTTCGCTCAGTGTTGATGAGCGCCTAGAGGGCTCTATCGCAACTGAAGCATGGGCGATGCTCAAAGGTGTCAGTATGGTGCGAGTACATGACGCAGAGGCGGCGGTGCAACTACGTGAGTTGCTCGTTCGTCCCGTGCAGGAGGTAGTGGCGTGAGGGGCAAGTGGGCAGCAGGCATAGAGCCTCGGAGCTTCACGTGGGTGTACAAGAACATCCTTGCGATTTCTGAACGTCCCGGCGGATCTACCACCGTGCACCGTCGCGTTCGACGTGATGAAGAGTTGCTCTGGTTAAAGCACCAGGGTTTCGGCCGTGTTATTTCAATCTTGCCAGTTATGCAAAATCTCAGTTCGTACTTCGAGCACGGACTCACCGCTAGCCACTACGCACTTCGCGGTGGACCACAACAACGTGAAGTTCTTGAAGCTTGTTACAAAGACCTCGCGGTGTCAATGCAGAACAACGTGACGGTGTTGTTACACAGTGATGAAGTTTCTGACCGACTACTCGGCGTTATTGCTGGCTACCTTGTCTGGACCAAGAAAGTTCCAACAACGAGTCAAGCAATCGCACTTGTTGAACGACTCTTCAAGCGCTCTATTGGCCCCGACGGGCGAACAGTGTTGTTTGATCTACCCGAGGTCCCTGCGTGAGCGATGTAATTGAACTGCGTGAACTACGCGTCAATGCAGTTGTAGG
>DAIQPM010000085.1:0-4226 GCA_036787355.1 Acidimicrobiales bacterium
GATCCAGAAAGTGGACCTTCATAACCGATTACATACACTGGCTTTGCAGCTGCACCAGCTGAAGCAAGGCCGGTAACCGGCACCGCAACAAGCAAAAGTGCGCCAGTTGCCAATGCTGCAACTGTCTTATTCAAACGAATCTTCAAGATCGTTCTCCTTAACTTTCATTTAGTTCCTGCCTGCATTACCGAACAATCACGTAATCGTGACACTCAGAACACACTGACATGGATTTAATTGACCAATTTGGCCATGTGGAATCGTACATCACAAAGAGTTCACAGGAAAATCGAAAAAGTACTTGAAAACATGGGTATTAAGTCGTACGAACAGGTGTTTGATTTTCATCTGCATCTGCGATAACCTACGAACATCTGTTCGTCCTAGGAGGACCCATGGCTGAAGTTTTAACCCCAGTTCGTAGACAAATACTCGAATACATAGCAACCTGCCAGCGAGAGCGCAACTTCCCGCCGACTATCCGAGAAATTGGCACTCATGTGAGCCTGGCCCCCGCCACCGTTCACACCCACATCAATGTCCTAAAAGAGGGTGGCTTTCTTGTTAGCAACCCACAGCAGCCACGAACGCTGATTGTTCGACTCGATGCCGAAAACCCAATGCCCGACCAGCACATCCGACACATTCCCTTCGTAGGTGACGTAGCGGCCGGTACCGGAGTCCTCGCTGCAGAAAACACGCATGAGCTCATGTCGATTCCAGAACAATTTGCGGGTCGTGGTGACAGCTTCGTGTTGCAAGTTCGCGGAGAATCAATGATCGATGCTGGAATTCTTCCTGGTGACTTCATTGTTGTGCAGCGACAAGTCACGGCTAACAAGGGCGAAATCGTCGTTGCAGGAATCCCTGGAGACGAAGCCACGGTAAAGCGCTACTTCCCACAAGGAGCACGCACTGTACTGAAGCCAGAAAACAGCACAATGGAACCAATGGAATTTGACTCTAAGGATGTTGCGGTTTTTGGTCGTGTTATTTCAGTGCTTCGTAATTACTAATTACTGAGCCACTGATCCAAAACACGGGCGTATTCATCTAACTCTTGTAGCGTGACGAATTCATCGCTTCGATGTGCGAGCAGTGGATCGCCTGCACCGAAATTGGTTGCTGGAATTCCTAGTTCTGCGAACGTGGCAACATCGGTCCATCCAAGCTTTCCTCTAACGGGAACACCGGTTAATGAAATCAATGATTCAAGGCGAGGATTTGTTAACGATGGCACAGCGCTGGGAGCGGCATCAATAATCTGAATCGTGTCTCCATCTTCAATTGAAGATCCAAGAAGTTGCTTGATTGCAGCGAGTGCTTGATCGGTATTTCTGTCTGGAGCAAACCTGTGATTCACGGTGAGAGAAGAGTTGTCAGGAACAACGTTCGGCGAAATGCCACCATTCACCGCCACAACCTGCATCTGTTCTACGTAGGTGGCACCATCAATTGAAACTTCACGAGGGGTGAAAGCCGCAATTTTCGAGATCACTTCTCCTGCGCGGTGTACAGCATTACGACCAGTAAATGGCCTAGCGGTGTGAGCGCGAGCTCCCCTTAATTCAATTTCAACACGAAGGCTCCCCTGGCAACCTGCTTCAATGCCACCGTCAGATGGCTCACCAAGGATGGCCACATCGGCCTTTAACAAATCAGGGTTAGCAGCGAGAACTTCATGAAGCCCTGACTCACTGCGAGCGATTTCTTCTTTGGCGTAGAAAACCCACGTGATCTCAGTTGAGCGTGGCTTGCTTGACATTGCGAGTTCCAACATCACCGCAACCGAACCCTTCATGTCACAAGAACCAACGCCGTGGAGCACATCGCCAACAATTTTTGCTTCGCTGGCTTCACCCGGCACCGTATCAATGTGGCCTGCAATCAGTACGCGCTCAGGAAGCGGTCCTGTAGTTCGAGCGACAACATTGTCTGCAATTCGCGTTACTTCAAGAGCTGGATTTGTTGAAAGCAGCTTCTCAATGTGGGATGCAAGTTCGGCTTCGTTACGACTGACTGACGAAATTGCCACTAGGGCAAGGGTGTCGTCTAATCGACTCACGTTGCTACACCATGGTCGCGAAGAATGTCATTAAGAGCAGCCTTGTTGTGTCGCTCGCCTTCACTCATTCGCTTAATGATGAGTACACAAGGTAAGTAGAACTCTCCACCTGGGTACTCACGCTTGCGGTTTGCGCTCACTGCGACGCAGTAGTCAGGTACATAACCTCTAGAAACTTCTTCACCAGTCTGCGCATCAATTACAGGAATAGATGGATTGAGAATAGTTCCAGCTCCAAGCACTGAACCCTTGCCTACACGTGCACCTTCAACAACCATGCAGCGGCTTCCAATGAACGCGTCATCTTCAATAACGACTGGTACCGCGTTCGCAGGTTCTAGAACTCCACCAATTCCAACGCCACCAGCGAGGTGAACGTTCGAGCCAATTTGCGCACAACTACCAACAGTTGCCCACGTGTCAACCATCGTGCCTGGGCCAACCCATGCTCCAATGTTTACGTAACTTGGCATCAGGATTACCCCTGGGCTTAGGAAGCTCCCGCGGCGTGCTGACGCCCCAGGAACAACGCGAACGCCCCGGCGTTCGTAGTCAGTCTTCAATTCGAGCTTGTCGAGGAATTCAAAGGGCCCTACTTCGGCCTTTTCAAGACCACGAAGACGGAACAGAAGGAGAATGGCCTTCTTGACCCATTCGTTAACCACAACTTCGTTCTTGTCATTGATTTGCGCAACGCGAAGTTGACCGTCATCAAGCTTGGCAATGACTAGTTCAACATCCCTTCGCGCTTCAAGGTTTTGCGGAGTCATATCTCCGATTTGGCTGTACCACTTTTCGATGTTGGATTCGAGCGAACTCATTTCTCCATCGTACTTGCGAAGGTCTTAACCTTTTGACAGCCTTTCTGCAGCAAGGGCCAATCGTTCATCGGGCTGAACAACAGCAACTCGAGCAAATGCCGCTCCACTTTCGCCGTAGAGTTCACCAGGTCCAACAATGAGTCCCGACGTTTCTGCCAGTAGCGCAGCAAGTTCCCATCCATCCATGCCATCTTTAGAACACCAAAGGTAGAACGATCCCTCGGGAACGGGTGCTGTCACGCCAAAGGCTTCAAGAGCCTCAGACATCATTTCGAGTCTTGAGAGGTAGATCTTCTTCTGAACTTCAACGTGAGCATCGTCTCGGTAGGCAGCGGCAACCGCTGACTGAACTGGACCGGCGACCATGAAGCCAGCGTGCTGGCGCACAGAGCGAAGAAATGCAACCACCTCGGCGTCACCGGCATAGAAACCAGCACGGACACCAGCGAGGTTTGAACGCTTTGAAATTGAATGAACGGCAAGTACCCCGGTGTCACCATGCTCGAGGATTGTGCGTGGCTTTCCTAGCCACGTGAACTCTGCGTAACACTCATCGCTCGCTACAAGGACATTGTTTGCTCGTCCCCACTTGGCAACAGCTTCGAGGTCGTCAAGAAAACCGGTCGGATTAGACGGTGAGTTAGACCACAGCACTAGAGCTCGAGAAATGTCCGACGGGCTGATTGAACCGAGGTCAAGCTTTCCATTCACCATCGCAACTGGAACTGAGCGAAGTCCCGCGAGCGTTGCTCCCATGGCATAGGTCGGGTAACTGATTGCTGGGAAGAGCACCGTGTCGCGTTCTGGGGAGCGAAGGTGGAGATAGCCAGCCAGCGTGCCAACGAACTCTTTTGTTCCAATACATGCAGCCAGGTTGTCAATTGAGATGTCCACATTGAATCGACGCTTCAACCACTCAGCTCCAGCACTTCGAAACTCAGGTGAGCCTGCAGATGTGGGATAACCTCGCGCACCGGTTGCTCGTGCCAACTCGTCAATGGCACCCTGGAATGGTGGATCAATAGGAGTACCGATTGAGCAGTCAATTGGACCGCCTTCAAAGCGCTCGGCTGACTTTTTTAGAACATCGAGACGGTCGTATGGATACGGTGGCGGGCTAAAGCTCATGGCGTCACCCTCCATTCTGCGAATCTGGACGCTCCTACTGTGTCCAAAACTACATGGACAACGACTGCTTCATCGGTAATGTTCATATCAATGACTTCACCTTCACGGTGAGCCATAGCAAGAAGGTCACCTCGATCAAGTGGGAGATGCAGTGTCATGACACGGTCTTCTGATCGGAGTCGGTCAGCAATTGTGGCAATGACTTCATCGAG
>DAIQPM010000086.1:0-4139 GCA_036787355.1 Acidimicrobiales bacterium
AGCCAACCTGTCGAGATTCGGAGTCTTTACAAGCGGGTGACCGGCACAGCCCATTGAGTCCGCTCGGAATTGATCGAGAGTAATAAAGAGGACGTTCATGAGCGCAACAATCGCAACATCAGTTCACGATAGGACTCAAGTGGAGGACAGTCCACGTCCATCTCTTTGGCCAGGTCATCCCAACCACGTAAGTCAAGCGCACGCTGAAAACCAGGGTGCTGTTCAAAACGACGACATTCCTCTTCACTCATCAACCCACCTTGAGCCTTCAGAGTGGCCTTCGATGTGTCGCTTAAGCCGTCGTGGTATGAAGGCTCGACAGTGCAGCGCCAGCGCTTTGCGGTTACGTGCAGGGACACTGGTTGAGATACTTTGGGTCCAAACAGAGGAGAGAGCAGCCTGGCTCCGACTGCTTCATGGTCGTCATCATCAACTTCCATGTCAAAACGTTCAGTTCCTTGCATGTCTGCAACTATGTGACCAATATCGTGTAGCAACGATGCAATCACGAGTTCATCATCAGCTCCGGCTTTTCGAGCTAAATGAGCACACTGCAACGAGTGTTCAAGCGAAGTGACACGTTCCCCGTACGCTTCATTTCCTTTTGATTCATACAGAGAAAAGATTTCGTCTACTGATGTAATACCTGTCATACTGGCCTTCCTTCAAAATCACCAATTAGCGAGAGTCGCACGCCTTCAAAGTCGCTTGGACTTTCAAAGGCCTTAATTTTTGCTTCGTAATACTTTTCACGAAGGCGACCTTCACTTGCTCCGTTGTACGTTGGATAGAGAGCTCGTCGGTCGCGCTGTGAGTTGTTAGACCCACTTCGGTGCGGTGTTAATGCGTGAAAAAATAATGTTTGGCCCGCACGTAGTGGCATTGGTTGCCAGTTCATTGCGTCAATGTCTTTTGCCGTCAAACACCCGCGTTCATCTTGATCGAGCAAAGCTTGGTGACGTGCACTAACTACGTCTAAACAACCATTCTCAATTGTGGAGTCATCGACAGCAATCATCACTGAAAGAACTTGGTCAACAAAAGGGTAGGCGGGCTTGTCCTGGTGCGGTCGAAACCCAGCACCACCAACAAGCTTGTAATTGACTTTCTCCTTGTAGAGATACGCCTCTTCGCCAAGGAGTTCTCCCGCAATTTGAGCAACTTTGCTTGATTGCAAAAGATTGTCAAGCATTGGAGAAAAAGGAACAAAGTTTTCTGTTCGAGCTAGCTTCGCTCCGAAATCAGTCATTTCATGGTGGTGAAGAATTTCTGAATTATTGAGCGATGCAATACGCTTCACTTCTGCCTGGAGCTCAGTCACACTCACTGGAAGTACGTCATCACACAGCAGCCAGCCATTAACTAAGTAGTGATCGCGCTGCTCGGGTGTTAGGAGGCTCATACGTTTATCCTACAAAGCAATTCTTAACGGATGCCGGCAGAACGGTGAACGCAAGGTAAGTATTACTTTTTTGACCGACCTTCATTTTTTTGAAATTGAAGTGGGAGGTGCAAAACCTTAGATTGCTCGTGAAAATGCAACTTGCATGCCCGTCCTTCATTCACCGTACTGTGGCGCTTTTGGCAGTAACTGCATCGATATGACACGTCTAAACCTTATCTTTTTGCTGACTTGAACTAGTCTTTTCACTTATGTCAGATGAAAAAGCTTCTTCACCGAACAAGCGTTTTCATCCCGCATGGATTGCTGCTGCGGTGACATTCCTCACGCTAGTAGTGGCCGCCGGTTTCCGATCAGCTCCATCAGTTCTCATCATGCCTCTAGAGATGGCCTTCGGTTGGAGCCGCTCGCAAGTTTCATTTGCCATTTCCATCAACATTCTCTTGTTTGGCCTCATCTCACCGTTTGCTGCAGCACTCATGGAGCAATTCACGGTTCGAAAAGTAGTGATGTCAGCTCTCGCAACAATTGGACTTGGCGCATTCGGGACAATTTTTATGACGTCGCCTTGGCACCTCGATCTCCTGTGGGGCGTGATGGTAGGAATTGGTTCTGGCTCCATGGCACTTATTTTCGCCGCAACCGTAGCCAATCGATGGTTCGTAAAGCATCGTGGATTGGTTGTCGGTGCACTTTCAGCCGCGACTTCTACTGGGCAATTGATTTTCTTGCCCGTTCTCTCCTACCTTGCTGTGCATCACGGATGGAAATCAGTGTCCATCACTGTTGCTAGTGGAGCATTCTTGATGATCCCGCTGGTTTACTTCTTCTTACGCGAGCGACCATCTGCGATTGGGTTGCTGCCATTTGGGGCGCCACTCGACTGGCAAGCACCTCCAGCCTCAAACATGAATGCAGGGCGCTTGGCCATTGTCACTTTGCGTGAATCGGTCCACAAGAAGAACTTCTGGCTGCTTTTTGGTTCATTCTTTGTCTGTGGACTTTCAACCAACGGACTTGTTGGAACACATTTCATTCCTGCATGCATGGACCACGGGATGATGGAGGTAACGGCCGCGAGTCTTTTGGCACTCATTGGAGTGTTTGACATTATTGGGACTCTTGCTTCTGGGTGGCTAACCGATAAATACGATCCACGAAAGTTGCTTTTTGCGTACTACTTCTTGCGTGGCGTTTCTTTATTCCTGCTTCCATCAATTTTGTTCTCTTCAGTCCATCCTTCAACAATGGTGTTCACCATCTTTTATGGACTCGACTGGATTGCTACGGTTCCTCCAACGTTGATTCTTTGTCGTGAAGTTTTAGGTATCGAGCGAGCGACGGTGGTCTACGGATGGGTTTTTGCATCCCACCAAATTGGAGGCTCCGTCGCGGTGCTAGGTGCTGGAATTATGCGCCAGCAGCTTGGCAACTATTCGCTGTCGTTCTACATTGCAGGAATTGCTTGTGTCGCAACTTCGTTCTTAGTTCTGATGATTTCTAAAACTATGAGCTCTGAAGAGCTCAGAAGCTAAAGCTACGGACGGGTAACTCTCAGAGACCCCAAGCACATTTCGTCTGAAGACCCATCGCCCCAAATGACGTAGCGCCATGGGAGTTGCTGAAGTTGTGGAACGAGAAGGTGTAGCCCAGGATTGTAAGTACAAACAATTCGCACGACGTCTCCAGCCTTAAGCGAAACAGGTTTTGCCAGCGTTACTGGTGCTTGATTGTCAAAGTCAAATGGATTGCTATCAAGCAATGTCTGCTGCCTTGCTGTTCCAGGATTGAGAATCAATTGGAGCCTGGTTCCGGTCAAGTGCATATGTGCTCCAGCTTGAATGACCGTCTCGCTTTGACCAATCCGTCTGTCACACGACGAGGTCAAACTGGCTACTGGGTTTAAGAAATCTTGACCGCATGCCAGTAGGAGTTGACCTTCAACACTCGCAGCCTTTGAACCAGTTCTGGCGGCTAAGTCAGCAAGCGAACTAGATCTATCGCACAATGGCGCGCTAACGCCTGGAGGACAAGCCAACTCGACCGGAGCAGCGAATGCCTCACCATACAGCGGCTGGAGTGAATTAAGTGCTGCTGGCACTGCGGTTATGAGAACCTTTGACTGGTCCGCAGGGACTGTGCCACCAAGTGCCGCGAGCAAGTTGTAGTGCACTTGCATAACAATTTCGTCGCCTTTATTGACCCGCGTGCCATAGCCAGCTGGCCAAGTATCGACTGGGCGTCCCGGTGCCCATCCTGCAAGCGTAGAAGCAATGTCTGCAGTAGAAGAGTCGGTTGTGACACCACCAAAGCATGACCAACCATTGCCGTTGTCATCAAGTTTCTTGTACGTGGGTATCGAGCTGGCGCCGACAGTCCAGAACAATGCGTGGTGAACAAACGGACGTTGTTGTGGAACAAACTGTACAGAGGTGACATAAACGTCCATTGGGATGTTTGGATCAACCAAAAAACATCGGTAGTCATCTTTGCCACCATTTTGTCCAACTGGTTGATGTGGCTTTGTCATTGAGGCGGTATAGATGGTTGCTTCGTTAGCGATTGTGGTTGTCGGTACTTGTGAAGTAGTAGTGGTAGTAGTGGTTGGTAAGACACTCACTTTTACGCCTGCACTCCAAACAAGTTTGTTGCCAGAAAGTACGCAGGTGTATTTCATATTTGAATACACAACAACTTGCCCCTTCGTTGCACAAGAAGTATTTGCAGCTGGGTTCGT
>DAIQPM010000087.1:0-4084 GCA_036787355.1 Acidimicrobiales bacterium
CTTGGCGCTTATTGTTGCTGTTGCTGGACCGTGGGGAAACTTTGTTGTTCCAATCATGTGTGGTGCAAAAGACATGGCGTTCCCACGTCTTAATGCTCTAAGCCTCTGGACACTTGTCGGTGCCGCTGGACTCCTACTCACAACACTTGCTGTTGGCTCGCTGACAATGGGATGGGTTGTGCTTGCTCCAATCACGGACCAAGCAGGTGTCGGAATGGACTTCTTCGCGCTCTCGATCCTGGTCTTTACGGTGTCGACGACCGTTGCTGGTGTGAACACCATCTGCACTGTTTTCACAATGCGCACCAAGGGTATGACACTTGAGCGCCTCCCAATTATGGTTTGGGGTGCAATTATCGCTGCAGCACTCGGGCTCTACGCCTTCCCTTACTTCTCGCTTGTAGAGGCACTTCAAATTCTTGACCGCACCGCATCAACGAGCTTCTTCGTTGGCAATGGTGGTGGAACTGGATGGCTCCAGGCCAACCTGTTCTGGTTAATGGGTCACCCAGAGGTGTACGTAATTCTGATTCCAGCAGTTGCGGCGCTCTTTGAGATCGCTGCAGTAATGGCTCGCAAACCTGTTTTCAGTTACCGCACTGCGGTTGCAGGAATGACAGGACTTGCTGGACTTTCAATCCTTGTTTGGGCTCACCACATGTTCACAACTGGCTGGGCTCCAACACTTGGTGGTCCATTCATGGTCACAACCGAGCTCATTTCAATTCCAACTGGTCTGTTCTTCCTAGTTCTTATTGGAACACTCTGGCGCGGAAACATTTGGATGAAGCTTCCAACGGTGTGGATGTTCGGGTTTATTGCGAACTTCATCATCGCTGGAATTACCGGTATCTACCTCTCAGACATTCCAATTGACAACCAATTGCACGGAACAATGTTCGTAACTGCACACTTCCACTACGTCTTTGTGGGATCCGTTCTGTTCGGTGCAATTGCGGCACTCGCATTCTGGTACCCGAAGGTCACCGGTCGTTTCTTGGATGAGAAGCTGGGCCGTATTTCCTTCTGGCTCTCCTTCATCGGCGTTCAAGTGACATTCCTTGCAATGTTCGTCTCGGGACTGCGCGGTATGCCACGTCGTTACTCTTCGTACAGCTTTATCTTTGAGCACACCAACTTCATTACGACGATGGGTGCCTACATGATCATGGCTGGAATGCTTGTGCTTGGTGGAGCGGTTATCTACTGCTGGAACCACGGTGAGCCATCAGGCTCAAACCCATGGCACGCGAACTCACTTGAATGGTTGGTTTCAACACCACCGCCACTTGAGAACTTCGACGTTCTGCCAGTAATTACTGAGGACCCATACAACTTTGAAAAGGAAATGGTGCTTTCATGAGTATCGATACCCACGCACACCACGATGCTCACGCCGATGGCGGGCACCATGAGCCGCCTGAAGTAGTTGATGGGCGCCAACGCATGTCAATCTGGCTCTTCATTGGTGGAGACGCACTGACACTCGCTGCATTGGTATTTACCTACCTCTACCTACGAGGCGTTAACACGAGCGGCCACTGGATGAGCATGCTTGGCTACCCTGGACCACAGCTTCCAGGTGGACACTCATGGTCGTACTACGACGCCAATGTGTTCAATGGAAGCAATCCTGCGAGCCCAACAAATGTTGTTGTTGGACCACTCAGTGCCGGACTTAACTGGCTCGGCACCGCAGTTACCGCTGCCAGTGCAGGGCTCATCTGGTTAGCTGAACGGGCACTTCGTGTTGCTAAGAACAAGAAAGCGTTTACAACACTTGCCGCACTTGGAACAATTGTCGCCTTTGTAGCAATCTTGATTTCATTCCACCAGCTGTCACTGATTCCTCAGATTTACTCAATCCACAATGACAGTGCGGTCATGGCATTCACTGCCTATGGATCGTCAATGATGATCATCATTGGTTCAGGAATTGTTCACTTGATTTTGCTGGTATTCCTTGGAATTGGTCTAACGCTTCGTTCTGCACGTGGAGCTATAAACCTTGAAAATTGGTACCAATCACGCCTTGTCCGCATGTTCTGGGTATGGGTTGCAATTTCAGCAGTTGCCATCTCGGCGCTAACGACTACAATTAACACAATTCATTAACAACAGCTCTTCGGAGTGCCCCAGTATGGGGTGCTCCGAAGGTCTGTCGTGAAGCGAGTCCTGTGAGGCTCGTACGACAGGAGACACATGAGTAGTACTAGCGAACGTCAGACGCCTAACGGTGGTCTGACGTTTTTTGCAAAGAGCCAGCTTTTATCGGCCGACGACGTAGCGCGTGGCTTAAAGCGCATGGCCCATGAAATCATCGAGCGCAATCAGTCCCTTGAGGATGTGGTCATAATTGGCCTGCAAACTGGCGGCAAGCCCTTCGCTGAGAAAATTGTCGGACTTCTTCGTGACATTTCAACGAGCGAAGTGCCACTTGGCATGCTTGATGTCTCGTTCTACCGAGATGATCTTTCAGTCCACCCGGTAGCGAAGTCCGCACAGACACTCATCGATGAAGATCTCACTGGAAAGACTGTCATCTTGGTTGACGACGTCCTCTACACCGGTCGCACAATCAGGGCTTCCTTCAATGCGCTCTCTGACTACGGACGACCAAAGGCCATCCAGCTCTGCGTGATGGTTGACCGCGGTCACCGTGAACTTCCTATCCGACCTGACTTCGTAGGAAAGAACCTTCCAACGTCTGAAGCTGAGGCGATCGTGGCAAATCTCGAGGGCGTGTGGATAGGAGAGAAGAAATGATTACTTCAATCCGCGGTGGAAATCTTCTTTCGCTCAACAATGTTTCAAAAGAGGCAATCCTCGAAGTGCTCGACACTGCCGAGTCGTTCGTGGAAGTGAACAAGCGAACAATAAAGAAGGTCCCAGCTCTAAAGGGACGCGTCGTTGCGTCACTCTTCTTCGAAGAATCAACAAGAACACGACTGAGCTTTGAAACCGCCGCGAAGCGACTCAGCGCTGACGTGCTGTCACTCGCCGTTGCGAGCAGCAGCGTGAAAAAAGGTGAATCGCTTCGAGACACCATCGCAACTATTGATGCGCTT
This sequence comes from Acidimicrobiales bacterium, assembly GCA_036787355.1. Lineage (GTDB taxonomy): Bacteria > Actinomycetota > Acidimicrobiia > Acidimicrobiales > RAAP-2 > RAAP-2. The sequence goes on from DAIQPM010000087.1 coordinate 3,069, forward strand.
GGGATTGATGCAGTTGTTATGCGCCATCAGTCCAGTGGAGCGGCTCTACAGGTGAGCAACTATGTTCCACACGTTCACGTGCTCAATGCCGGTGACGGACAGCACCAGCATCCGACGCAGGGCCTCCTCGATGTCTTCACTGTTCGCCAAGTTCTCGCTGAGCGACGTGGCACTAGCGGGCTTGAATCGGGCGCTGAGCTCTTTCAGGGTCTTCGCATACTGATTGTTGGCGACATCCGCCACAGTCGTGTGGCTCGTAGTGACATTGCGGCGTACGCAGCTCTTGGCGCTGAAGTTCGAATAGCGGCTCCGGGAACATTACTGCCGAGCAGCCTTGAAGGTTGGCCCGTGACGGTGGCTGATGACTTTGACGAAGCTTTGGCGTGGGCTGACGTTGTTGGCCTGCTTCGTCTTCAAAAAGAACGTGGAACAGGATCATTTGTTCCAGGACTCGGAGAGTTCACACAGTCTTATGGACTAACACTTTCGCGCCAGAAGCTCCTGAAGCCCAGTGCGCTCATCATGCACCCGGGTCCCATGAACCGTGGCGTAGAGATTGACAGCCGAGTTGCCGACTCGAGCCAGGCAATCATTGAACGACAAGTCGCAAATGGTGTGCCAGTTCGAATGGCTGCGCTGTATTTAACAATCGCTGGATCGAGTGAAGGAACAGACAATGACTAATTACGTACTTCGACAAGGACTCGTGCACAGCGCCTCTGGTGAAGAAATTGCTGACGTGCTGATTGTTGACGGAAAGATCGCTGCAGTTGCAAAGAAAGTTGACGCACCAAGCGGAACTATCGAGATTGATGCGAAGGATTGCTGGGTTGGGCCTGGTTTCGTAGACATTCACACACACCTTCGTGAACCTGGTCGTGAAGAAGCAGAAACGATTGAAAGTGGTGCGCTCGCTGCTTTGATGGGTGGCTACACCGCCATTGTCGCGATGCCAAACACCGAGCCGGCTCTTGACAATGTCGCGCTTGTTTCCTATGTCCTCGAGAAGGGTGCAC
>DAIQPM010000088.1:0-4029 GCA_036787355.1 Acidimicrobiales bacterium
GCACCAACTACAACAACGTGATCGTTTGAGCTGAGTGTCATCGAGCGAACATCGCTAGCCACTGCTCTTTTGAAACCGGTGCCAAGACGAAGTTGTTCTTTCGAACTTCGCCCATTGGGGCATGACGTTCAGCTGAGTAAAGGTGGCCGGGATAGAGAACGACTTCATCTTTGATGCCAGCGAGTCGTTCGTTGAGCGAGATGTACATCTCTTCTGGTTGTGAGTAGGGGAAGTCTGTGCGACCACAGCCGTCTACGAAAAGTGTGTCGCCACTGATGAGACAGTTATTTACCAGCATGCACTGGCTTCCAGGTGTGTGGCCCGGAGTGTGGATGAATTCAATCTCAAACTTTCCAACTTTTAGGATGTCGTGGCTTTCGTGCTGGACAAGGTTTACAGCTTCAACACCAGTTCCCTTAGTCACCCACGCGACCTCAGTTGCTTGCACGTGGATTGGAACGTTTCGGTACTGCAGTAATTCTGCGATGCCAGGGATTTCATATCCCATGAGGTCGCCGCCAATGTGGTCAGCATGAAAGTGAGTGGCAATTACTCCAACAACCTTTAAGCCATCTGCTTCAACTTTTTCTACGAGCTCGGTTGGGTGGTACGAAGGGTCAACGAGGATTGCCTCCCCTGTTTCCTTGTCACCAATTGCGTAGGCGAAGTTGAGCATTTGTCGCGCAATGTCGTTTCCTACTGCGAAGTCACGTCCGGCGAGGAGCTGTCGGAAATAAAACGAGTCGCTCATTCGTCGTTAGCCACCTGAGCAATCCGAGGAGCAAGTTCCTCGACCTTTGCCTTCGTTGCATCAAGTCGAGCTTCTAGCGACTCAATAATTGCAGTGGCGCGTTCAAGTTTCACGAACAGGTCGTCAACCGACACTTCGCCTTCGTCGAACGATTCAACGATTGCGTTGAGTTCGCTGGCTGCTTCATTCCAGTCCATGTTCTTTGTCATGAGTTTCCATCTTTCTTATTCACTGTTGATTCAAATGATCCATCACTAACGAGAACTCGTACGTTCTCGCCCACCGCAACGTCGCCAAGGGACTTCACCACTTGACCACTGGCATTGGTCGTTACCGACCAGCCCTGGGCCATGCGCTTTTTAGGGTCATAGGCACCGAGGAGTTGCTTAGTGCTGGTGATGAGCTGACCTGCTGAGGTCATCACGTGACGACTCTGCATGAGAAGTTGCTGGCGAACAGAGCCAAGGTGTCGACGCTCTGCTCGTAGGCGGTCACGAACAGCAAAAATCATGGTGCGGCGGCGCTCTGCGAGGTATTCAGTTGCTTCATCCAAAACTTCTGCAGTTCCCACCATGATTCGCTGTGCAGGAATGACCACGCGTCGTTGGTGCCATCCGCTCACGAGAGCAGCAATCTCTTCACCAAGCTTTGTCGGAGTAATGGCTCTGGTGTGGGCCACGATGTCAGCAATTGATTCATCACCGGTGTGGCCAATGCCCGTAAAGACCGGCGTTGATGATGCGCCAATGGCGCGAGCAATCCGTTCGTCGTCGAAACATGAAAGGTCGCCCTTCGATCCTCCACCACGCACGAGGCAGATGATGTCAACGCCATGCGCGTCGAGTGCTTGAATCGCACTAACGATTTGCGGTGGAGCGGTGTCACCCTGCACTGCGGTTTTCACCAAAGTAATTTCGAATCCATATCCCGAATTAAGTAGCTGTCCAGTGAAGTCGCTGTATCCCTCGGTCCCGGGACTGGCGACAAGTCCAACGCGAAGTGGCACTGGTGGGACAACTGTTTGCTTATTCGCTTCAACAACACCCTCAGCATGGAGTTTCTTAATTAAATCTGCACGACGTTTTGCTGCGTCACCGAGCAGGCCTTCAACGTCAACCTGCATAATTGTGAATCCGATTTTTCCCTGAGGCGCATAGACGTCTACGTAACCGAGGAAGTTAACGACCATTCCTTCTTTGAGGGTTATTCCATCTTCAGAGAGTTTGCGCTTGAGAGAGCCCCATGGCCCTTGCCAGCAGTGAGTGCCGAGCATTGGTCGTCTTGCATCAGATGGTGATGATCCAGCGTCAACGAGGTCGATGTAGACGTGTCCTTTTTCATAGACCTTCGCGATTTCACCTCTGACCCACTGGGGGTTGCGCTTGCCGTAGGCCGATTCCAATTGAGCGGTCAAGAGTTCATAGAACTCTCCCACCTCATGGATGTGGGTATCGGTTGAAATTTCGTCAGGAACCACGAGGCGAGGCTACCTGCCCCCAGTGACAAAAAGATGCCTCTTGAGGTTTTTGCCCTGATGTGTCAGAATTGTTGCGGATAGTGAGAGGACTGGGTAGCCGCATTACTTGGCAACAAGTAGTGAGGAAAGTCGGGGCTCCATAGGGCAAGGTGCTCGCGAATAGTGAGTCACGGTGACGTGCAGGACAGTGCCACAGAGAACAGACCGCCGATGGCTTAGGCAACTAAGAACAGGTAAGGGTGAAACGGTGCGGTAAGAGCGCACCAGTATCTTGAGCGATTGAGATAGCTAGGTAAACCCCACCCGGAGCAAGATCAAACGTGGGAGCGCGTGGCCCGCATGTTCTGGAAACAGGACACTTCCGAGGTAGATCGCTTAGATGGATGGCTACCCATCCTTCCGCAAGGAAGGTGGACAGAACCCCGCTTACAGGTCGTCTCACTATCCACCCGCAAGGGTTTGCAGAAGTAATCCAAGAAGCCGCAGAAAACTGGCAAACTAGTTCGTGCTTCGTTTGCCGCTCCGAGAACTTCCAGAAAAGAATCCAGGCACTCCGGACATTCGATCTCCTTTTCGTTACTTGTTATGGATAGCAAGAAATCAAAAATGGCTTCTCATTATGAATGCTTGCTTCGGCATTGGCTGGATGCTTTGCCAAGCCTTATTGTGGGCCGCCGTTGGAGTTGCGATTGATAAAGGTGTAGCGCATCACTCGCTCGCTGAACTACTTCGCTGGGCCGCAATTGTTATGTTGCTCGGACTCTTCCAAGCACTCTGTGGCATGTTTCGCCATCAACTCGCCGTAACCAACTGGATGAATGCGGCGTACCGGACAGTTCAAGCAATTGGTCACCACGTAGCAAGCACCGGAAGCGCAGTCACTGACGTTGTTCAAGCAGGTGACATTGTGAACACCGTCGCAGCTGATGCGATGCGCATTGGTGGAGCCTTTGACGTATTTGCACGTTTTATGGGTGCAATCATTTCGTGGCTCGTTGTTTCATTTATTTTGTTGAGCTCATCAGTCCAGCTTGGTCTTATCGTTCTTCTCGGCGTTCCACTTCTGGCGTCGCTCACCACGCCGCTAATGAAACCACTGCACGCAGCCCAGGCCGCCCAGCGTGAAGCGGCCGGAAGGCTCGCCGCTCTGGGTTCAGACACCGTGACTGGACTTCGCATTTTGCGCGGAGTTGGTGGTGAAGAAGTTTTTCTTACTAACTATGTTGAGCAGAGTCAAAAAGTAAAAGTCACGGGATGGCGCATTGCCTGGCCTCAAGCTGGCCTCGAGTCAGGTCAGGTACTTCTCCCCGCGCTACTTACCGCCATCGTTACTTACCTGGGCGCCAGAGACGTAATGAATCACAGCTTGCAACCTGGTCAGTTAGTTGCATTCTTTGGCTACACCACTTTTCTCACCACCCCACTTCGCACCGCAATTGAATATGTGATCTCAACAACTCGTGCCTACGTTGGTGCTGGAAAAGTTATTCGAATCCTTTCCGTGAAGCCAACAATTGCCGACCCCGAGCGCGCACTTGCATGGCCGAGCACAATCACTTCACTTCAGGATCATGTCTCTGGAATTTTGCTTCACCAGGGCGACTTCGCAGGTCTAGTAACTGAATCCCCAGCAGAGGCGTCATACCTCTGTGACCGACTCGCACGTTTCATTCCTGATAGTGATGGCGTGCAGGTAAATGGCGCAGACATTGCATCGTTCCTGGTTGCAGATGTGCGCAGTCACATCGTCATGAGCGAAGTTGAGCCACGACTCTTTTCTGGCGAACTGCGAAGTGAACTC
>DAIQPM010000015.1:0-4813 GCA_036787355.1 Acidimicrobiales bacterium
GCGCGCCACCGATACCTGTGCCCAGTGTCACCATGACAAAATCTTCAATGCCTTTTACTGCTCCCCATTCGTGTTCACACAGCGCAGCGCAGTTTGCGTCATTGTCTGAATAGACATGTGGTGTTCCGAGTTGTTTTTTGAGCGACTCCGCAAGATTTATTCCGTGAGCACTTTGCCAGTTCGGCGCGTAGGCGAGAGTGCCGTCACGTCGTATGAGTCCTGGAAGTCCGAGACCCACTTTGATGCTTTTAGGGTCAAGACTCTGTTTGGCACACAGTGAAATAATTTGCTCGCCAATTGCCAAGGTCATTTCATCACTGGCATCAGGTGCGTGTGGTGTTTGACGGCGATCTTCTCCGAGAATTTTTCCATCTCTTGAAACAAGTAGAGCTAAAGACTTAGTGCCGCCAATGTCGACACCTATTGCAACGTCATTCATGAACGCCGCTCTGCACGCTCTCTAAGTTCTCGAAGGGCCTGGATTTGGATTCGCTGTGCGGCACGAGCCTTCACGAACGATGGAATTGGCACTGCAAGTTCAACTTCAAGGTCGTAGGTAACTTTCGTGCGACTTCCCGATGGTTCAAAACGGTACTGACCAACGAGTGACTTAGTGATGTCACCATCAACTTGTTTCCAATTCAGCTGACCTGGAGCACGGCTGTAGTCGTAGCGAAGTACGTACGTTGTAGAGCGACCGAAGGCGGCGGCACGAAATTCAACTTCGAGTGCGCGCCCATCAGCATCACGTTCTAGAACTTCAATTTTCTTTAGTTCACTCACCCACTGCGAGTAGGCCTCGAAGTCAGTGACCACGGAATAGACGGTGTCAGGTGAGGCGTTAACCACAATTGACAATGTTGCGCACTGTGCCACGTGCCCTCCTCTTGCCAATACCTTAGAGCAGTTAAACGCTGGTATTGATGCTGTCGAACGGCTGAAGTCCGTTTCCTAGGCGCAACGCTAGAGCGTTCCAGTCGAAACGTTCTTCACTCATCAGTCGAGCCTGGGCTGCGAAGCGAGAGCGCTGCTCATTGTCCATAAGCAGTTCTCCCATGGCAACAGCTAGGGCTTGGGAACTACGTGACTTTGCCACCACGATTCCCGTCACCCCATCAAGAACTGCTTCGTGACTGCCACCAGAGCGTCCAGCAATTTGAGCCACTCCGCTGGCTGCTGCCTCAACGAAAACAATGCCGAAGCCTTCTTGTTCGAGTCCAAGCCACCTACTTCGACAATCCATCACCATCAGATCACTCGCACCTAACCATGGGCTTAAATCATCATCGGCGACGCGCCCCAAGAAAACCACGGGAGCCTTCAGTTTTTTCGCCAACTTCTCGAGCCGATCACGGTCGCGACCAGATCCACCAATTGCTACTTGCAGGTTTGGAATGTTTACTTGGAGTTTTGCTGACGCTTTAATGAGCGTATCCATGCCTTTTCTTGGCACTAACCGTGAGTAAGAGCTGACGAGCAGCGCATCAGGATCGAGTCCGAGATTCTTTCGAACTTCTTCTCGCTTCGATGCCTCGAGTGGAACAAAACGGCTGGTGTCAACGCCAGGCGGTATCTGCACTACTGGCGGCATGTATTCGCCTGCGTTGCGCCTGGCTTCTTGTTCTGGGTACGTTCCGGCACAAACTGCAACACTGGCGTGGCGAAGGATGTAGCGAAGGCTTGATGCAATAAGTGGAAGTCGACCTGGGATGGTTACCTCGGCACCGTGAAGAATTACTCCGTAGGGCTTTGAGAGTCTTGGACCAAGAAGTCCGAGTGGCCACGCTGGGTCAAGCAGGACAAGGTCAGGTTGGTGGCGCGCGATTGCATCTTCGATGGCGCGAAGTGCGCGTCTCGTTGGAAAGAAGAGAGTTTTTCCTTTTATGCGCTCTACTTCAACATCTGTTTCAAGGTCGAACGTTGGCGCATCTTCATGTGAAGAAGCAGTGAGTACTACTGCACGGCCGGGTTCTAAACGGCGCCATAGTTCGTGTAAGTAGACCTGAATCCCACCCGTCTTTGGCGGGTAGTCATTGGTCACGAGTAAGTGGCGCGCCATGCAACCACGCTACTTCGCAGAACTCTCAGGGCTTTGACTCAATTCTTTGACGGTATTTGAGACTAGGGATCATTCCCTCGCTAGTGAAGATTTCAATAATCTTCGCTTCATCACTCGACATCACGAGTTCGTCTGGTGTGCTGCCTAAGACAAAACTCACCAAGCAGTCATCACAGTCTGGTGTGCTTCTTCTGACACATTCATTACAGCTAATCGATACTTCAATGTTCTTACTCATTTGATCCCTTTCGCTTTAAGAGAGCCTTCACTAAGGGTGTGACATCAAATAAGGAACGGAGCGATTTCCTTGGCAATCTGCGACGGTCCAAAGACAACACCCTCAGTGATGATCATTGAAGTTGCGGGGTCAATCAAAACAAAAAATGGAGGCCACTTAATGCCCAGAGTTGCAAGTATTTCAGGTGAAATGAGTACTTCTTGATTTCCATTTGCCCACTCGCCATTGCCATCATTGGACTCAGATACAACCAGGACATTCACGTTCGCTAGGTCTTGCAGGGTGGAATGCACAAAATCACGACAGCCATCACAGTTTGGCTTTATTGCAACCACCAAAGTTTTCTCGGTGATCGACTTTGTAACTGGAGCTCCATTAACCGTTCCACTAAAACGCAGATCAACAAGACGCTGTCTAGGTAGATCGAATGAACTCACTCGCCCTCGGTAATTTCCTCTACACCGCGACCATGGCCGCACCAGCGACAATCAACTGATTCGACCTTCTTCGAAATAATCTCTGGCTCTTCAATTGAAAGATCTCCGCCAACCGTGAAGTGGTGAAAAGAACGAATTGAAGTGGTCTCAACCACATCAAAGCGAGTCAAATTCCCACATGCCGTGCAGCGATATCGAGTAGTCACGTCAATCACGGTACTCGTCTGATCACTAAGACCATTCATCATCATTCGTAGCCCTCGTGCGGGGGCGAACCTCAAACGCTCGGTCCGGTTGAAGATCTGCTTCAAAGACTGTGTCGAGTGGCACATTTCCAGTTGATGGAGTTGCGCGCTCAGAGTCAATCAGACGACAAAGTGCTGCTGGATGGCTGACCAGTCCCGAGTAGAACGGACCGGAAGCGGTGTCAAGAACGACTTCTCCCCGGCGGAGTAGTCGCTCAATGAACGACTGATCGATGCGCGTGCCCAGAATGTCGCGAAGCTCTACAGCGTTAGTAAAGCGTGTTGCCACGCCACCCTCAGCAATAACTCTCTGGTTGGTCACGTGCAGTTTGTGTGAGCGCCATCTCCACGTTCTGGTTCCCACCACTACCAAGCAAGGACCCACAAAGATAAGCAGGAGAAGCCCTTCATGCGATGAGAGCGCATGAAGGTGGGTGACAACGAAATCGACGCAGACCAGAGAAGTGGCGAGGCTCAATAATGGTCGAAGCAGGCCAGATACGACCGGGGTCACTGAAATGATTCTGTGTTCATTCTCTCGAAGTGCGGAACGGCCCTGCATGACACCAGCCTAAAAAAAATTAAGCCGCTCCAGCGTGATGGCTACGCGTTTCGAAGTTGATGAGCGGCCATGTCGAAATACGAGTTCATCTCGACGTATTGCTCTTGAGAGAGTTCGCTTCGCACGCTCTCCAGGGCTTGACCCATTGCACTCAGCCAGTTGTCACGGGCTTTTTTGGTGATACGAAACGGCGCGTGCCTCATTCGCAGTCGGGGGTGGCCTCTTGCTTCCATGTAGACCTGTGGACCACCCCAGTACTGGACCAGAAAGAAGACCAGGTGCTGCTTGGCGTCTGTGAGATCTTCCGGGTACATCGGGCGTAAAAGTTCGTCTTTTTCCACAACGGCGTAAAACGCATCGACCAAGCGAACAAAGAATTCTTGACCACCGACTTGGTCATACATTGTCTGTTCCACACCACCACGCTAGATGTTCGCCTAGACTTATCCGAGTCTCATTTGAGACGCGCGGGTGTAGCTCAATGGTAGAGTTCCAGACTTCCAATCTGGCCACGCGGGTTCGATTCCCGCCACCCGCTCCAATGAGCAGTCCACACCGAACTCATGTAGTCACGGACACCAGCGAATACCTTGTGGAACGCGGTGGCTCTGGTCCAACGGTTTTACTCCTAAATGGCACCGGGGCAACAATTGATTCGTCCACAATCTTCCTAGAAAGCCTCAGAAGAAATGCAGACGTCATTGCGTTTGATCACCGAGGCATGGGTGGCTCCTCAACTCCACCAGGGCCATGGACAATGGCTGATTATGCCAACGACGTTCGAGCAATTCTGGATGGACTTGGTGTCACATCTTGCATTCTTCTTGGTGTGAGCTTCGGAGGAATGGTGGCACAAGAGTTTGCGGTCACCTTTCCCAGTTACGTCCAAAAACTCGTCTTGTGGTCAACAAGTGCAGGTGGCATTGCAGGATCGTCATATCCGCTCCATGAGCTCGACAAATTAAGCGAAGAAGAACTGAAGGAATTCACTCCAAAACTTGCTGACAGTCGCTTCACGCCACAGTGGCTCGAAGAGCATCCGCGCGACCGCGCCCTGTTGCGTCCTTCGGAGCCACTATCGGGTGACCAGCTTCATGTGCTTGGTCTTCAACTTGGTGCACGATCTGGTCATGACGTTGCAGACCGTATTAGCTCTATTACGGCTGCAGTGCTCGTAGGCGTTGGAAAGTTCGACATCATGGCACCGCCAGAAAATGCACATGCAATTGGAGAGCGAATTAAGCAAGCTGCTGTTCATGAATACGAAGGTGG
>DAIQPM010000015.1:4913-12212 GCA_036787355.1 Acidimicrobiales bacterium
GCGTACCAAACGATTGAGTTGATTTTCAATTCATAGCCAAGCACTACGAGGCCTGAAGCCAGCAACGAAGGGATTGCGTAGAGGCCCGCTTTAAAAACTTGAGGAATTTCATTAAGGATTACGTCTCTAATAATTCCACCAATAATTCCTGTCGTTAGTCCCAGGATCACCGAGGCGAGCGGCCCAGCATTATGAATTAGCGAAATGTCAGCTCCAATAACACTAAATAGTGAAAGACCGACGGCGTCAAGAATTTGAATTGACGAATGGAATCGAAGCAGTGGAACGTGGGCCAAGAAAGCGATTAATCCACCAGCAAGTGCAGCAGTAACAACTCGCCAGTCAAATATTTCTTTCGCTGCGATTCCAAGAAAAATGTCGCGAAATGCTCCACCAGACATTCCAACCACTACCGCAATGACCACTGCTCCAAAAAAGTCAAGATTCTTTTGAGCTCCAGCCAAACCTCCGCTAACCCCAAACACAAAAACTCCACAAATAAAAATTGCGCTAACCGTGTGAGCACCAATTGCATTGGTGATGTTCCAAGTTTGAGGAGATGCAATCGCAAAATTCACTGACTTCTCCTGTCTAGTAAATAGGTAGCTGCGGAGCTACGCAGAGTGGCAGACCAATTAACTTCGAGCCTTTTTTGGCGGTCATTGGATAAATCAGCTCAGGTCTGAAGGAGCGAGTTTTGCTCTCCCCTGCTTTGCCACCGCGAACTTCGACCCACTCTTCGTTGGTCACTGAATTGAGTACGTGGGCGATGAAAACCCATGCCTGTCTGCGTTCTTTTACGCCATCGACAATCACCGGATCACCCGATGAGACGCCAGCCCACTGCTCTTCGCGCAGGAGATTTCCCTGTCGAATTTCAATGGCGTATTTTTTCACGCTTCATTTTAACTCGACGCATCAAGAAATTTGTGGTCAAGTAGTAAAAGAGATGCGACTTACGTGACTGAATGAACAAACATACAGATCATTTGAAAAACCACATGAGCCAAAAATCACTGACTGCAATGGGCTTTCTGTTGTCACACGGTGCAACTCCTCACCAGTCAAAACGTCGAGCAGAACAATGTCCTCGAGTCCAGTCTCTACTCTGAAGTCATTCATCATCACGACTCCTTCCTCTGGCAACAGAATTGGGTGCATTGCATGATTCAATTTTTTAGACCAAAGAGGCGTTGATGAATTATCGAAGGCGAACGCGCTAACCACGCCATGAGCGCTGTCGTAACCAATAGCAACTTGACGTTCTTCATCAATACATGGCGGATTGGAGACCAAACTATTGACTTGGTCATTTACCGAGTAATTCGTAACACTGGCATCACTCAGCGATACACGAATTAACTTCTGGGATGTCTTCGCATCTCCGATTCCAAGTAGCGACGTTGTGAAGTTCTGTGATCCAGCGCCATTGTCTAGCATCCACACATCGCTCTTGGTAATTACTGGGTCCCAGGCAAACTCCTGACCTTCTTCAGTTACATACGTTGCACTGAAGCTGTCGTCACGCTGCAGCGACTTCCCGTCCCAGTGAAGTCGAATCAGCTGAGTCATCGTTACCACGTAGGTGTCTCGCCCCTTGGAGCTGAGCCTCGAAACAGACCCTTCGTTAAGCAAATAACTGTCGAGGATAGTTAGGGTGTTTGGATCAATGACGAGAAGCTCACAGTCAACACTGTGAGTTGTACTTGGCACACCCGGGCGAGCGCCGCCAAAGTCCTTTAAAACAATTTCACCACTGTCAAGAATCACGAATGAGTTATACGGGCGATTTCTTGGAAGCTCTAATGACTTAATGACTTCGAGATCACTGCTGAGTTGGTGGATGTAGCGACCAAAGACCACGTAGAGGTATCCATTGGCGTGCGCTGCAATGCCACCTGGCCATGTTGGCCCAGCAACCAGGTCGCCTGAGCGCGCGAGCGTTTCCAATGTCTCAGGATTAATGCGCTCAACCCAGCTAACGGCCTCATCTCCGCCGGTGTGGCAAAGCAAGAAAACTTCACCTGGGTCTCGAAGCACCGTCATGGTGCTCACAATTGACATTCGAGAAATGACCTGAGCCTTTTTACCCCTCACAGTGATCGATGGGGCGATTTGCAACCTTGATGGACCACCGTCTTCACCTGGCCATGGGCTCTTCCAGTATCCAAGTGCATTATTCATAGGTATGTTTTAGTCCTTCACGGTGTCACATGTGTGCCGTACGGTATTGCTATGTCATTTGAACAAGCACTTCCCAAATCATTATCGCCATCTCGTCTAAATGACTTCCAGGCATGTCCCAGGAAATACCAACACTCCTCAGTTGAGCGCCTCCCCCAGCCAGCTAGTTACGCAAGCGCCAAGGGAAACTTCGCTCACTACATTTTTGAGCACCTGTTCAAACTTCCAGCACCTGAGCGAACTATTGAGCGCGCTCGTGAATATGTGGAACCAGCCATCGAATCAGTTCTCACTGAAAAAGTTCGAGAAGAGATTGGCCTCAATGACGAAAAGCTCAAGGGGCTTCTGAATGAAACTGAAGAAATACTTGTTACGTATTTCGAGATGGAAGACCCACGTGAAGTGTCCCACGAAGGTGTTGAGCTGCGCATGGGAGTGACTATTGAAGGCGCACCGCTTTTTGGGATACTTGACCGCCTCGACCGTGACAAGGATGGCAACCTCATAATTGTTGACTACAAGACGGGTGGGCTACCAAATCGTTCATTTGATTCGACAACGTTCGCTAACGCTGAACTCTATGCCGCTCTCTGCAAAGAAAAACTTGGTGAGCTACCTACAAAGATGCGACTGCTCTACGTTGCTCATGGCGAAGCAGTTGAGCGTCCAGTAACCGAAGTCAACATTCGTGCTCGTGAAAAAGCAGCAGCCACCGCTTGGCAAAAGATCAATTCCTATTACAACGACGGAGATTTTCCTGCCACTCCTTCAAAAAATGCGTGTCGCTTCTGCAATTTTAAGGACCTTTGTCGCTCCGAGGGCGTAGCGGTTCCTAGCTAAGAGTCTCTAGGCTCTAGGTATGACTGCATTCGAACTTTCCTACGACTACCGCTGCCCATTCGCAAAGAACATTCACCTTCACATGGTGAGCGCTCTTAAGGCTGGCGGAAAATTTGACGTCACCTTTGTTCCCTGGACCATGAGCCAAGGTCACAGGCCTGAAGGCTCACCTGATGTTTGGGAAAATGAAAAATACAACGCAGAGCTGTTGGCCCTTGCAGTGAGTACTTCAATTCGCGATCAGCAACCTGACCTCTTTCTTGATGCCCACGAGGCGATGTTTCGAGGTCGTCACGAAAAAGGTGTTCGACTGGTCAACATTGAAGAAATTGATGGTCTGCTTTCTCCGCTCGGTGTTGATATGCAAATGGTTCGCGATGATGTTGCGTCACGGCGCCCTCACCAGGTCATTGGCGAATCTTTCAAGCGTTTCGAGAAAGTTGAATCGTTCGGTGTTCCAACATTCGTTATTGGAAATGACGCAACTTTCGTTCGTTACATGAATGGTCCTACCAGCGATGCCCAAGCATCTATTGCAGTGATTGAATCGCTCGTTTCAATGATGGCGAACCAGCCTGAAATCAATGAGTTCAAGCACACTCGCGCACCGATGTAATTATTTAGAAGCAAACTCCAACAGGGCGGCGTACGTCGCTTCCATCTCATCCTTAGTCCCAGTGACCTGGGCGTTAAATTCAGTCACGCCTGATGCCGCTAGACCAGCAAGTTGCTCGAGCACCTGTTGCTTCGAACCCATTAGTGCGAGGTCAGATGGCAACTCTGCGCCTTCGCGCTTCATCATGGCTGCGTAACTAGGAAGCGTCGGGTACATCTCGAGTTCCTTATTCATCTTCGCGCTTGCTGACGCAACATCACTTGTGACACTTACGGGCAGTCCACAAACAATGCGCGGAGTTGGACGACCCGCTTTGGCGGCAGCTTCATCAATAAGTGGCTTGATGTGTGATGCAACAGTCTTTGGTCCCGTCATCCACAGTGCGGTGCCATCGGTGTACGTGCCAGCAAGTTCGAGCATCTTTGGTCCGAGTGCCGCAACAATCACACTTGGAACGCGTGTTTCCTTCGGGCCAACCGAGTCCATTGAAATCACTTTGATGCGCTCACCTTGGGCCATGACAGTTTCACCACGAAGCATTGGCATCAAGGCATCGAGATATTCGTGCATGTACCCCGCTGGGCGGTCAAAGGGAAGTCCCCAGAGGCTCTCAACGACTACTTGGTGCGAAAGTCCAATACCGAGTGTCAGGTGTCCACCAATAGCTTCTTGGACGGTGCGTGCTTGGGCCGCGAGCATTGAAGGATGACGAGGTTGAATTGGCACCACGGCAGTTCCCAGATCAATTTCTGGAACCTCACGACCTACAACAGCGAAAACGGTCAGGGTGTCTGGTCCGAAGATCTGTGAAGCCCACAAGGACGTAAAGCCCAAGTCCCTCAGTGACTTGGCTCTTTCAATGGTGCCATTGAGCGAACCTTCAGTATTTAGTCCAATTGCAATACGCATTTTCTCGCGTCCCTCCAGGATTGCTAGCGTTTCTAGTGTGCCAAGCAACTCACAACCTACTTCCCCTGTCCGCATCGGTGTGATCGGTGGCGGTCAATTAGCTCGAATGATGGGCGAAGCCGCTGAATCAGTCAACGTAGAACTGCATGTTCTGGCTACTTCTAAGGATGACTGCGCCGTGGCGACATGCCACGAAGCAACATTTGGCGACGCCAAGGACGCCAGTGCACTCGCCAAATTTGCTGCGAACGTTGATGTTGTTACTTTCGATCACGAACTCGTTGACCTCGAGCAAATCGCCGAACTTGAGAAAAGTGGCGTTGTAGCTCGACCAAGTTCGAAATCACTTCGCTTTGCAGTAGACAAAGCATTCCAGCGACAGGAATTCAAAAAAGCTGGACTCCCAGTTCCAAGGTTTTTAGTGGTCACTTCAATTGAGGATGCAGCTCTCAATACATTCCTCGACGAACTCGACTCCCAACCAGTTGTTAAGGCTTCACACGGTGGCTACGACGGACGTGGCGTTTTGTTCCCAGCCAGCAGAGACGAAACGTTCTCAGCAATAAAGAAACTTTCTAAAGATGGTCCAGTACTCATTGAAGAGCGACTTGAGCTCGAAGGTGAAGTGGCTCAGCTCATTGCTCGTGACGTACATGGAAACATTGCGTTGTATCCGCTGGTTACAACCGTGCAGCGTGATGGCATGTGCATTGAAGTTCGCTATCCGTCACACGCATCTGATGACTTTGACACCCAGGCCAAGTTGCTCGGTGAACAGATTGCTCAGATTATGGACGTTGTTGGAATTTTTGCAATTGAATTCTTCGTAACTGAGCAAGGTCTTGTTATTAACGAAGTTGCCCTTCGACCACACAACTCGGGTCACTGGACAATTGAGGGAACCGAAACAAGTCAGTTCCAAAATCACCTTCTCGCGGTATCAGCACAAGAGCTTGGCTCAGTCGAAGCAACAGGTAACTACGCAGTGATGGTGAACATCATTGGTGGCGACGCTGCACCCACCCCAGAACGAGCCGCCGCAATTGAAGACGTTCACGTTCATCATTACGAAAAGGAATGGAAGCCTGATCGCAAACTCGGACACATCACTGTTGTTGGACACTTGCAAATGCAAACGCTAATGACTGGCTGGGCCGCAGCAACTGCTTACGGCACCAAAGTTGTGGAGGAACCACTATGAGCCCCGTTGTTGGAATAGTCATGGGCAGTTCTTCAGACCATGAAATCATGTCTGAAGCTGCAACAATCCTTGAGAAGTTCGGCATTGAGTACGAAATCAATGTTGTTTCTGCACACCGCACCCCTGAAGCAATGGTCGAATACGGCCTCAGCGCTAAAGAGCGTGGGCTAAAAGTTCTTATCGCTGGTGCTGGAGGGGCCGCACATCTTCCAGGAATGCTCGCTGCTGTCACAACGTTGCCCGTCATTGGAGTTCCGGTAGCGCTAGCGCGCCTTGACGGCATGGACTCACTTCTTTCGATTGTTCAAATGCCTCGTGGGGTACCCGTGGCAACGGTTGCAATCAATGGGGCGACCAACGCTGGAATCTTGGCCGCCAGAATTTTGAGCACGAATGACGAAAAGCTCAGCACTGCGCTCGAAGCGTACCGACAGGAACTCGCCGCTCAAGCTGGCGCACAGGACCGCGACTTACCAAGAAATTAAGTTTCACCTAGTAATTCCAGGCTTTTACGGGCCGTATTTCTCCAATAACCGTCCTAGGCTGGCTATGTAGCAAAAGGCTGTTCGCCGATTATTGGAGGAAAACATGGCTGAGTCAAACATCCGCCCCGACCACGGGCTCAGTGTTCGCATGATGATCACAATTGTTGGACTGATGTTCTTGTACATAATCATTGCGGTCGTAATGATTCAACTAGGCATATCTGTTGCCGTAACCACAATCTTCTGTGGAGCAATGCTGTACGCCCAGTACTTCTTCTCAGGCAAAATCGCCATGTTCTCCATGAGGGCTCACGAAGTAACCCCAGAAGAAGAGCCAGAGCTTCACCGAATCGTTGACAACCTATGCCAGCTCGCAAACATGAAGAAGCCCAAGGTCGGCGTCGCTGAAATGGACCTACCAAACGCCTTCGCAACTGGCAGAAACCCTAATCACGCAGTTGTTTGCGTAACGAGGGGAATTATGCACCGTCTCAGCACCGACGAGCTCGAGGCCGTCCTTGCCCATGAAATCAGTCACGTTGCCCACCGTGACGTTGCGGTGATGACAATTGCCTCAGGAGTAGGAATGCTCGCTGGAATGGTTTCGCGCATGGCCATGTGGGGCGCGATGCTCGGTGGTGGTGGAAATTCAAACAATAACAACGGCGAAAATGTTGTCTTGCTCGAAATCGCTACCATGCTCGTATCAATGGTTGTTGGCTTCGTAGCTTTCCTTCTTACAATGTCGCTCTCTCGGTACCGCGAACTTTCAGCTGACCGCGCGGGAGCAATTCTGATTGGAAAGCCGCAGTTGCTCGCCAGCGCGCTCGTGCGCATCACCGGTGACATGGGAAAGATTCCTCGCACTGATCTTCGTAAAGCCGAGGGAATGAACGCATTCTTCTTCGCACCAGCACTTTCTGGCGGTGGCGCTTCTTCACTTTTTTCTACTCACCCAAGCCTGCAAAAGCGACTTGACCAGCTGAACAAGATTGAGCGCGAGCTAAACGGACAGTGAGTCTTCGCACCGCACTCTTTGGTAAAGCAAAGCCAGTAAAACCAAA
>DAIQPM010000015.1:12312-20277 GCA_036787355.1 Acidimicrobiales bacterium
TCAGGCTCTAGGCCTTCTACGCAGAATTCACGGAAACGGTCACAAGCATCTGTAAGAAGATCAATTGAGTTGCAGAAGTTATGAATAATTACCGGCTTGCAAACATTCAGTTCAAGATTTCCACGCGCTCCAGCAATGCCAATCGCAGCGTCATTGCCGTACACCTGAATACTGACCATGATCATTGCTTCAGACTGTGTTGGATTTACCTTTCCAGGCATGATTGAGCTTCCTGGTTCGTTCTCTGGAAGTTGCAACTCTCCGAGTCCTGAACGTGGGCCTGAGCCGAGCCAACGAAGGTCGTCGGCAATCTTGGTGAGGCTTGCGGCAAGCGTCTTGATTGCTCCGTGGGCAAAGACCAAGGCGTCATGAGCTGCGAGTGCAGCGAACTTGTTTGGAGCAGTAACGAATGGCTTACCGGTCATCTTGGCGATTGCTTTTGCAACTCGGTCGCCGAACTCGGGGTGGGTATTGAGGCCTGTTCCAACTGCGGTTCCGCCAGCTGCGAGCTCGTAAAGGCCGGGAAGAATCATTTGCAAACGCTCAAGGTCAGCGTCGAGCTGTGAGACATAACCAGAGAACTCTTGTCCCAAGGTCAGCGGCGTCGCGTCCATCAAGTGAGTACGGCCAATTTTTGTGACGTTTACATAAGCTTTAGCCTTCACATCAAGGGCGTCGCGAAGTCGTTTCACCGATGGAATTAAGCGATCTGTGATTTCTACAACTGCCGCAATGTGCATCGCAGTTGGGAATGTGTCGTTTGAAGACTGTGACATGTTCACATCGTCGTTTGGGTGAACTGGCTTCTTTGAACCCATTTCTCCGCCAGCCATCTCAATAGCCCGGTTAGAAATAACTTCATTGACGTTCATGTTCGTCTGCGTACCAGAACCGGTCTGCCAGATTCGAAGAGGGAACTCGTCCATGAGCGTTCCATCAATTACTTCAGCAGCGGCACGCTGAATAAGAGAAGACTTTTCTTTATCTAGTTTTCCAAGTGCTTCATTCACCTGCGCTGAAGCTGACTTCAAGATGCCAAATGAGCGAATGAGCGCCGGTGGCATTGTCTCGTCACTTATTTCAAAGTGGTGAAGGCTGCGCTCGGTCTGTGCACCCCAGTAGCGGTCGCTACGCACTTCGATTGTTCCCATCGTGTCCGATTCGGTACGAAATTCACTCATGATATTCCTTCTACTTCTTCTTGGTCGTTTTCTTAGCAGCAGCCTTTTTGACTGCTGGTTTCTTTGTTGCAGGCTTCTTAACAGCTGCAGCCTTTTTAGGTGCAGCTTTCTTTGCTGCAGACTTTACTTTTGAACTTGCCGGCTTTGCGCTTACGCCGTACATCGCGAGTCCTTGGGCGTAGGTCTTCTCAGCTTTTTTAACGTCCACAGCACGCGGTCCGTCACCATCGCCAGGGACTTCGAGCAGCATTGGGATGTTTCGAATCTTTGGATGACCCATGAGAGCGGCTAGACCTTTCGCGCCAATGGTTCCTTCATCAATGTTTGCGTGACGGTCTTTATTGCCACCAAGCTCAATCTTTGAGTCATTGAGGTGGAAACACTTGAGTCGGTCCATACCAATTCGCGAATCGACTTCCTTAACTAATTTCTTCGCGCCCTCAAGAGTTGAGAAGTCAAAACCACTCGCCCAGAGGTGCTGGGTGTCAATACAGAGCCCTAGACGCTCATCTTTTCCGCACGCATTGATCATTGCTTCAATCTCATCGAAACTTCTTCCAACCGTGCCTCCAGCACCAGCAGTGTTCTCAATCAAGATCGGACAGTCGTCTACGCCCTTAGGAGATTTGCCAGCTCCGTCAAGAGCTCGCATAAATGCTTCAGCGATCTGAGGCAGGGCTTTTTCAAATCCAACACCCATGTGACTGCCGGTATGTACAACGACACCCTTCGCACCCATCCCTCTTCCGACGGTGAGATTAGTGGTGAGGCAAAGAATTGATTTCTCGTAAAGCTCTTTATCGGGGCTCGCAAGATTGATCAGATACGTAGCGTGACAAAAGGTGTCTTTAATCGTTGGGTGAGCAGCCTGGGCCTCACGAAATTTCTCTAGAACTTTGTCCTCATACAGAGACGGCTTCCACATTCGAGGACTCTGGGTAAAGATTTGAATTGAGGTAGCCCCAATCTCAACTCCAGCATCCAAAGAAGGCGTTAATTTGCCCCCACCGCGTACATGTGCACCAATGTTCATTACAGTAAAACTAGTAGCCAAATGCATCAAACTCGACAGGAGCAGTAATGACTGACACATTCACACCGGCATCGCACGCAATCTTTGAGAAAAAGGTCCTCGCCCACGTCGCAACCCTGATGCCTGATGGCTCTCCTAACGTCACACCGGTCTGGGTAATGCTCGAAGGAAACGACATCATTATTAACACCGCCCTTGGAAGGTCGAAGGCTCGAAACCTAGCCACCGATGCTCGCGTTGCGGTTTCTCTAACTGATCCCGATGACCCATACGTCTGCATTGCCGTTATGGGAACTGTCACGCAGTTCACAACTGATGGCGCAGACGCCGTGATTGATCAACTCGCCAAGAAATACCTTGGCGTAGATTCCTATCCTTTTAGAAGTGAAACCGAAGTTCGAGTTACTGTCCGCATTCAGCCAGACCGCATCTCAATGCAGCCCCAAGTATTAGGCGAACGTATTGCCTAAGGAGTCTGGCGTGAGAACTTCATCGCCACTTCGTAGCGCGCCATCTTCATAGCTCCACACCCGAATGGGGTTCGGTGGTGAAGGTCGGTTGTAGGCACGGACAATGTTCGCGACTTTGTTTGAGAACGTTATTTCTTCATCGCTCAGCATTGCTCGAACTACTTCTGCCTGAGCATCTGCATCATCGCCAGCAATTACAACTTCACGAAGATCTACGAGCCAGCTGAGTGTTGCAATGTCCCTGGCGCAGAGTGCTGCTGGATAGCCCTCGCCTACTTCGAGCCA
This sequence comes from Acidimicrobiales bacterium, assembly GCA_036787355.1. Taxonomy (GTDB): domain Bacteria; phylum Actinomycetota; class Acidimicrobiia; order Acidimicrobiales; family RAAP-2; genus RAAP-2. The sequence goes on from DAIQPM010000015.1 coordinate 15,282, forward strand.
GATTCCCACCGACGAGTCAAGTTGCTCGCGTAGAGACGATAAGCACATGACACTGTCTGCGTCGCTACATGAAAAGAGAGTGTTGCCAGCGTTAAGAACTCGAGGAGCCTCAGATAAATCAGCTAACGAAAACGTCCGGTGCGTGAGAGTCATTGCTTAGGGCTGTAAGTCTTCCTTGGGAAGACGTTCGATATTGACATCACGAAATGTGAGTATTCGAACTGAAGGAACGAATCGAGCTGATCGGTACATGTCCCACACCCAAGCATCGGTCAGGTTTACTTCAAGCAATGTTGGATTGCCACTCGACTTAACGTCGACGGCGACATCATTTGCTAAGTAGAAACGACGGTCAGTTTCGATTGCGAAGTCGAACATGCCGACTACTGCTTTGTATTCCTGAACTAGTGCGAGTTCGAGAGTCGACTCGTAGTCATCAAGCTCTTCATCGGCCATGTAGGCAGATTAAGCTTTTTCGGTAACGCGCAATTCCTTGATCTTCGCGGCTTTTCCACGGAGGTCACGGAGGTAGTACAACTTGGCGCGTCGAATGTCACCGAATGACTCAACTTCAATCTTTGCGATTGTTGGAGCGTGAACTGGGAACGTACGCTCAACACCAACACCGAAGCTCACCTTACGAACGGTGAAAGTTTCCTGAAGACCAGATCCTTGGCGGCGAATTACGATGCCCTTAAAGAGCTGAATACGCTCACGGGTACCTTCAACAACACGTACGTGTACGTTGAGGGTGTCTCCTGGGCGGAATGCTGGAATGTCGTCGCGAAGTGAGTCGCGGTCAATTAGGTCGGTCGGATTCATGAGAGCGGTCCCTTTCGGATCACTGAGGCTTTAAGAGTTTAGCGGGTTTCAGCGCCCTAATCCAAAGGAGGGAATTCAGCCAAGATTTCCTGATCCCCCGAGCTGAGCCCACCTCGGCGCTCAATGAGGTCAGGACGGCGATTTATGGTGCGTCTGAGGGCTTGTGCGCGGCGCCATCTAGCTATTTTTGCGTGGTCACCGGAGCGAAGAACTTCAGGAACTTCGAGCCCTCGAAATTCAGCAGGCTTGGTGTAGTGCGGATATTCAAGTAGCCCATCGCCAAATGACTCTTCTACGCTCGATTCATCATTTCCGAGAGCGCCAGGAAGTAGTCGGACAACCGACTCAATCACACACAGAGCTGCGAGCTCTCCCCCAGCTAGAACAAAGTCACCGAGCGAGATTTCATCATCAACCACAAGATCTATTGCTCGTTGGTCGAAACCTTCGTAACGTCCACAGAGAAGTGAGAAACCTTCGAGAGAACTCAGCTCACGGGCGATTTCGTGAGTGAAAGGTCGACCCGAGGGTGTAAGTGCAATCAGTGGCTTCTTTATGGCTGGGTTCTTTTCGATAGTCTGCACAATCGGTTCTGCGCGAAGCACCATGCCAGCTCCTCCACCATACGGAGTGTCATCAACGCTGCGATGCACGTCAGAAGTTTCATCTCGAAGATCATGAACATGAAGTTCCCAGATTTTGCGCTCACCAGCACGGCCAAGCACCGAGGTAGTTGAGTACTGAGTAATTGCTTCTGGAAAAAGCGTTAGGACATCAATCCTCATCTTCGAAGAGTCCCTTCGGAGCCTCAATGTCGATGCGAGTATTCGCTTCGACTTCTACAACAAACGTGAGCGGAACAAGAAAGCCAGTGTCGAGAATCAGAATGTCACTCGCTGGGTTCTCTTCAACTTCTTTAACCTTGCCTCGCAGAATGCCGTCTTGGTCGTATACCTCGGCATTGAACAACTCATCAATCCAAATTGCGTCGTCATCTTCGAGTCCCGGAGCAGAAAGCACGAGCCCGCGCAATGCTTCGGCTTGCTCGCGAGTAGTTGTGCCCTCAAAAGAAACGATGTAGCGCTGCTGGTGTTTTGCCCCTGCTTTGACAATAAGAACGCCACGTTCGGTAGTTAGTTCAGTGCCAGGTGCAATTCGTTCGGAAACGCGATCGGTCCAGAAATCGACAAGAACTTGGCCCTTGAGACCTTGGGCCTTGATGATTCGCCCGACTTCGAGCGTAGGGCGCTCTGAAGCGCTCACAATTAGTCGACGATGTCGACGGAAGTCGTAATGCCGTCACGTGCGCCAGCCGCAGCAACGAGTGCGCGAATGGCTTGTGCGGTGCGTCCACGACGACCAATAACGCGGCCCATGTCGTTTGGACCAACGGTGAGTGAAAGAACAACCTTGTCGTTGCGCTCAGCTACAGCAACCGCAACATCGTTTGGATCTTCAGCGAGAGACTTGGCAATGAAAGTCAACGCTGCAGTTGCAGTCGCAGCACTTTCGGCGTTGAAGTCGCTACGAGTTTCAGCGACTTCATCGATTGTGTTGATGTCTCCGGCGACGTAGTCGTCGTTGACGTCGCTCACTTGGCGGCCTTTGCAGCCTTTGCAGCCTCAAACTGGTCGAGTGCGCCACTGCCCTTAAGCAGTTTTGCCACACGCTCAGTTGGCTGAGCTCCATTCATCAACCAAGCAACAGCCTTGTCGTTGTCGATGTTGTAAACGAGTTCAGGTTGAGCCTGTGATAGTCCACGTGGTTGGTATGTGCCAACGATTTCGAGGAATGCACCTGAACGGGCACGGCGGCTCTCAGCAGCAACAACACGGTAGGTCGGTTGCTTCTTCTTACCCATTCGTACCAAACGAAGTTTCACAGTCACGTCGTAATTCCCTTCAAACCTTTATTTGTCCTGGTCCACCAGAACTGGGCAAAATACCCGAGGTCCAAGTTTAGCGTTGTTTTGGTGGGGTAACTCTCCCACCCTTTTTCTTCTTGTTTTTGCCACCGCCGCCGGGACGTGGGGCCTGAGCACCAGACTGCATTCCTGCTCCCAGCGCTTCAAAGCCAGGTGGGAGTTCGCCACCACGAGCAGCGCTCGCCTTGGCTGCCATTTGGGCCATTTTTCCCATTCCTCCGGGCAGGTTTGGCATGCCCCCACCACTGATTTGGCGCATCATCTTCTTCATGTCGCCAAACTGCTTTATAAGTTGGTTAACAGCATTGACGCTTGTGCCAGATCCTTTGGCAATTCGAGTTCGACGTGAACTGTCAAGGATGTTTGGGTCCCGTCGTTCCTTTGGCGTCATTGACTTAATGATTGCTTCAACGCGGTTGAGTTGTCCGTCATCAACATTGTCAGCGGCTTGACGCATCTCTTTAGTCATGCCCGGCATCAACTTCATTAACCCACCCATCGAGCCCATCTTTCGAACTTGATTGAGTTGCGCCATGAAGTCATCGAGGGTGAATGAACCACTGAGCATTCGACCAGACGACTCAGCGAGAACGTCTTGATCCATTGTGCGCTCTGCTTGTTCAATGAGTGACAACATGTCGCCCATTCCCAAGATTCGTGACGCCATGCGGTCTGGGTGGAACAAATCAAAGTCAGCGATCTTTTCACCAGTCGAGGCAAAGACCACTGGCTTACCAACAACACCACGAGCCGAGAGCACTGCTCCGCCGCGTGCGTCGTAGTCAAGCTTGGTGACAATGATTCCTGACAGTGCCAGAGTCTCATGGAACGAGCGTGCAGTGAGCACAGCGTCTTGACCGGTAACGGCGTCAATCACCAAGAAGGTGTAGTGAGGAGAAGTCGCGTCACTGATAGAGCGAACTTCCTTCATCAGCTCTTTGTCAATTGCGAGTCGACCAGCGGTGTCAATAATTACAACGTCCCTACCAATACGCGTCGCTTCGGCAAGCCCGCGCTTGGCAACTTTCACAGGATTGGATGTGTCGCTAAAAACGTCTACGCCGATCTGAGCACCAAGAACTCGTAGCTGTTCAACCGCAGCGGGACGCTGTAAGTCTGCTGCGATGAGATACGGGTTTCTACCTTGCTGCTTAAACCATGATGCGAGCTTGGCTGCAGTAGTTGTTTTACCCGCTCCCTGAAGACCAGCGAGAAGGATAACTGTTGGTGGCTTCGAGGCGTAGGTGACCTTTAATGGCGCGCCACCGAGTACTTCAATGAGTTGCTCGTGCACTGCCTTGATGACTTGTTGTCCAGGCGAGAGACTTTGACTGAGCGCAGTTCCACTGAGTCGCTCACGAACTGCATCTAGGAATGCTTTAACAACACCAAGTTCAACGTCGGCTTCTAGAAGTGCACTTCGTACTTCTAGTAATGCTTCATCGAGGTCAGCATCAGTAAGTCTTCCCTTGGAGCGAAGTGAAGATCCGAGCCGTTCTAGGCGATCGCTGAGTGCATCAAACATGCTTGAAGGCTACCTTTAGGCGTCGAGGAGCGAATCAACAAAGGCCACAGGCTCAAAAACAATGAGATCTTGAACACCTTCGCCCACTCCAACGAACTTCACCGGAATACCAAGCTCGCGCTCAATGGCAACAACTATGCCACCGCGTGCGGTTCCGTCAAGCTTGGTGAGAACTATCCCAGTGACTGATGCTGCGCCTAAGAATTCGCGTGCTTGCGTCAAGGCATTTTGACCAGTTGTCGCATCAAGCACCATGAAGGTCTCAACGACTTGACCGGGGTCACGGTCCGCCACACGGCGTACTTTGCTGAGTTCATCGAGCAAGTTAGAACTGTTCGCACGTCGACCAGCGGTGTCTGCCAGAACAATGTCGCTCTTTCTGGCACTCGCGCGACCAATCGCGTCATGAACAACAGAGCTCGGGTCTGCGCCTTCACCCGCGCGCACAATGTCCGCCCCAGTTCGCTCTGCCCACATTTGAAGTTGCTCTGAAGCTGCTGCACGAAATGTGTCTCCTGCAGCGAGGACAACTTTTTTACCGTCTGAAACAAAGCGCTGCGAGAGTTTGCCGATGGTTGTTGTTTTACCAACTCCATTGACGCCAACAAAAAGCCACACTGGGACTCGACCGGCATCGGCGCTTGTCGTTACTGAGCGATCACCACCAAGGCTGCTGAGAAGAGCTGCGCGAACTGCGCTGGCGACACCATTTGGAGCACCATTGG
>DAIQPM010000089.1:0-3973 GCA_036787355.1 Acidimicrobiales bacterium
AACGGTTCGGGAGGAAACGGCAGAGGTTTTTTACGAACCATTGTGAGCTTGGTGCGTTCCGTCTCCAGACCGTCTAAAAGATCCAACATGGTGTTTGCACCAAAGCGAGTAGCTCCAACGCCAAGCCCGGTGTAACCCAGGACGTATGCGACCTTCCCGCTGTGTGCAGTACCCCAGAAGGGCGAGAATCTCGTGCACGTGTCGATGACCCCGCCCCAAGCGTGGGTGAATTTAATTCCTGCGAGCTGGGGGAACGTCTTTAGGAAGTGTTCAGCGAGCATTGCGTAGGTTTCCGCGTTGTATTCAGGCTCGCTCGTGACCTTGCCTCGGAAGTTGTAGATCGCGTCATAGCCGCCCCACAAAATACAGTGGTCCTTTGTCAGTCGGTAATAGTGAAACTGATTTCCAGCATCTGACACTCCTTCATGACCATCCCACCCAATGCTCTCGAGTTGCTCTTCGTTCAGAGGTTCGGTTACAAGTTGAAAGTCATAGACCGGGACGACGTATTTACGAGCCTTTTTGACGAGGGAAGGAAAAACATTGGTGGCGAGTGCAACCTTCGCAGCGGTAACCGCACCATAAGGAGTGTGAACACGAACGGCGCCATCAAGGTCTTCGAGGCGTTCGACTTTTGAGTTCTCGAAAATTTTCACTCCGAGCGACAAGCACACCTTCTCGAGACCCCAAACCAGTCGTGCAGGGTCCACGAGAGCGGTTCCGTCTACATCGAATAGTGCACCTTCGTAGATGGGAGAGTGGATTCGCTTTTGAACTTCTTCCTTGGAGAGAACTTCTACATGATCTCCAAATTCATTGCGCAGCCGTGCATCTTCGGCCATGTCTTTAAACTGCCAAGGAGCAACGGCAACGCTTAGCTCACCAGTTCGTTCCCAGTCGCATTCAATGGCGTAGCGTTTTACAGTCGCCTCAATCTCATCCAGATTTTTACGGCCAAGTCGTTCAATGATTCGCATTTCATCCGCGTAGCGATGCATGCCGTTGCCGAAACCATGGGTGAGTGAAGAAGAGCAGAAGCCACCGTTTCGACCTGAGGCACCAGCACCAGTTTCGTATTGCTCGACGATAACTATTTCTCGATTGGGATCTCGCTCCTTGGCGAGAAGAGCAGTCCAGAGACCGGTGTAACCGGCGCCGACAATGCAGAGGTCTGCTCCAACATCACCAATGAGAGCAGAATGAGATTCAGGCTCAAGAGGGTCAGAGTCCAGCCACCAGAGATCAGGCTGCACGTCAGCGAGGTGGCGTAAGACGAAGGGATCCTTCTTCTCCATTTGTGTCCAACCAACGGCTGGAATCACCCTCTCTAGGTACAGCGATTTCGCAACTACTTCTATTACGAACGCCAGTTTTCAAACCGGCCTATGGGTCAATTGTATCTAAAGATTGAGAAAAAACAGGTACGAGCAGGTAGCAATCAGGTACTGAAAATAGTCCTAAACTGGTTAATCACGCATTGCCAACTAAAGGGACACATGAGACTCGCCAACGTTGCCGGCCGCACGACAATCATTTCTGAAGAAGGACTCATTGACGTCCAATCTGCATCAGACGGAGCATTCTCGAGTTCCGTCGATAAGGCAATCAACAACCTCGATGCTCTCAAAAAGTGGTTCTACGACACCGATCCAGCACCGACCACAGTTGCAACCCTCGATGAAATAATGAGCCGCAACGACCTTGGCCCAGTGATTGAAAATCCTTCACAAATTTTCGCCATTGGACTTAACTACCGCACCCACGCTGAAGAGATGAAGCTCGTCTTGCCAACTCGACCAATGGTCTTTACAAAATTTCAATCATCAATCACAGGTGCCAACTCATCTTTCAAGATCCCCTCAGAAACAACGGACTGGGAAGCAGAGCTCGTTGTTGTTTTCGGAAAGCGCGCTCGAAATGTTTCGGTAGAAGATGCACTCAGCTACGTTGCTGGATACTGCACTGGAAACGACCTCAGTGACCGTGAACTTCAAATGGCAGGATCGCCAGCACAGTTCTCACTTGGAAAGTCTCACGAGAATTTCTCACCAATTGGTCCATGGCTCACAACAGCTGACGACATTGAGAATCCGAACGATCTTCGAATCAGCTGCAGTATTAATGGAACCAAGTATCAGAACTCAAACACGAGTGACATGGTTTTCACTGTTGCAGAACTTGTCTCCTACGTTTCATCGGTATGTGAGATCCGTCCAGGCGACATCATGTTCACTGGAAGCCCGCACGGTGTGGGTCAAGGTCAAACACCAAAGATGTTCCTTAAGCCTGGCGATGTTGTTGAAACAACCATCGATGGACTCGGAACGCTTCGAAACAAGGGTATTTAAGTCCTGGTCGGGCTGGGGAGATTTGAACTCCCGATCTCTCGGCCCCCAGCCGAGCGCTCTAGACCAAACTAAGCCACAGCCCGTGAAGGGAAAATCCTACTGGCTTGAACGTTGCGAACCGTGAGCCTGATCAGGGTGTAGCAACCAAGCACGAGCTTCGCATAGATGCAAAACAATTTCACCTGGCAACTTGGTCTTGATGGCTTCAGCAATCCGTTCGTCGATTGCAGTTATTAGGTCATTATTTATCGTCATTGGCTGAACTTTCTAGCCACCAGCAGCGGCAGTCACTATTTCAATTACATCACTATCTTTAAGTACTGTTCTGTTCCATGCAGATTTACTAATAATTTCACCGTTAATCGCCACAGCAACGCCACGAGGAGTTATTCCCTCATGAGCGAGCAACTGCTCGACCGTTCCCTGGAACGAAGATTGATTTCCGTTCAAAATCACTTTGCTCTCGCAATCGCAAACTCAAGTGCCTGCTGTGAAGCCAGGGGAGCAAGTGTTATGCCATGGCGGTAGTGACCAGAACTCCAAGCCCAGTTAGGAGTCTTAAGTTCTTCAAAGAATGGTTCGTGATTTGGCGCAGCTGGCCTGAGACCAATCCTTGTCTCAACGATTTCGGCTGTTTCGAGTGCAGGGAAAATTTCAAGGGCATCACGTAGTAGACGTTGTAGTTCACCAGCTTCCACGACGGCGTTACCGCTTTCATCGGAAGACGCGCCAATGACGTTGTAGCCGCCGGGGCGACTTACCAAGTAAATCTTTCTACCGCGAACAAAGGCTCGAATCATTGGCTGCGTGCTTCGATCAAAGCCTTGCACACGAACCGTCATCCCTCGAACCGGACGGATGGAATTTTTACCACTAGTGATGATCCCACTTGGAAGTATCGACGAGCCAGTTGCAATAATGCCGCAAGAAGCCTGACGCGAGCCGGATGAAGTTCGAACTTCAACTCCATGTGAAGAAGGAACTACTTCTTCAACACACTCACTGCGTAGGTTGACCTGGAGCTTCTCTAGAGCTCGAAGTAGAGCGGTGATCACTTGATCTGGGTCAACCCAAGCATCATCTTGTAACAGAATGCCCTCGTTTATTCGTGGAGAGATGTGTTCAAACATCGTTGAGCTGCCATCTCTGTCAACACTCGAAACACAGGCCTTAAATTCTGTAGCGAGCTCAAGGTGTTGTTGCACAAGTCTCTTGTCTGCAATGTCCCAACCCAGGAGAAGCGTTCCGACATGGTGAATTTGAATCTTTTCGCCGCAAATGGATTCAATTTCTCTCGATAAAAGTTGCCATGCGGGAGTTGACTTCAATTGCACTGAATACTGAGACTTTTCTCCACTTGTAATTTCGCCACCTGGGGCCAACATTCCTGCGGCCGCAAATGTCGCTCCTTTGGCGAGCTGTGGATCGAATAAATCGACGGAAAAACCAGCCTGGGCTAGCCGGTAAGCGCTCAGCAGGCCAATTATTCCGCCACCAACGACAATCGAACTTTTACTCACCCCAACACAGTAGGCGTGGCACGGGTAATTGCAGATTCGTTATACTTAGTGCGGGTCAGCGTTGTCCCACTAGACAACGAATATGACAAAAACTCTCTACGACCC
>DAIQPM010000016.1:0-20127 GCA_036787355.1 Acidimicrobiales bacterium
GTATGCAGTTCCATTCGTACGCGGAAGTGCCCGAGTCGATCGCTAAGGAGATCGTCGCCAAGGCTACAGGCGCGTAAGAAATTCCGGGAAACCGGAGAAATGGTCCAAACCGTAGTCGGGGAGGACCGAAACCAACCCGACTGATTCGCGGGAATCAGTCACTAGAGAGAAAGTTAGTCCCCGACAATGGCAAAGCAAAAGTTCGAGCGCAATAAGCCTCACGTAAATATTGGAACAATGGGTCACATTGACCACGGTAAGACCACTCTTACTGCGGCAATCACCAAGGTTCTTTCAGACCGCGTACCAGGTTCAGCCTTTACGCCTTTCGACCAGATCGACAAGGCCCCTGAAGAGAAGGCCCGTGGTATCACTATTTCTATTGCTCACGTTGAGTACGAGACGGAAAAGCGTCACTACGCACACGTTGACATGCCAGGCCACGCTGACTATGTGAAGAACATGATCACTGGTGCTGCACAGGTCGACGGAGCAATCCTTGTAGTTTCAGCAACAGATGGTCCTATGCCACAGACTCGCGAGCACGTGTTGCTTGCTCGTCAGGTTGGTGTTCCATACATTGTTGTTGCACTTAACAAGTCAGACGTTGTTGAAGACGAAGAGCTCCTTGAGCTCGTTGAGATGGAAGTTCGTGAACTTCTTTCTAGCTACGACTTCCCAGGCGACGACACACCAATCGTTCGCGTTTCAGCGCTTAAGGCACTTGAAGGCGACGCTGCATGGGGTGACAAGATCATGGAACTTATGGCTGCTGTTGACGCCTACATTCCAGAGCCACAGCGCGCTACTGACAAGCCATTCCTTATGTCGATTGAAGACGTTATGTCAATCACAGGACGTGGAACTGTTGTAACCGGAAAGGTTGAGCAGGGAATCGTTAAGGTTGGAGACGAAGTAGAAATCGTTGGACTTCGTGACACCACTAAGACCACTGTTACTGGAATCGAAATGTTCCGTAAGCTTCTCGACGAAGGCCAGGCTGGAGACAACCTTGGTGCACTTCTTCGTGGAACTAAGAAGGAAGAAGTTGAGCGCGGGCAGGTTCTTTGCAAGCCAGGTTCAATTACTCCTCACACAGTGTTCGAAGCATCTGTTTATGTTCTTACCAAGGAAGAAGGAGGACGTCACAAGCCGTTCTTCGCTAACTACCGTCCACAGTTCTACTTCCGTACAACTGACGTAACCGGTACCGTTGAGCTTCCTGCAGGCACAGAAATGGTTATGCCTGGAGACAACACTGAAATGACCGTAACTTTGGGTAAGCCAATCGCGATGGAAGAGGGTCTTACCTTCTCAATCCGCGAAGGTGGCCGTACCGTTGGTTCTGGTCGTGTCGTAAAGATCCTGAAGTAGTCCGGTCATGGCCGAACCACGTCAAATGATCAGAATTCGGCTTAAGGCCTTCGACCACGGTGTCCTAGACCAGTCCACCGCGAAAATCGTGCAAACGGTTGAGCGTACGAACGCACGTGTGCAGGGCCCAGTGCCACTGCCCACCGAAAAGCACCGTTACACGGTGGTTCGTGGACCTCACAAGCACAAAGACTCACGTGAACACTTCGAAATGCGTGTTCACAAGCGTCTTTTGGACATTGTTGACCAGACCCCTAAGACGGTAGATGCGCTTCAGCGCCTCGACCTTCCAGCGGGTGTGGACATCGAAATCAAGATCCGCACAAACTAAGTACTTTTCGAGAGACCCCGCCGGCGCCTTTGCGCTGGCGGGGTCTTTTGATGTATTGTAAGTATCCCTGTCATTCGTGGTGGGGAGCAGAACTAGCGGTTCTGCTGCACAAAAGAAGTGTTTGATCGCCTCAGCAATGAGGGACGTCAAACCAAACAAGTCGAGCGCTCCGTTCGGGTTTTATGGCCCGGCGGAGCGTCTGTGTGTCGGGTGACCGACGTGCAGATATTAGAAAGAGGGAATTACCGTGACGGCCAAAGCGATCGTCGGCGAGAAGGTGGGCATGACCCAGGTTTGGGATGACCAAAACCGGGCCATACCAGTGACAGTTGTTCGTGTCAGCCCAGCTCGAGTCGTCCAAGTAAAGACTCCCGAGAAGGAGGGCTACTCAGCTCTTCAAGTGACGTGGGGAACCCGTCGCGCATCAACAGTTACGAAGCCTGAACAAGGTCACTTCGAAAAAGCTGGTGTTGCTCCAGGTAAGAAGCTCGTTGAGCTTCGCCTTGACGACGTAACTGGTTACGAAGTGGGTCAAGAGATTCTTGTTGACACCTTTGAAAAGGGCGAAATGATTGACGCCACTGCAGTGAGCAAGGGTAAGGGTTTTGCCGGTGGAATGAAGCGTCACAACTTCGGTGGTCAGGGTGCCTCGCACGGTAACCACAAGCACCACCGTGCTCCTGGTTCAATCGGTGCATGTTCAACACCAGGTCGTGTGTTTAAGGGTCAGAAGATGGCCGGACGCATGGGTGGCGGACAAGTTACAACTACCAACCTCGAAGTAATTGGTGTTGACGTTGAGCGCAGCCTCGTTCTCGTGAAGGGTGCAGTTCCTGGCCCACGCGGTGGCGTTGTTGTACTTCGTACATCAGTGAAGAATCCTATGAAGGCTGGAGGCAAGCGATGAGCGATGTCTTTACTCTCCGTGGTCCCGTAAAGAAGGATCGTCCAGAGCCGGCGAAGCGTTCAGTTGAGCGTAAGTCGATCGATGGAAAAGCACTTGGCAAGGTTGCCCTAGAGCCAACAATGTTCGGTATTGAACCAAACATGGCTGTACTGCACCAAGTCATCAAGGCTCAGCTTGCTGCAAAGCGCGCTGGAACACAGTCAACAAAGACTCGTAAAGAAGTTCGTGGTGGTGGAAAGAAGCCATTCAACCAAAAGGGAACTGGTGGAGCACGTCAGGGAACAATCCGTGCGCCTCACTACCCAGGTGGTGGAATTGCTCTTGGGCCTAAGCCTCGCAAGTACGACCAAAAGACTCCTAAGAAGATGATCCGTCTGGCTCTCTACTCAGCTCTTTCAGACCGTGCACAACTCGAGCGCGTTGCTCTTATTGACAACTTCGAAAAGTGGGCACTGCCTAAGACAAAGGACGCTGTTTCAGCTTTGAGCGCACTTGGTCTTGAAGGCAAGGTTTTGGTTGTCCTAAGTCGCGAAGACGCAGTGGCATTCCACTCGTTCAAGAACTTGCCACACGTCAAGACAGTTGACGCTGGCGAACTGAACGCTTACGACATCCTCGAAAACGACTGGATCCTGTTTACAGACTCCACTCTTCCAGTTGCTAAGGAGACCAACTAATGCGCGATGCAATGAGCGTTCTCATCCGTCCTGTCGTGTCTGAAAAGACATACGCATTGATGGAAAACCACACGTACGTTTTCATCGTGGACCCTAAGGCCACGAAGGTAGACGTTCGCAATGCCGTTGAGCAGGCTTTCAATGTGAAGGTCACCAACGTCAACACACTCAACCGCAAGGGTAAGACAACTAAGAATCGTCGTACCGGTGTTACTGGATCACGTCCAGCAACTAAGCGGGCCATTGTCACCCTCAAACAGGGCGACTCGATCAACCTCTTTGAGAACTAAGGACAGCTATGGCCCTTCGTAACCGCAAACCAACTAGCCCGGGACGTCGCTTCCAGTCGGTTTCAGACTTTGCTGAAATCACTACCTCGACTCCTGAAAAGTCGCTACTTGCTCCAAAACCGAAGTCTGGTGGACGTAACAACTACGGTCGTAAGACCTCACGTCACCGTGGTGGTGGACACAAGCAGCAGTACCGCATCATTGACTTCAAGCGCAACAAGGATGCAATTCCTGCAAAAGTTGCTTCAATTGAATACGACCCGAACCGTACCTGTCGCATTGCACTCTTGCACTACGCAGACGGAGAAAAGCGTTACATCCTCGCTCCTAACGGACTAAAGGTTGGCGACGTTGTGGAGTCTGGTCCAAAGGCCGACATCCGTACCGGGAACGCACTTCCAATGCGCTTCATCCCAACTGGTTCAACAGTTCACAACGTCGAGCTTCGTCCCGGCGGTGGTGGAAAGATGGGCCGTAGTGCCGGTATGAGCGTTCAGCTTGTTGCGAAGGACGGTGGCTTTGCCACTCTTCGTCTTCCATCAACTGAAATGCGCCGTGTGCCAATTGACTGCCGCGCAACACTCGGCATCATTGGAAACTCTGAGCACGAACTCATCAAGATTGGTAAGGCCGGTCGTAACCGTTGGAAGGGTATTCGCCCTCAGACACGTGGTGTTGCGATGAACCCGGTAGACCACCCACTTGGTGGTGGTGAAGGAAAGACTTCCGGAGGACGTCACCCTGTGTCGCCTTGGGGTCAGCCAGAAGGTCGTACGCGTCTTCCGAAGCAGTCGGATGCGCTAATTATTCGTCGTCGCCGTGGACGCGGCGCGCGTAGGTAGGTAAATACATGTCACGTAGTCTCAAAAAAGGTCCTTTCATCGACGCACACCTTCTTAAGAAGGTTGAAGCGATGACCGCCGCAAACGAGAAGAAGGTCATCAAGACTTGGAGTCGTCGTTCAACGATCATTCCAACAATGGTTGGCCACACCTTCGCTGTTCACGATGGACGTCGTCACGTTCCAGTGTTCGTAAACGAATCAATGGTTGGCCACAAGCTTGGAGAGTTCTCACCAACTCGTACATTCAAGTTCCACGCCGGCCAGGAAAAGACAGGTAAGCGCTAATGACCGGTCCAAAGCTAAACGAACGTCCAGGAACCCGCGCTTCACTCAAGGGCTATCAAATGTCTGCGAGCAAGGCTCGTGTTGTTCTTAACCTCATCCGTGGCGAAGACGTCAACACTGCCCGTGAAATTCTCGCCGGTACAACTCGCGAAGCTGCTGACGTAATTGGCAAGGTGCTCGCATCTGCTGTTGCTAACGCAGTGAACAACGATGGAATGAACGCTGACGAACTCTTCGTATCAGCTGCATACGCTGACGAAGGCATCACCATGAAGCGCTTCACACCACGTGCTCGTGGTCGTGCTGGTGCAATCTTGAAGCGTGCTTGCCACATCACCGTGATTGTTTCTCGTCTTGACGATGAGCGTCTCGAACTTCTTCGCACTGCTCGTAGCGCTCAGGCATCGGCATCACGTTCACGCCGCGTAGCAACATCACGTCGTCGTGCTGACCAGACCGCCAGCGTTAACAAGCGTGAAACTGCTGCAGAACTCGCAGCAAACGAAGCCGAGAACGAAGTGATTGAGACTGACGTGATCGAAACACCAATTGTTGACCAGGTGACTGAAACAACAACTGACGAAACTACTGAGGAGAACAACTAATGGGTCAGAAGGTAAATCCATACGGTTTCCGTCTCGGTATCACGACGGACTGGAAGTCACGCTGGTTTAAAGAGCGCGGTTACAAGGAACTCGTTATCGAGGACTGGAAGATCCGTGACTACCTCACCAAGCAGCTCGAAAGTGCCGCTGTGAGTCGTATCGAAATCGAGCGCAGCTCAGACCGCGTACGCGTTGACATTCACACTGCTCGCCCGGGCATTGTTATTGGTCGCCGTGGTGCTGAAGCTGAGCGTCTAAAGAAGGACCTTGAGAAGATCACTGGTCAAAAGAACAAGATCTCTCTCAACATCCAAGAAATCAAGCAACCTGAACTTGACGCTGCACTTATTGCGCAGGGTATCTGTGACCAGCTTCTTCGCCGCGTGGCATTCCGCCGTGCAATGAAGCGTGGTATTCAGACTGTTCAAAAGGCTGGCGCTATGGGTGTGAAGATCCAGGCATCTGGTCGTCTCGGTGGAGCAGAAATGTCACGCCGTGAGTCATACCGTGAAGGTCGTGTGCCACTGCACACACTGCGCGCTGACATTGACTACGGATTCCGCGAAGCTCGTACTTCAACCGGTCGCATTGGTGTGAAGGTTTGGATCTACAAGGGTGACATTCTTCCTTACCAACTTACGAACGACGAAAAGATTGTTCGCGAAGCAGCTATGGCTGCTGGTGATGCAGTGCCAGTCGGTTCAGCTCCAGCAGCACCTAAGGGTGTTGTTCGTGCCGGTGGCGGACGTCGTCGTGTTGAAACAGTTGAAGTTACTGACGTTGAAGTAGCTGACATTGCACCAGTGGACATCATTGCTGCTGATGCTGAAGTCGAAAAGCTACTGAGTGTTGAAGAAGAGATTGAGCGTCGTACTGCTCAAGATCACACCGACACGCCACACTTTCGAAAGGACGCTGAGTAATTATGTTGATGCCTCGCAAAGTAAAGCACCGTAAGCAGCAGCGCGGTCGTATGACCGGTATGGCTAAGGGTGGAGTAGAACTCAACTTTGGTGACTTCGGAATCCAGGCTCTCGAAGCTGGTTGGATCACTGCACGTCAAATTGAAGCTGCTCGTATTGCAATGACTCGTCACGTTAAGCGTGGTGGAAAAGTTTGGATCCGTGTTTTCCCGGACAAGCCAGTAACACAGAAGCCTGCTGAAACTCGTATGGGTTCAGGTAAGGGTAACCCTGAGTTCTGGGTTGCCGTTGTGAAGCCGGGTCGCATCATGTTCGAACTCGGTGGTGTTGATGAGACACTCGCTCGCCAGGCTATGGAGCGCGCAATTCAGAAGCTACCGATTAAGGCGAAGTTCGTTATCCGCCCTGGAACACACGGCGCACCGGAGGTAACCATCTAATGGCAAACACTAAAGAACGCGTAGCGGAGCTTCGACTCCTCGGCGACAAGGAAATGATCGAGCGTCTTAGTGAAGCTCGTCGCGAGTTGTTCAACTTGCGTTTCCAACTCGCCACAGGTCAGCTCGACAACACATCACGTCTAGGAGAGGTTCGTCGCGACATTGCGCGTCTTGCCACTTTTCTTCGTGAGCGCGAAATCGAAGCTGCTGAAGCTTTGGGAGAAGGTAACTAATCATGACTGAAGAAATCAACACCAGTCGCGAAAACCCACGCAAGATCCGTGAGGGAATTGTTGTGTCGGACAAGATGAACTCAACGTTGGTTGTTGCGGTTAACGAGCGTGTTTCACACCCTCGTTACTCCAAGACAGTTCAGCGCACAAAGAAGCTCTACGTCCACGACGAAAAGAACGAAGCCAAGGTTGGCGACAAAGTACGCGTCCAAGAGACACGTCCACTTTCGAAGCTCAAGCGCTGGCGCCTAACTGAAATTGTGGAGCGTGCACGATGATTCAACAAGAGTCCCGTCTAAAGGTTGCCGACAACTCAGGTGCGAAGGAAGTTCTTTGCATCCGTGTGCTCGGTGGAACACGCCGTCGCTACGCATCAATTGGTGACGTATTTATTGGAACAGTTAAGGATGCAATTCCTGGTGCTGCAGTGAAGAAGGGTGACGTAGTTCGCTGCGTTGTTGTTCGCACTGCTAAGGAATGCCGCCGTCCTGACGGTTCATACATCAAGTTCGACGAAAACGCTGCAGTACTGATCAACGATCAGTTGCAGCCTCGTGGAACACGTATTTTTGGCCCAGTTGGCCGTGAACTACGTGACAAGAAGTTCATGCGAATCATTTCGCTGGCTCCGGAGGTTTTGTAATGAAAATTGTAAAGGGTGACAACGTGCTTGTTCTCAGCGGAAAGTTCCGTGGAGAGCGTGCCGACGTTATTGAAGCTTTGCCAGGGAGCAACAAAGTTGTTCTTGACGGCATCAACGTTTCAAAGCGTCACACTAAGCAGACGGGCGCAACAATGCAGGCTGGAATCATCGACAAGATGATGCCGCTGCACGTTTCGAACGTTGCTATCTGGTGCGCCGGACACAAGGGCCCAGCCAAGGTTGGATTTAAGGTTGCAGACGGTGCTAAGTCACGTGTTTGCCGTAAGTGTGGAGCAGGACTATGAGCACAACAACTCGTCCACGTCTAAAGGTTGCTTACGACCAACAGATCCGTCAGGCTCTGAAGGAAGAACTCGGCCTTGCAAACATCATGCAGGTTCCACGTCTTACAAAGATCGTGCTGAACTCTGGTGTTGGTCGTGCTACTCAGCAGGCATCTCTACTTGAAGGTGCACAAAAAGACCTTGAGCTCATTACTGGTCAAAAGCCAATTGTGACTCGCGCCAAGAAGTCAATCGCGAGCTTCAAGCTTCGTGAAGAGCAGGCCATTGGAACCAAGGTGACACTTCGCGGTGACCGCGCTTGGGAATTCCTTGACCGCCTCATCAGCATCTCAATCCCTCGTATCCGTGACTTCCGTGGCCTTAGCCCTAAGTCATTCGATGGCAAGGGTAACTACACCTTTGGTGTAAATGACCAGTTGATCTTCCCCGAGATTGACTACGACAAAATCGACGCGCCACGTGGTTTCGACATCACGATTGTTACAACGGCCGCGAACGACGAGCAGGGGCGTGCATTCTTGCGCGCTTACGGCTTCCCCTTCAAGCAGGAGAATCGATAGACATGGCTAAGAAAGCCCTTGTAATCAAGCAGAAGAAGACACCTAAGTTTTCGACACGTGCTTACACACGTTGCGAACGCTGTGGTCGTCCTCGTTCGGTATACCGCAAGTTCGGTCTGTGCCGTATTTGTCTACGAGTAATGGTCCACGCTGGAGAAATTCCTGGCGTAACAAAGGCAAGTTGGTAAATCATGACAATGACTGACCCAATAGCCGACATGCTCACGCGCATTCGTAACGCGAATGCCGCAATGTTCGACAGCGTAAAGATGCCGTCTTCGAAGTTGAAGGAAAGCCTCGCAAAGGTCCTCTTCAAGGAAGGTTTCATTTCGAGCTACACCGTGACTCAAGAAGCGGGTAAGGCTGGCAACACGCTAGAGATCGTCCTTAAGTATTCAGAAGACCGTAAGAAGACCATTGTTGGTCTGAAGCGCGTCTCGAAGCCTGGACTCCGTATTTACAAGAAGTCAGACCAGATGCCAAAGGTTCTTGGTGGTGTGGGCGTGGCCGTTGTTTCAACGAGTCACGGTCTCATGACCGACCGCGAAGCCCGAAAGGCCAAGCTCGGTGGCGAGGTGCTTTGTTATGTCTGGTAACACGCAAATTTTGAAAGTTGAGGTTCGCTGATGTCACGTATTGGTAATAACCCAATCACCGTTCCATCATCGGTAACAGTCACCGTTTCTGGTGAGCAAGTAACAGTCAAGGGACCAAACGCGTCCATGACTCGCACCATCCCTTCATGCATCACTGTGAAGCAAGATGGCGACCAGCTCATCATCGGACGTGTCGATGAAGAAACAGCTTCGAAGTCACTTCATGGTCTTTCACGCACACTTATTTCCAACATGGTTGTTGGTGTGACTGATGGCTGGGCGAAGGAACTCGAAATCATTGGTGTTGGTTACCGTGCTGCTGCAGCCGGTCCTAGCGCTCTTGACATTGCACTTGGTTTTTCTCACCCAGTTAAGTTCACCGCTCCTGAGGGCATCACTTTTGAAGTGCCTGCTCCTACGCGCGTGATCGTTAAGGGTGCGGACAAAGAAGTTGTTGGCCAAGTCGCTGCATCAATCCGCAAACTACGTAAGCCTGAGCCCTACAAGGGTAAGGGTGTGCGCTACCTCGGTGAAAAGGTTGCTCGCAAGGCTGGAAAGGCTGCTAAATAATGGCACGCACAACACTCGAACTTCGTAAGCGTCGTCACCGTCGAATTCGCAAGAACCTTTCAGGTACTGCAGCTCGTCCACGTGTCGCCGTGAACCGTACGAACAAGCACATCTCGGCACAGATCATTGATGACGTTGCAGGAGTAACACTCTGCGCATCGTCTTCAGTCGAAGCTGCCTTGAAGTCAACTAGCGGTGGAAACATCGACGGTGCCAAGGCCGTAGCTCAGCTTCTCGCTGATCGCGCCAAGGCTGCCGGTATCACCACAGTGGTCTTTGACCGCGGTGGATTCGACTATCACGGTCGCGTTGCTGCATTCGCAGACACTCTTCGCGCTGCAGGACTGGAGTTCTAATGACCGACGAACAGCAATACGAAGAACGTACGATCAAAGTAAACCGCGTTTCCAAAGTTGTGAAGGGTGGACGTCGTTTCTCATTCACCGCTCTCATGGTTATTGGTGATGGCAAGGGACACGTTGGACTCGGTTACGGTAAGGCCAAGGAAGCTGGTCTTGCGGTACAAAAGGGAATCGAAGAAGCTCGCAAGAACCTCTTCGAAGTGCCACTCGCTGGTTCAACAATTGTTTACCCAGTACTCGGTGAAGCCGGTGCTGGTCGCGTGCTCATGAAGCCTGCAGCTCCAGGAACTGGTGTTATCGCCGGTGGTGCTGCTCGTGCCATTCTCGAAATGGCTGGCGTTAAGGACATCATTGCGAAGTCCCTTGGCTCTTCAAACGGCATCAACGTGGCACACGCAACTATCGAAGGACTGAAGCAGTTGCGTCGTCCTGAAGAAATTGCTGCGTCACGTGACAAAACTGCTGACCACGTCATTCCATCTGGCACACTTCGCGCATACCGCGAACGCCAGCGTGACAATGACCTGTTTAAGACGGAGGCGTAAATAATGGCGCAACTAAAAGTCACTCAGATTCGTTCATCGATCGCTACAAAGCCAAAGCACCGCGGAACACTTCGCGCGCTTGGACTTCGTGGCATCAGCCAGACCAACACGCTGCCTGATCGTCCAGAAATTCGTGGAATGATCGCACGCGTGCCACACCTTGTAAAAGTAGAAGAGGTCAACTAATGAAGTTGCACGATCTCAAATCACCTGAAGGCTCAACACACCGCAAGCGTATTGTCGGTCGTGGTATCGCTGGTAAGGGTGGAAAGACTGCCGGACGTGGAACCAAGGGACAAAAGGCTCGTCGCCAGATTCCTGCAGGTTTCGAAGGTGGACAGCTTCCATTGCTCCAGCGCATTCCTAAGTTGAAGGGTTTTACGAACCCCTTCCGCGTTGAGTACACACCAGTAAACCTTGACACCCTCACCGTGCTTGGTGTTAGTGACGTCACTTTTGAAGTGCTCGTAGCTAACGGCCTTTGCAAGAAGAAGGACTTCGTCAAGATTCTTGGACGTGGAACTCTCGGAACCAAGATGAACGTTTCTGCACACGCTTTCTCAAAGTCAGCCCAGGCTGCAATTGAGGCAAGTGGTGGAACTGCAACAGTTATTGCACTTCCATTCGCAGTTCGTCCACCAGCCGCGGGCAACCAGCACCAGAACCGCTAAGGCGAAATCGTGTTTAGACGACTCGGGAATATTTTTAGGGTTCCAGACCTTCGCAATAAGGTCTTGTTCACCGTTGCCATTATCTGCCTCTACCAATTGGGAGCAAACCTTCCAATTCCTGGAGTGAGCTGGACGCAAGTTCAACTTCTCCAGTCAAAGGCGGGAGCAAGCGGTGTTCTTGGATTCCTAAACCTTTTCTCGGGTGGTGCACTTACTCGTCTGGCTGTTTTCGGACTTGGAATTATGCCCTACATTACGAGCTCAATTGTTGTGCAGCTTCTGACAACGGTTATTCCAAAGCTCGGTGAATGGCGTGACGAAGGCGCACTGGGTCAAAAGAAAATTACGCAAGCAACCAGGTATCTAACCATTGGACTTGCACTGCTTCAGTCGACTGGACTTATCTACGCATTCCACGGTCACGACCAGGCTCTGCTCGGATTCAGCATTGACCTCATTCCTAAGTTCAACTTGGCCCTAGGTCTCTTCATGGTTGCAATCATGACTGCTGGAACTGCATTCGTTATGTGGCTAGCTGAACTTATTACCCAGCGCGGTATTGGCCAGGGTATGTCACTGCTCATCTTCGCAAACGTTGTTGCGGGTCTGCCATCAGGTGGCGTTGCCGTTTGGAACGAAGGCGGACCAATCAAGTTCTTCACGATTCTTGCGATTTCAATCATCTTGCTCGTGATCATTGTCTACGTGGATCAAGGTCAACGTCGCATCCCAGTGACGTTCGCACGTCGCGTTGTTGGCCGAAAGGAAATGGGTGGAAACTCTACCTACATTCCGCTCAAGGTCAACCAGTCTGGTGTTATTCCAATCATTTTCGCTTCTTCAGTGCTCTACATTCCAGTGTTGCTCTCAAACATTGTTCCTTGGTCGAGCTTCCAGCACTTCGTAACAAACTCACTACACCCAACGAGTTTCTTCTACATTTTCGCTGACTTCATTTTGATTCTTGGATTCACGTTCTTCTACGTGTACATTGCGTTCGAACCTCACCAGCAGGCTGAAATGCTTCGCCAGCAAGGTGGCTTTGTTCCAGGAATCCGTCCAGGTCTTCCAACTGAGAAGTACTTCGCCAAGATGCTGTCACGCATCACGGTTGTTGGTGCACTCTTCTTGGCATCAGTTGCAGTTGTTCCAAGCATCTTGATGGCCTTGTGGAACATCAACAAATTCCCCTACTACGGAACCACCCTGCTTATTGCAGTGGGTGTTGCGCTCCAGACAATGCAGCAGATTGACTCACAACTCATGATGCGCAACTACGAAGGCTTCTTGAAGAAGTAGCCATGTCGGCACGTTTAAATCTTGTAGTACTTGGTAAGCAAGGCGCGGGTAAGGGCACCCAGTGCAAGCGTCTCGTTGACGACTACGTCATTCCACAGATCTCTACTGGCGACATTCTTCGCGCTGCGGTAAAGGCCGGAACGCCACTTGGAAAAGAAGTTGCTGGCGTTCTCGAATCTGGTGGACTTGTTTCCGATGAACTTGTAAACAAGCTTGTGCTTGACCGCATGAACCAAGACGACGCTAAGCGTGGAGCCCTCTTTGACGGCTTCCCACGCACACTGAACCAGGCCGAAGCACTCGATGCGTTACTTGGTGATGATGGCGTAAAGCTCGTTCTCAACCTTGACGTTTCTACCGAGCTCGTAACCGAGCGACTCAGCTCACGTCGAGTGTGCCAAGAATGCGGCACTATCTACAAAGACTCTGACATTGAAGCAATTTCTGGCACCTGCGAAAAGTGTGGCGGCGACGTCATCCAGCGTGCAGATGACCGCCCTGAAGCAATTCGCAAGCGCCTTGACATCTACGAGCAAGACACCGCGCCACTGCTTTCGTTCTACGAAAAGCGTGGGTTGCTCGTGACAGTTAATGGCGATCAGACTCCGGACGAAGTAACGGCCGCTATTAAGAAAGTTGTCGCTGAGCGAGGACTCGCGTGAGACGTTCAGCTGACGAGCTGAACAAAATGCGTAAGGCCGGCAAAGTTGTCGCCGAAATGCACGAAGCAACGAGAGCCGCAGTGAAGCCCGGCGTTACCTTGTTGCAACTGAATGAAATCGCGGCTGAAGTTATTGCCAAGCGCGGAGCTCGTTCAAACTTTCTCAATTATCACGGTTTCCCTGCAGTCATTTGCACGAGTCCGAACAACATGATTGTTCACGGTATTCCTGACGACACCAAACTCCGTGAGGGCGACATCATCTCTATTGACTGTGGCGCAATTGTTGAGGGCTACCACGGTGATGCTGCTTACACAATGGGTGTTGGAGAAATTAGTCCGGTGGCAAAGAAACTGATTGACATTACTGAACGTTCAATGTGGGCTGGTATCGAGCAACTTAAAGCTGGTAACCGACTTCACGAAGTTGGTCGCGCGGTGCAGAACGTGGCTGAAGCTGCTGGGTTCTCGGTTGTACGCGAATACGTCGGTCACGCAATTGGAACTGCGATGCACGAACAACCTCAGGTTCCTAACTACTGGCCGGGTTCAGGTGGACCAACACTGAAGACCGGCATGGTGTTTGCCATTGAGCCAATGATCAACGTTGGCTCAGCTGATACCTATGTGCTCGATGACGGTTGGGGAGTAATGACCCAAGACGGTGAACTCTCTGCGCACTTCGAACACACCATTGCCGTTACCGACAATGGTCCTGAAGTTTTTACCGTTCTTTAGAGTTCGTCACTGCGCCGCTGGCTAACGAGCGCAATTTCAGTCCGGTTCGATAGCCCTAACTTGTCCAGAATCATTGATACATAATTTCTGATTGTGTTCTGGGACAAATTGATTGTCTGCGCTATTTCCTTATTGCTCATTCCCTCGGCCAGTAGTGCAAAAACACGGAGTTCTTGAGCGTTGAGTTGCTGGACCCGCAAGTTCTCCTGAGCTCGTCGACTTTCTCGGATTTGTAGGTGTTCGAGGTCCTGCTGGGATAAAGCATGGGGAATGAGACTGTTTATTACCGCCGTGAGCTCTAGGTCAGCAGTTTTTAACTGGTCCTTGGTGAGGTTCGAGGCCACATTTTCATAAGCAATGTCTAGTGCTGCACGGGCTTTTGCCAGGTGGCTCAGCACAGAATCCAGGTATTCACGCTCAGCTCTTTCTGGCGAATGTGGGTTGAGAAGTGGCATGCCCCCACCCTCTCACGCCCCAGCCCTACTAGGTGGGCAGGGCAAAACCCAGGAAATCAGGCCCGCTTTTGCGTTTTTCTGAAAATTCGGTAGAATAGTCAGCCGACCTCTTAAGAAGTACATGAGGTCAAACACGAGGAAGTTTTTGCTTCTTCGTGCCCCCGTAGTCACGTAACAAGGAGAAAGAACCTGAGTAAGCCAAAGGAAGATGCGTTCACCGTTGAGGGAACTGTCGTCGAGCCTCTACCAAATGCAATGTTTCGAGTTGAACTCGAGAACGGTTACACCGTCCTCGCTCACAGCTCAGGAAAAATGCGCATGCACCGCATCCGTATTCTCCCAGGAGACAAAGTACAAGTTGAGATCACTCCATACGACATGACACGCGGCCGTATTACCTACCGCTACAAATAACTCAAGTTCTTAGAGATCGAGAAAGAAAAACATGAAAGTTCGCGCGAGCGTAAAGCCCATGTGTGAGAAGTGCAAAGTCATTCGACGAGAAGGTCACGTCCGCGTGATCTGCGATAACCCACGCCACAAGCAGCGTCAGGGCTAGGAGAAAAAAGATGGCCCGTATTGCAGGAGTAGACATCCCACGCGACAAGCGCACGGTGATCTCACTTACATATATCTATGGTGTTGGACCGACAAAGGCTAAGCAGGCCTGCGAGGCAACCGGCATTGACGAGTCTGTTCGCGTGAAGGACCTCACCGAGGCTGACGTTAACAAGCTTCGTGCGTACATTGACCAGAACATCACTGTTGAAGGTGACCTTCGTCGTGACGTCGCACAAGACATCAAGCGCAAGATGGAAATTAACTGCCTGCAAGGAGTCCGTCACCGCAAGGGTCTGCCTGTTCGTGGACAGCGCACCCGCACAAATGCTCGTACCCGTAAGGGACCAAAGCGCACAGTCGCTGGTAAGAAGAAGGTCGTTAAGTAATGGCAACCGCTAAGCCGTCAGCAGCTCGTAAGACTCGTAAGAAGGAACGCAAGAACGTTGCCTTCGGCGTGGCTCACATCAAGAGTTCGTTCAACAACACAATCGTGTCAATCACTGACCCAGAAGGAAACGTCCTTTCATGGGCTTCATCTGGTCAGGTCGGCTTTAAGGGTTCACGTAAGTCAACCCCTTACGCCGCCCAGCTCGCTGCTGAAAAGTGCGCGCGTGCTGCAATTGAACACGGCATCAAGAAGGTTGACGTACTGGTTCGTGGTCCTGGCTCAGGCCGTGAGACTGCAATTCGATCACTCGCTGCTGCGGGTATTGAAGTTGTCAAGATCCAAGACGTAACACCACTAGCTCACAATGGTTGCCGCCCTAAGAAGCGCAAGCGAGGTTAAGGAAAAATGGCTCGTTATACAGGACCAGTTTGCCGACTCTGTCGTCGCGAACGTACAAAGTTGTACTTGAAGGGTGAGCGTTGCTTCACTTTGAAGTGCCCAGTCTCAGAAAACTCTGACCGTCAGAAGCGCGCATTCCCACCAGGCATGCACGGTGCTAACCGTCAGCGTCAAGGCTCTGAATACCTTGGCCAGCTTCGTGAGAAGCAGAAGGCTCGTCGTATCTACGGTCTTCTTGAAAAGCAGTTCCGCAACCTCTACGAAGAGGCAAGCCGCCGTCCTGGCATCACTGGAACGAACTTGCTTCAGTTCCTTGAGCTTCGTCTTGACAATGTTGCGTACCGCGCAGGTTGGGGTGCATCACGCGCTCAGGCCCGCCAGCTCGTTCGTCACGGTCACGTGACAATCAATGGCAAGCGCGTAACTATTCCTTCGTACCGTGTGCGTCCTGGCGAAGTGATTGCTCTTAAGGCAGTTACTCGCGAGAACTTCAACGTCAAGCGCAACGCTGACGTACTTGAGCGCAACGTACCAGGCTGGTTGGAAACTTCTGAGAACGGCTTTGCAGTTACCGTTCGCGTTGTTCCAGCTCGCGAGCAAATCACCGAAACCATCCAAGAGCAACTCATCGTTGAGTTGTACTCCAAGTAACCGAAAGACTTAAGGAGTCCCCATGCTTATTATCCAACGTCCAACAATCGAAGCCCTTGGCGACGAAATCAACAACACCCAATCATTTGGCATCGGACCACTCGACCCAGGATTCGGTCACACGCTTGGTAACTCATTGCGTCGCACCCTTCTTTCGTCGATCCCAGGTGCTGCTGCAACACGCGTGAAGTTCGACGCTGTCTTGCACGAATTTGGTGTCATCGAAGGCGTTAAGGAAGACGTCCAAGACATCTGCCTTAACTTGAAGGACCTCCTTCTTATTGTTCACTCAGACGAGCCAGTAACACTTCGTCTCGACAAGAAGACTGAAGGACCTGTCACTGCACGTGACCTTTCAACTACTGCTGACGTTGAGATTCTCAACCCAGACCTTCACCTTGCCTACATCACATCTGCAAAGTCATCACTTAGCTTCGAGCTCACAGTAGAGCGCGGCAAGGGATACGTAGGAGCTGAAGGCAACAAGGGTTCTTCAACCATTGGTGTTATTCCACTCGACGCAATCTTCACACCAGTTCGTCGTGTGAGCTTCGAAATCTTCCCAGTTCGTGTTGAGCAGTCAAAGGACTTCGACCGTCTCGTTATCGAAATCGAAACTGACGGAACCGTAAGCCCACAAGAATCACTTGCTTCAGCCGGAAAGACACTCGGTTCACTTGTTGAACTGATTGGTGACTTTGACAACGAAGCACCAGCACTTGAGCTTGGTGACGTTGGATCAGCACAAGCTGCAGCTTCTGAGCTTGACATTCGAATTGAAGAACTCGGCCTTACCGAGCGTTCACGTAACTGCCTTAAGCGCGCTGGCATCAACACAATTGCTCAGCTCGTTAACGCAACAGAGCGTGACCTTACATCCATCACAAACTTCGGTGCTACGTCACTGAAGGACGTGAATGACCGCCTCGAAGAGCGTGGTCTTTCACTTCGACTAGAGGACTAATTATGTTAGGTGCACCAAAGAAGGGCCCACGTTTCGGTGGAAGCTCATCACACCAGAAGGCAATGTACGCAAACCTAGTTTCGTCACTTATTGCTGCTGAAGGAATCGTTACAACAGAAGCTAAGGCCAAGGCCCTTCGTCCCATCGTGGAGAAGGTCGTAACCGCAGCCAAGAACTCTCCAGAGGGTTCAGTGCACGCTCAGCGTCGTGTCGTTGCGTTCATTCGCGACAAGGACATGGCTCACAAGTTATTCACTGAAATTGCTCCTCGTTACAAGGAGCGTCCTGGTGGTTACACCCGCATCTTGAAGCTTGGGCCGCGTCAGGGTGACAATGCCCCTATGGCGCGCATTGAGTTCGTTTGATCCATCAGTAGTCGCTACCGAAAGGTGGCGTCTTGACCTCGCCTATGACGGTAGAGGTTTTAGTGGATTTGCCTATCAGCCAGAAGTCACCACAGTTGTTGGAGTTCTTCGTGTCGCACTTGCAACGACCCTTCGTCTAAAGCAAGAGCCAGACATTATTGGCGCGGGTCGCACTGACGCTGGCGTGCACGCATTCGCACAAGTTGTTCATGTAGATCTCCCTGCTCAGTTTTTTCCTGACGAACGCGGCGAACCGGTGCAGCGCCTTCTCAATTCTCTCAATATGCAACTTCGTGGACAGATCCGTGTTCTGAAGGCACAGCGTGTCAGTGCTGACTTTGATGCCCGTCACTCTGCACTGTGGCGTGAATACCGCTACCTAGTTTTTGAATCAGATCCTCCAGCGCTAGCGCTCACGAACAGCTTCGCGTGGAGCGTTGAAGGACCACTGGACATTGACGCCATGAATAGAGCTGGCCAGCAGTGCATTGGAACGTATGACTTTCGCTCGTTTTGTCGACGCCCCACGAACGCTGGACCGGACGATCCTCTGCTTCGACGAGTCATTTCAGTGAACTGGCAGCGGGTCCCTGACGAATGGGCCATGAGCCCCACCGGAGAGCCAGTGCTTCGCCTCAACATCAGGGCCCAGTCCTTTTGCCACAACATGGTCCGCAATCTGGTCGCCACCATGGTCGCCGTAGGGCGAGGGGACATCCCCGAAAACACCATTAAAGACCGCCTGGAGACCCCTCAGAGGGACCATTTGCCATCGGCGGCCCCACCCGAGGGTCTGAGCCTTGTCGGGGTCGGATACGAGGAATTTGCTGGCGGGCCCTCCGGTTTCGTAAGATAGAGAGTCCCTTAGGAGTCCCACGCTGGTGACCCCCTAAAGATCGCTGAAAGAAGAATTGTGAAGACCTTTACTCCAAAAACAGCCGAGATTTCTCGCGACTGGTTAGTCATTGACGCAGAAGGACTTGTCCTTGGCCGCGTGGCAACAGTTGCTGCTTCACTACTTCGTGGAAAGCACCGCGTCACCTTTGCTTCACACATGGACATGGGCGACAACGTCATCATCATTAACGCAGACAAAGTAGTCATTACTTCTAACAAGGCAACGCAGAACTTCCGTTACCGTCACTCTGGTTACCCAGGTGGAATTCGTTCAACTTCATGGGGAACACTTCTTGCTGATGACCCAGAAAAGTTCGTGTACGACGCAGTTAAGGGAATGATTCCTAAGAACCGTCTTGGTCGTCAAGTAATGGCGAAGCTTCACGTTTACAAGGGCGCAGAGCACCCACACATTGCTCAAGCACCAAAGATGTACGACACCTCGGCAATCCGCCGCGGTTAAGGAGAAAATTCGTGTCAACAATTCCACTCACACAAACAACTGGCCGCCGCAAGGAAGCAGTTGCTCGCGTACGTCTTCGTCCAGGAACTGGAACGATCACCATTAACTCACGCGCATTCGACAACTACTTCACATCAGCAACACACCGCCAGATGGTGATGGAACCACTTCGTCTTACTGACCAGCAGCAGACCTACGACATCGACGTAACAATCGAAGGTGGCGGAACTGCAGGACAGGCTGGAGCACTTCGCCTCGGAATCGCACGTTCACTTCTTGAGCTCGACGAAGCAACTCGTCCAGCCCTTAAGAAGGCCGGACTCCTTACTCGCGACTCTCGCAAGAAGGAATCGAAGAAGTACGGTCTCAAGAAGGCCCGTAAGGCGCCTCAGTACTCGAAGCGTTAATGGCCATGGCCGTGCAATTTGGCACGGACGGCATTCGGGGCAGAGCCTACGAAGAGATAACTACCGACCTGGCCTACAAGCTTGGTCGCGCAGTTGCTTCAGTCTTCAACGCTCCAGTCTTCGTTGGTTACGACACCAGAGAAAGCTCACCCGCACTCGCTGCAGCAGTGCTGTGTGGTTTAAAAGATGGTGGCGCCAGCGCTTTTAATCTCGGCTACTTCACAACACCTGGTGTGGCGGTAATTGCCCAACAACGCAGTGGCGTTGGCATCGTGGTTTCTGCGTCACATAACCCGTACTTCGACAACGGTCTAAAGGTCCTTGGACTCGGCGGGTCAAAGCTCGACGTTGCCACCGAACAAGCAGTCACTGACGCACTGAACGCAGCACCAAGTCCAGCGAATGGTGAATTCGCCGAAACACCAATTGATGCTTCAGCCGAGCACGACTACGCCCAGCACATTGCCAGTCTGGTCCCCGGAGATATTTCAGCGCTGTCGATTGTTCTGGACTGCGCCAATGGAGCAGCATCAAATGTTGCGCACGAACTCTTTGAAGCAACCGGTGTTTCGCTGACGACCATTAATGATGCTCCTGATGGAAAGAACATCAACGAGAACTGTGGATCAACGCACGTTGAAGCTCTCGTTGCAAAAGTCACTGAACTAGGTGCAGATCTAGGTCTCGCATTTGATGGTGACGCTGACCGACTTATTGC
>DAIQPM010000090.1:0-3920 GCA_036787355.1 Acidimicrobiales bacterium
CTCTACTAAGCAGATAGTTCTCGTGTGTTCCGTATGAATTGCCCTTGCCGTCGCAATTGTTTTTATACAGTGTCATGCGCATCGACGGATCGAGAGACTGATTAGAAACATTCATTGCTCGAAGCATGACTTCTTCACCCGCTACGTCAAACAGCGTTGCTTCGAGTGGTGTCCGACATTCTGGGGACGAGTACTCAGGGTGAGCATGATCGACGTAGAGTCGCGCACCATTTGTGAGAACCGTATTGGCGAGATGCGTCTCAACAATTGGAGCGAAAGAGGTGAAATTCAAAACACCTCGTGAGTCGGAGCTCGGGCTCTCACTATCGAAGTCCCAGTTGATTCGAGTTCGTCCTTCAAGGGCGTAAGCGTTAACGATGATGCTGGAGGCCAAGATTGGATCCTTTTCGGGCCCACCAGCAATGCCGTACTCAGTCTCAATGCCGAGAACCTTTGGAACTTGCATGATTTAGAGGTACTGGCCGGTACCGACGTGCTGAATTGAACGGCCACCCTTGACGTCTGTTTCCTCACGGTTAATGAGAGTGCGAATGAAGATAATCCGCTCACCCTTCTTTCCAGAGATGCGAGCCCAGTCGTCAGGATTAGTTGTATTCGGCAGATCCTCGTTCTCGCGGAATT
This sequence comes from Acidimicrobiales bacterium, assembly GCA_036787355.1. Taxonomy (GTDB): domain Bacteria; phylum Actinomycetota; class Acidimicrobiia; order Acidimicrobiales; family RAAP-2; genus RAAP-2. The sequence goes on from DAIQPM010000090.1 coordinate 643, forward strand.
CTTGGCGAATTGATTCCAGGAGGTCTTCAGTGCGAACACCTTTGCCCTTCGAGGCAATCTCTCGCTTTACAGCGAGCTTCTTGGCACGTCGTACAACGTTTTCAATCATGGCTCCGCTTGCAAAGTCTTTGAAGTAGAGAATTTCTTTGTCGCCACCCTGGTACGTAACTTCAAGGAATCTATTGGTGTCATCAACCAAGTACATGTTCTCTACGGTTTGTTCGATCATGAGACGCACTGCTTTGTCGCGGTCGCCGCCACCGAGTTCTTGAATGATTGCATCATCAATAGGAAGATCTGAATGCAGGTAGCGGTGGAAGATATGCGCGGCAGCTTCTTCGTTTGGTCTTTCGATCTTGATCTTGACGTCAAGTCGACCAGGGCGAAGAATCGCAGGGTCAATGAGGTCTTCTCGGTTCGTGGCTCCAATGACAATGACGTCACGCAGTGATTCCACACCGTCAATCTCTGCGAGCAACTGGGGAACAATGGTGCTTTCCATGTCTGAGGAAATTCCAGTCCCTCTGGTTCTAAAGAGTGAGTCCATTTCGTCAAAGAAAATGATGACAGGTGTCCCCTCTTCGGCTTTCTCACGTGCGCGCTGGAAAACCAATCGAATTTGGCGCTCTGTCTCGCCAACGTACTTGTTCAAAAGCTCAGGCCCTTTGATGTTCAGAAAGTACGAACGAACATTTTTGTTTCCCGAGAGCTCGGCAACTTTCTTTGAGAGCGAATTGGCAACGGCCTTAGCAATGAGAGTCTTTCCACATCCCGGAGGGCCGTAGAGAAGAATTCCCTTTGGAGCAGGTAGCTCGTAGTCCTGGAATAGGGCCCGATGCAGATAAGGAAGTTCAACAGCGTCAGTGATTAACTCAATTTGCGCGTCAAGTCCTCCTATGTCCTCATACGAGATGTTTGGAACTTCTTCAAGGACAAGTTCTTCAGACTCAGGTCGAGCGATCTTTTCCACCAAGAGGTTTGACCTGGTGTCGAACAGCAGTGCGTCGCCTGCTCGCAACTTCGTTTCCCTGAGCGACTCCGCAATTTCAACTACACGCTCTTCGTCAGCTCTTCCATACACAAGCACTCGACGCTCGTCGAGAACGTCCTTCACGGACACAACTTCACCTTGCCCGTCAGATTCGCGAACGGCAATTACGGAGAATGATTCGTTAAGGATGACTTCATCGCCACGTCGTACATCACTTGGTGTAATTCCCGGAAGAATTGAAACGCGCATCTTTCTTCCCTGTGCGTAGATGTCTACGGTGTTGTCGTCATTAAATGCAATGAATGTTCCGTACACCGCAGGCGGCATTGTTAACTTCTCAACCTCTTCTCGCAAGATGGCAATCTGGTCGCGAGTTTGTTGAATTGTCATTGTCAACTTCTCGTTGTTCGAACGAGTCTGAGATAGCTGGCCTCTCGCTTCAAGGAGCTGCTCTTCAAGAACCTCAATGCGGTGATTGGCTTGGTCGATGTTGTTGAGCACGAAGTCTTGTGCGCCTAAGACGACAATCTGGTCTTCATTGTTTTCGGGCTGAATCTCATCGTGGCGGTCCATTTCTTTACCCTAGGGGAACTTTTGACCGGTTTCAAAGTTATTGAGGCCCAGAAGTTCCCGCTAAAGTAAATGAATCACTTAGGCCACGGAGGCATGCAATGAAGGTTTGGATCGACCAAGATCTGTGCACAGGAGACGGACTCTGCGAAGAGATCTGCCCATCTGTCTTCACACTCCTTGACGATGGCCTGGCCTACGTTAAGCAAGACGGTCAAGTGAAGGACTCACCCGGTGGCGCCGAAGGGCTTGCTGTTGTTCCGGCAGAGTTTGAAGAAGCAGTTGTTGAGGCCTCAGAAGAGTGCCCTGGCGAATGCATCTTTATTGAAAAGGACTAGTCCTTTTGTGGTCGACCTACGAGTCGGCGTGCTGAAGTAAGAAATCCTGTGTGTCCAACCATTCTGTGATCTGGACGAACTGATCTTCCATCGATGTGCCATGTACGACGGAAAATTTCGACTGTTTCTTCGAGTCCAAACTGATATTTGCGGAGCGTTTCGCGAAATAGTTGTGTCTGATTAATTGTCGGAAGATACGCCAGCAAAATTCCACCTGGACGAAGAGCCTTCTCCGCGTGTTCAACAACCAGCGATGGCTCGGGCATATCGAGAATGATTCGGTCGAGATCAACTTCATCGATGCCGTGTGTGACATCACGAATGTGAATGTCGTAGTGAACGTCGTCTCCGAGATACTCACGGACAGTCTTCTTGGCGTGCTCAGCGAAGTCTTCTCTGATTTCATACCCAGTAATCAATGCACCGGCTCGTAGAAGAGTCATTGATAGAGCACCAGAGCCAACACCAGCTTCTAGGACGCGCATTCCGGGTCCAATGTCAGCCTGCATGAGAATTGTTCCGAGGTCTTTTGGATAGATGACTTGAGCTCCGCGTGGCATCTTCAAGATAACTTCAGAGAGTGTTGGGCGAACCACCAGGAAACTTCGCTCAGTGTTGCCTTTGATGAGTGAACCCTCTACAGCACCAATTACGTCATTGTGTTGAATGATGCCGGCGTGGGTGTGAAACGCAGCGTCTGGCTTCAGCGTGATTAGATACTGACGATCTTTGGCGTCAATGAGCATGACGCGCTCGCCTGCTTGAAGAATTGCCTTGCTCATGCGTGCTTTCCCTTTTTCTTTTGAGCACCAGAAGTTGCAGCGCGCTTATCGATAAATCTGAACAGCAAAATACCTGCAGCGACACTTAGCCACTTTGGTGACTTCTGTGCCCATGCTCGACCAAAGGACGAAGCAAGTAGCACTCGAAATAATCTTTTAAGAATCAACGCCGAGCCTTGCCCGATTTACGACCTCTAAGAAATCCCCAAAGGTAGCCAGTGAAAAGTCCACCAAGGCCGATTGCGGCGATGTTAGGAGTCTCTCCATCAGCTTTTTCACCAAGGGAGACATCTTCTGGCAACAATGAACGAACTGAACGTTCTAATTCCAAACGAGTTTCTGATTTATTGCGCATACTTATTTCTCAAGTCGACGCTTGGCAACGCCACTGGAAATTCTCCATGCAGTGAGTGCAAGAACAATGGCACTGGCGGCTGCAACAACTAGATATGGAATCCAGGAAAGTGTGCCGTTTAGAACCCTGAACTGGTTTTGGAGAAATCTAAGAAGCCCGAAAAGGAGAAGCGCTGTTCCAGTCCCTACGAAGATGCTGCCGATTGCCCCAAAGATCATGTAACGGCCAAGCTCTTTGATTGG
>DAIQPM010000091.1:0-3905 GCA_036787355.1 Acidimicrobiales bacterium
TTCGCGTTACAAATCCAAAGAATCTTGATGGCTGCGTTGATGACATCTTCGCTGGGTACCGGTAGAGCAACGAAAGTGAAACAACGACACGATCAAATTCGACTTGAGGCGGCTGCGTTAGCTGTTGATGAGGCTGACCGTCGAGAGATGTCGGAGGTTACTGAGTTTATGAAATCACTCCATGCAGAGGGTGATCCTTTGGCTTCTTCTCCAGAGTGATTAGATTTTCTAAAATAAAAATGCCCCCGGGGAAATCCCCGGGGGCATTTTTAAATGATCTTAGTAACGGTACGTGTCTGACTTGTAAGGACCTTCAACTGCAACGCCAATGTACTCAGCCTGCTGCTTTGAAAGCTCTGTGAGCTTCACACCAAGAGCGTCAAGGTGAAGTCGTGCAACCTTTTCGTCGAGGTGCTTAGGAAGTACGTAGACCTTCTTCTCGTAGTTCTTGTTGTTCATGAAGAGTTCCATCTGAGCCATTACCTGGTTCGTGAATGAGTTACTCATTACGAACGAAGGGTGACCAGTTGCGTTTCCAAGGTTAAGAAGTCGTCCTTCAGAAAGAAGAATGATTGCTCGTCCGTTTGGAAGGATCCACTTATCAACCTGAGGCTTAATGGTCTCGCGCTTAACGCCATCAAGGTTTGTAAGTCCAGCAATGTCGATTTCATTGTCGAAGTGACCAATGTTTCCAAGGATTGCCTGGTGCTTCATTGCCAAAATGTGGTCAACAGTAACGATGTCCTTGTTACCGGTTGCGGTGATGATGATGTCAGCGTAAGGAAGTGCTTCTTCAAGAGTTGTCACCTGGAAGCCGTCCATGGCTGCTTGCAGCGCACAGATTGGGTCAATCTCAGTAACGATTACTCGGGCGCCCTGCCCGCGAAGTGATTCAGCAGAACCCTTACCAACGTCTCCGTAACCACAAACGACTGCAACTTTTCCACCAATGAGTGTGTCGGTTGCACGGTTGATTCCGTCAATGAGTGAGTGGCGGCATCCGTACTTGTTGTCGAACTTTGACTTCGTCACAGCGTCGTTCACGTTGATTGCTGGGAACAGCAACGTTCCCGCGCGCTCCATTTCGTAAAGACGCATTACACCAGTGGTTGTTTCTTCTGAAACACCAATGATGTCTTGTGCCATTGGAGTAAAGAGTTTCTCGCCAGATGAAACAATCTTGTTGAGGAGCTGCAAGATAATGCGGTATTCCTCAGAGTCGGCTGTTTCTGGTGAAGGAACTCCGCCAGCAAGTTCGAACTCACGACCCTTGTGGATGAGCAAGGTTGCGTCTCCACCATCGTCAAGAATCATGTTCGGTCCAGCGTGTCCCGGCCAGCGAAGCATCATTTCTGTGCACCACCAGTACTCTTCGAGTGTTTCGCCCTTCCAGGCGTACACAGAAACACCCTGTGGGTTTTCTGGTGTGCCGTTAGGTCCAACAACAACTGCAGCAGCAGCGTGGTCCTGGGTTGAGAAGATGTTGCAACTCACCCAGCGAACGTCAGCACCAAGAGCCACGAGTGTCTCAATAAGTACTGCAGTCTGGATTGTCATGTGAAGTGATCCCGCAATGCGAGCACCCTTCAATGGCTTGGATGCACCGAACTCTGCACGCATGGCCATGAGTCCCGGCATTTCGTGTTCAGCGAGAGTAATTTCCGCACGACCGTAGTCGGCGAGTGAAAGGTCAGCAACTTTGAAGTCAAGGGTGCTAGAGGTCATTTTTTCTCCTAGAGATTTTGGATTGAACTACTAGGCGCCGACCTCTGCCGATACGCCTGCATAAATGCTAGCGGCTAAGCGTTAACTCGGAACTCCACGACGTCACCATCACGCATGACGTATTCCTTACCTTCAATACGTGCTCTTCCAGCAGCCCTGACGGCAACCATTGAACCAGCCTCCATGAGGTCGCTGAAGGCCACAACTTCAGCCTTAATGAAGTGCTTTTGAAAGTCAGTGTGGATTACGCCTGCGGCTTCAGGTGCCGTTGCGCCAATAGGGATAGTCCAGGCCCTGGTCTCTTTCGGGCCGGCTGTTAAGAAGGTCTGCAGTCCGAGAGTGGTGAAACCCACGCGGCTTAGCTGTGAAAGGCCCGACTCAGTTTGCCCGAATGATTCGAGAAGCTCTAAAGCCTCCGCCTCGTCGAGTCCAGCGAGCTCTGCTTCTAGTTTTGCGCAAAGAACAATCGCTGGTGCTGGCGCTACAGAAGCCACGAGTTCATTGCGTCTGGCTTCGTTGCCCATTGTTTCTTCGTCAACGTTAAAGACATAGATGAATGGCTTATCGGTGAGCAGGTGAACATCGCTCAGGAATGAACGATCGAGCTTTTCGACTTTGGAAATTACTTTTCCGTCATTGAGCGCCGCACGTGCCTTTTCGAGTTCAGCGAGCTTTGCAACTGAGTCACCAGTATTTTTCTTGGCGTCTTTTTCTACGCGGGCCATTACTTTTTCGAGAGTCTGGAGGTCAGCGAGGATTAGTTCAGTCTCAATTGTGGCGACGTCGCTTGCCGGGTCGATCTTTCCGTCAACGTGGACAACGTCGTCGTCAATGAATGCTCGCACGACTTCGCAGATGGCGTCAGATTCACGAATAGATGCCAAGAACTGGTTACCGAGGCCTTCGCCTTCAGATGCACCCTTCACAATTCCGGCAATGTCAACAAAAGTTACCGCTGCAGGCAGAATTTTTTCGGATCCAAAGACCTCAGCAAGCTTGGGGAGGCGGTTATCAGGAACGGAGACAATTCCGGTGTTTGGCTCAATTGTTGCGAAGGGATAATTAGCCGCCAAAACGTTGTTGTTCGTAAGGGCATTAAAGAGTGTTGATTTGCCGACATTTGGGAGACCGACGATGCCGATTGAGAGTGCCATAAGAATTTCAAGGCTAGTGCAAAACATAGATTCTTCTTAAATCCCTCTTAATTAAGGGCCATACACTTTCATCAAGTAAGGAGATCCCATGCAAAGGTCTAAAGCAATTTTTTCTTGGTCGGTCACAGGGTTGTTGTCATTGATGATCGTCGCCGCAATTGGAGCATTGACATTAAAGTCCTCGCCCAACGCAACTATTGGCGTGACACAAACAACAATTAGCTCAGGTGTTGCTGGTGCAGCACCAGCTCCACAGGGATCTACAAGCAATGCAAACGCTCGAACTGCTTCAGCAAACAGCTCAGCAAGTGACAATGTAACGACAACGACCGTCAAAGCATCTGCAGGGGTGCTCTCTACCATTCCTGCTGGAGCAGTTATCGTTCCCGCTCCAACTGGTCATGAAGCCAGCGAAGGCGGTGAAGGTAACGAAGGAAACGAACACGCGGTGACGCCAACCGCAACTGTCAAGAAAGTAACCACTACTACGGTCAAGTCGGGCACAACGTCGGGTGGCCATGAGGGATCTGGCGAACGCGAGTAACTACGTTCGAGCAGTTTTGCTCCTATAGTTTTTAAATGATTCCTGAGCCAGCAGTAACGGGCACCGTTCCATTTGGGGACTATAAAACTTGGTACCGAATAACTGGAGACCTCACCTCTGGGGCAACTCCACTCGTAGTTCTGCACGGTGGTCCGGGGTGTTCTCACGATTATGTACTTCCAATCGCCAATGTTTCGAGCAGTGGCCGTGCGGTTTTTCACTATGACCAACTTGGCTCGGGTAGATCGACACTCCTGCCTGAAAAGGGAGCAGATTTCTTCAGTGTCGAGCTCTTCCTTGCGGAACTCAATAATTTCCTTATCCACTTTGGCATTGAAGATGATTATTTCTTACTAGGCCAGTCCTGGGGCGCAATGCTTGGTGCAGAGCACGCAGTCCTTCGCCCAAGCGGATTAAAGGGTCTCATCTTGTCTAACGGCTTAGCTTCAGCTGCAACATGGGCGAGTGAGGCCAAGCGACTG
>DAIQPM010000092.1:0-3899 GCA_036787355.1 Acidimicrobiales bacterium
TTTCCGAATTTGACATCAACTAGCCGTTTACTTTGTCGGCAACTGTTTTCAAAAGGTCTGCGTAAGAGTCAATAAAGCTCTGCACTCCATCGGCTTCAAGCTTGTCTGTCACAGCGCCGAGTGAAATGTCGCTCGGAAGCTCATAAAGAAGTGAAGCTGCTGTAACAATGCTTGCAGCATTCAAAAGTAGAGACGAAGAGAAGTTGCCGTGATCAAGAACACCCTCAAGTGTCGGGTCGGGCATTGTGTTGACCGTCTCGTTTGCTGCGATTGAGTCAACATAGAGAAGGTCGTAATACGTTGGATTCTTTGTTGCCGTTGATGCCCACAGTGGACGCTGCACCTGAGCACCATCTGCGATGAGGGCCTTGGCTCGTGAGCCATTAATTCTTTCCAGATACAACGCATACGCCGCTGCAACTTGCGCGTTGGCAGTTGTCCCACGTCGAGCGTCACCTTCAGGGAGCAAGGCATCAATGGCGGCGTCAACACGAGAAACGAAAAAAGAGGCAACGCTTCCAATTGATGAGAGTTCGTGCCCGTTTTTCTTGGCGAGCTCTAGGCCGTCCATCCATGCATTTAGTACTTCTGAATAGCGTTCAACAGAGAAGATCAAGGTGACGTTGACATTTATTCCAGCTCCAAGAACTTCTGTAATCGCTGGAAGACCTTCGTTGGTAGCTGGGATCTTGATCATTACGTTGCTTCGTCCGACTGCCTTGTTGAGTTTCAGCGCTGCAGCAATCGTTCCAGCAGTATCTCGAGCCAGACGAGGAGATACCTCTAGAGAAACAAAACCATCACAGTAGCGATACTTCTTTGCGTGAAAGTCAGAGCATGACGTTTCGTGAACACCCTTTAGAACGTCGCACGCATCCCTGACATCGACAACTGCAAGCTCTTCAAACAATTCTTCAACATCCTTACCCTTCATTCCGTTTAGGAACTGGTCGTAGGCGGAACTTGTTGCAAAGGCTTTAGCGAAGATTGCCGGGTTGGAGGTCACGCCACGAACACCCTGTTCAACAAGACGAGCAAGGGTGCCGTCATTCAACCAGTCCCTGCGGATGTTGTCGATCCAAGGGCTCTGTCCGTAGTCGTCAAACAGTGAATTAAGTCTGGTCACTTTTTCTCTCCAAGAACTCTCTCGACGTGAGAGACAACTGTCTGTGCATTGATGTTGAAGTAATCAAACACGTACGAACCTGGTGCAGAGATTCCGAAGGTGTCAATACCAATCGCTTCATCTACATACTTAGACCAACCAAGGGTTGCTCCGGCTTCGAGAGAAACGGAGGGGATTGATCGACGAAGGACTGACTTCTTGTAGTCAGCAGACTGTTCTTCGAAACAGGTCCAACACGGCAACGCAACCACTCTGGTCGAAATGCCCTTTGCGAGCAGCTCCTCTTGAGCTTTAAGACAGTGCGAAACTTCAGATCCTGTAGCAACGAGCGTAAAGACTGCATCATCACGTTCTCTTAGAACGTAGCCACCGTTACGAGCTCCAGCTGCTGACGCCGCTGCATCGTCGCCACTCAGAACCGGCATATCCTGGCGAGAAAGGATCAGTGCAGTGACCACTGGTTTTTTGTCTGCGAGGTAGTGCTCGACCAGATTGAGAGTCTCATTCGCATCCGATGGACGCACAACGTGAATTGAAGGCATCACTCGAAGAGCCATCAAATGTTCAACCGGTTGGTGGGTAGGGCCATCTTCACCAACACCCACAGAGTCATGTGTGAAGACGTACATAACGCCGGCATGGCTGAGTGCTGAGAGGCGAATTGCTGGACGAACGTAGTCACTGAATACAAAGAACGTTGATCCGAGAGGGCGTATTCCACCGTGGAGGGCTTGACCCACCATTACTGCACCCATTGCGAACTCGCGAATTCCGTAATAGATCTGACGTCCACCTGGGTTGTCGTGCGACTGAGCTGATGATCCATTCAGCAAAACTCCGGTGTTGTCCGTTAGGTCAGCCGATCCAGCCGTAAGACCCCTGGTCTGTGGAGCGAAGACATCCATTGCTCGTTGCATTGCTTTTCTAGTGGCGACGTTGGTGCCACCTTCATACAGATCAGGCTTGGCGGTAAAGACACCAGCGCCATTTGTCTTCAACTGCTCTAGGAAGGCAATGCCTTTTTCTCCACTTGCCGCAATACGTGCATCCCATGTGGCACGAAGTGAGCGATTTGCTTCAAGTGACGCAACCATTTGTGAGGGGAGCTCTGAGTCAAGATGAAAAGCAGAGTCTGGGACACCGAGCAGCGCCTTTGCTTCGCTAATAACTTCGGCGCTAAAAATCGAGCCGTGCGCATCACGCTTGTCCATCATTGCGGGCGATGGGTAACCAATGTGAGAGCGAACAACAATCAGGGTGGGTCGTGACGTTTCAGCAATCGCTGCGCGAGTTGCAGCTTCAAGGGCGTCTAGATCGTTAGCTTTCTCGCCAACGTTGATCACATGCCATCCGTAAGAAGCAAACCTTGCCGGAGCATCGTCACGCATTGCAATTTCAGTTGGTCCGTCAATCGTGATGTGATTGTCATCGTAAAAAACTGTCAACTTGTCAAGGCCAAGCGAACCAGCGAGTGACGCAGCTTCGTGACTAATACCTTCTTCGAGGCAGCCGTCACCGGCAATAACCCAGGTTCGATGATCAACGAAATCTGTTCCATGGTCAGCAGCAAGTATTCGTTCTGCGATTGCCATTCCCACACCATTAGCAATGCCCTGGCCGAGAGGTCCGGTAGTTACTTCGACGGTGTCAGTAACGCCATTTTCTGGGTGACCGGGGGTACGAGAGTGCGGCTGGCGAAAAGCTTTGAGGTCTTCGATCTGAACGTCATAGCCAAAGGCATGTGCGAGACCGTACTGCAGCATTGATGCGTGACCGCACGACAAGATAAATCGGTCTCGGTCACTCCACTTTGCATCGGTGGGGTCGTGTTTAAGAATTCGAGAGAACAGCATCACACCGAGAGGGGCGAGTGCCATGGCGGTGCCACTGTGTCCTGATTTCGCTGCAGCGGGGGCGTCCATTGCCAAGGCTGCAATTTCTCTTATTGCACGACCTTCGAGTTCGGTGGCACCCTTAAATAATTCGTCAGTCATGCACTAGACAGTAGTGAATTTGGACCTTCAGATTTGGGAGCCCTAACGGGTAGCCTTGTGTCATGGCCTTACAAATTCCACCTAATTGCGACCTGACGCTCGGACTGACCTGCGTTGACAAGAGCGTCCCTGGTCAGACAGTGTGGACAATGAAGGTGGACGAACGATTTCTAAACCCTGCAGGGATTGTCCAGGGTGGATTTATCGCCGCAATGCTCGACTCAGCGATGGGTGCGAGTGCCGTCACTGGGGCGGGGAAGAAGAACATCTCAGTTGCCAATACTGAGATGAAGGTGTCCTTTATGCGTCCGGCCAAGCTTGGATCAACACTGACCTGCACAGCGCAAGTACTCAAGCCAGGAAGTGTCATTTCGTTTCTTGAAGCAAAGGTCACCGATGAAGCTGGTCTTTTGATCGCTACTGCTAGTTCTTCCTATCTAATTAAAGAACGCTCTGAGTAGGATTAGATAATGGAAAAGTCATCCTGGCGCAAGCTTCTTCGAGGGGCATCACTTCAAAAAGACATTGAAGACATCAAAGATCTCGCCGTTCGCTACATCAAAGAAGAAACCGTAAAGCCAATCAAAGAGCTTGGCCGCTACATGATCTTTGGGGCAATCGGCAGCATCTTCGTGGGTACTGGAACAGCGCTTCTCCTCTTTGGGCTTCTTAGATTCCTCCAAACCCAGTTCCCGGTTCTAAACGGCACACTTTCTTGGATCCCGTATCTAGTTGTTGCAGCCGCCAGTGCCATTGTTCTTGCACTCACTGCATGGAGA
>DAIQPM010000017.1:0-5281 GCA_036787355.1 Acidimicrobiales bacterium
GAGATACGTAGGGGGATTTAATGAAAATAGCAGATTTGTACTATTATGAAGATATGATCAGTGGAGACCTAATCAAAGAAGCTCGACTGCGCGCGGGAATGACGCAAGTTGAATTGGGGCTGCTCACAGGAAATGCCCAATCAGTTATTGCGCGCTGGGAGCGTGATGAAGTTTCTCCAAGTTTAGAAACCGTTCGAGAGGTTATTCGCGCTTGCGGATTAGAACTGACATTCTTCATCTCAAAATTCGATGATTCGAATACAGCACTGATTGACGACAATCTTCGATTGAGTACAGCCGAAAGATTTGAATCAATGATGGAGCGAGTGAGATTTCAAGAGCGACGTGAGCAACTGAACTCGAACACACGTGTCTAATTTCGTTCCCTACAAACCTGACGAGATTCTTGAAGTACTCGAACGACACAAGGTCAAATACATTGTGATTGGTGGGCTCGCTGCTGAGCTTCGTGGCTCACCTTATGCAACTCGCGATGTTGATGTCACCCCGGAGCGAACTCAGGAAAACTTCAAAAAACTTGCTAACGCGCTACGTGAACTTGAAGCAAAACTTCGCGTCGTGGACATGCCAGAGCCATTGGAAATAACACTCGACGAAAAGTCATTTGAGCAAGGGACTACTTGGACATTTGTGACAAAACATGGTCACATCGACATAGCGTTGCTGCCCGATGGGACAAAGGGATATGAAGATTTCCGTCGCTCAGCAACGAGAGAAAAAATTACTGAAAAGGTAACAATTAATGTTGCTGCACTGGCAGATGTAATCCGGTCAAAAGAAGCAGCTGGGCGCGAAAAAGATCGCGCGGTCCTTCCAATTCTTCGACAAGTTCTTGAGCGCTCAAAAAAGAAAGAACGAGAAGATCGAGGCTACGAGCGTTGATGAATCCCCGTTAGAGGTTTGAATCAGCCGTGTGCGCGGCGTGGTGCTTCGTGGCGCCAGTCGTCAGCTTCTGGCTCGTAGAACTCAGAATCAAACTGCTCTGGTGCTTCATCGTAAAGGGTTTCGACAGTTGCTAGAGGGCGGAACTGCGGCATCTTTGGCAGGCGAATTGGCAGTGATTCTTCGCTCAAGTAGCCCTGTGAAACAGAGTAAAGAGCTAGAGCAACGAAGCCAACAACGCCTAGCCAGGAAAGGATTGCGAAGTCTTGGAACAACGAGAATCCAACCATGAAATCGAGCGCACTGAATAAAACAGCGCTGATAAGTAGACGCGAGAAAATTTTCTTTCGACGAAGTTGCATCGCGTTACGAGTTTGTGGAGCCTGGTAACGATCGTACGAAGATGGAGCATCGTAGGAAGCTTCTCGTGGTGTTGAAGAGTATGCAGATGCGTAACGATTGCGAACTGGTGTTTCAAATTCCTGATCGAGATTTTCATCCCATTCGTTCCACTCTTGGCGGACATCAGCACGCATTGAATCATCTGCGTGAACAACAGTCAAACGTGGACGGTTCATGAAACCGCGTACTTTTGAGGAAATTGAGTCTTCTTGGTCCAGACGGTGGGCTGGTTCTACGGCGTAGTTCTGGCGGGCAAGAACTTCGTGCTCAGCATGGAAAGAATTGATTGACTTTTCGGTTCCGCTGTCGCGAAAGTGCTTGACAGCAATGGGGGCCAAGATGGCTACCCAGAAGAGCGCAATTATTATTAGAAGCATCCGACCTACCCCTGTACATTCACCGTGAACATTTCATACAAATGTAATGTAAAAAGATTTAAATATGGTGGATGTTATGCCTCGTGAAGACCACATTCCTCTTTGTCGGCGCCGACCCATCGACCTGAGCGTCGGTCACCCGCGACGAGAGGCTTGACGGTCATCTTCTCGCAACCAATCGACGCGTAACCCTCGGCCCAGAGTGGGTGCTCTGGAAGATTGTTCGATGAGATGTAGTACGCCACGTCATCGTCGCTCCACATAGCGAATGGATTGACCTTTACGAGCCCAAATTTATCGTCCCACATCAGGGTTTTCATACCTGCGCGACTGGGTGCGTCGACGCGCTTCACTGAGGTAATCCACGCCGACTTTGACTCCACCGCTCGCTTCAGAGGCTCCACTTTTCGAAGCTCGCAGCATCGATCTGTGCCACATTCGAACGCGTCGGCATCGGGTCCAGGTGTAGTCCTCGTGAGATTCAGAGACCAATCCTTTTCGATCTGATCGGCGAATGAAAGTGTCTTCGAGAAGTGACCCAAGGTGTCGAGGAAGACAATTTCTGTGCGCGGGCGAAGCTGAGTCACCATGTGCAAGAGCGCCAGATCTTCGAACGAGCAGGCCATCGCCACGTCGTCACCGAATCGATCAAAGGTCCACTTCAAGATCTCTAAGGGGCTCGAGGTCTCGAACGTTTCATCCATGGCGTCGAGCTCTCGAAGTAGCTCCGGAGTAGGGATAGTCATAGAAATAGCCTAATGCCTAACATTTCCTAGTGAATTGGTAGACTATTAATCTTATGGCGAGTTCTTCCCTTCAAAGCACGAAAATGGCGAGTCATCTCGACCTTCTCGAGTCACACGCCATCTTCATTCTGCGTGAAGTCGCTGCTGAATGTGAGCGGCCAGTGCTGTTGTTCTCGGGGGGAAAAGACTCTGCGGTTTTGTTGCACCTCGCTAAAAAAGCATTCGCGCCCCAACAACTCCCCTTCCCGGTGATGCACATCGATACTGGTCAAAACTTTCAAGAAGTGCTCGACTTCCGTGACGCTGCAGCAGCAAAGGCGGGAGCACGACTGATTGTCGCGAAAGTTCAAGATTCAATCGATCAAGGAAAAGTCGCCGACCCTGGCCCCATGGGAGTGCGCAATCGACTCCAAAGTGTGACGTTGCTCGATGCGATCAACGACAACAAGTTTGATGCTGCATTTGGTGGTGCACGCCGCGACGAAGATAAAGCTCGCGCTAAAGAGCGCATCTTGTCATTCAGAGATGCCTTCGGACAGTGGGATCCACGTGCGCAGCGACCTGAACTTTGGCAGCTTTACCAGGGAAAAGTCAACGCTGGAGAACACCTTCGCGCCTTCCCACTATCCGACTGGACCGAGCTTGACGTGTGGGAATACATTGCTCGCGAAAACATGGAACTGCCGTCAATTTATTTTGCCCACGAACGACACGTGGTGCTTCGAGACAACATGTGGCTCGGTGTTGGTGAATGGGTAGTTCCAAGTAGCGACGAAAAAATTGAAGTGCGCACCGTTCGCTTTCGCACTGTAGGAGACGCCAATCTCACGGGTGCTGTTGACTCTGATGCTGACACAATTGAAAAAATTATTGACGAGATTTCAATTGCCAACGTGTCTGAACGCGGCGCTACTAGAGCGGATGACCGCTTCAGTGAAACAGCCATGGAAGACCGCAAGCGTGAGGGCTACTTCTAAATGAACACCGTAACGAAAGATCTCCTTCGTCTCGCCACCATTGGCTCAGTAGATGACGGTAAATCAACGCTTATTGGACGCTTGCTGGTGGACACCCGCCAGCTCTTTGACGACCAGTTAGACGCTGTCCAGGCCGCATCTGAAAAGCGCGGTGTTGGTGACCTCGACCTCAGTTTCGTTACTGACGGTCTTCGCGCAGAGCGCGAGCAGGGCATCACTATTGACGTTGCCTATCGCTACGCAACTACCCCAAATCGCAAATTCATCATTGCTGACTGTCCGGGTCACGTGCAGTACACGCGAAACATGGCAACTGGCGCTTCAACCGCCGACCTCGCCCTCGTTGTGCTTGACGTGGCGAGCGGGCTCAAAGAACAAACTCGTCGTCATCTCTGCATCGCAGCTCTCCTTGGCGTGCGATCAATCATTGTTGCTGCAAACAAGATGGACGCCGTCAACTGGGACGAGTCTGCGTACAAGAAGGTTGTTGAGCAGATCAACACCATCGCAGCAGAACTCGACATTGCTTCAGTAAAGGTGATACCAGTGTCAGCTCTTGTTGGTGACAACGTGGTGGAGCGTTCTGCGAATTCGCCTTGGTATAACGGCCAGACCGTCATTGAAGCCTTAGAAACAAGTGATGCTGGCGCATGGGCTGGAACTGCTGACGGGGCACGCCTGCCTATCCAATGGGTGCTTCGCCAAAACGGAGGCGGCAGAACGTACGCCGGAATGTTGTGCGGACACTCAATAAAAGTCGGCGACAAGGTGACACTCTTGCCCCAGGGTGTTGAAACAACTGTGAAGGCAATCAAAAATGGTGCCGGAGAGACGAGTGAAGCTAGCGTCGGACTCTCGATTGACATTGACCTCGAAGCAGAAACTGACGCCGGACGCGGCGACATGATCGCTACCGCTCCGCTGCCGACCGTGACAAAAGAAATCACTGCAACGATTTGCTGGTTCGGAGAAAAGCCCCTCGTAAACGGTCAGCGACTTCGCCTGAAGCACACATCAAAAGTGACCCCTGTTCGCATTGCTGCCATCAATGGCGTTGTTGACATTGAGACGCTGAAGATCGAAGACTCAGATTCACTAACAACAAACCAGATTGGTCTCGCCACGTTGCAGACCGCTGATCCAATCGTCGTCGATGATTACCGCGAAGGTCGAGTTACTGGAAGCTTTGTACTAATTGATGAAGTAACCAACGCCACAGTTGCTGCGGGAATGGTCGGAAGAGCTTCGTTCTTCTAGATCTGAGCAAGCATTACAACAAAGCCCACTGCCACCAGTGCGAGCAATGTGTCAACTGAGATCATGAATTTGCGCCCAGCCGCAGGTGAAGCAACGCCGTTTTCTTTGATCGTCTTCGCTAGTGCGCGCTCACTTGGCAATAGTCGTGCTTCGAGGTGGCCTGCAGCGAGGATGTAAATAAGAAGTCCGGCACTCACCCATGGTTGGCGGAATGAAACCTTGTCTGTTCCAATGCTGCTCATGATGATGCCCGTTACTGGCAAGAGGTGCAAAATACGTGCAGCCCAATTACGTCCACCAGGGAACTTCGCTTGTTGCACTGCGCTGTCGGCACCGCGTGCAACTTTCTGCGCTGAGTAGTGCATCGTGATGAACACCACGAGCGTGGCAACACCAGCCAGGAGGTGAATCAAAAAGACAATGTCGTAACCAACTGAAGTAGCAATCATGCTTCTGAGAGTAGTGCCTCGGCGGCCTTATAGGGGTCTGTTGTGCCAGCAATAAGTGCGGCGACTTGTTCCTCATAACGAGACCCGTTGCTAATTCCTGAAACCCTGGCGCGAAGCATCGCCGCTAAAACCTTCTCGAGCTCGGCCTTAGTGCGCTTTTCAATGTGAGC
>DAIQPM010000017.1:5381-19830 GCA_036787355.1 Acidimicrobiales bacterium
GTGTCCGCAGCTGAGGCAATGTCAACTTCCATTTGTCCAACACCAACTGTTTCTACGAGCGCGAGTGAGAAACTTGCTGCGCCGAGAACGCGCACCGCATCTGGAACAGCGAGCGAGAGTCCACCAAGGTGGCCACGTGTTGCCATCGATCGAATGAACACGTGCTCGTTGGTGGCGTGGTCTTGCATACGAATTCGATCGCCCAAGATGGCCCCACCAGTGAAGGGCGAACTCGGGTCAATGCAGAGGATGCCCACCTGGCTAAAAGGGTGCGCTCCGTCGAAAGATCCACGTTCCAGGGCAGTTGTAATCAGCTGGTCCGTCAGGGTCGATTTTCCGGCCCCAGGAGGGCCTGTAATGCCCACTACGTATGGCGAAGGGGCTTGGTAAGCCAAGGAGACGGTCTGGCGATGCTGGGCCCCTCCAGACTCCACATAGGTGATGAGCCTGGCGAGCGCGGTACGTGATCCACCCTTTGCTTGTTCCACCAAAACAGCGGGGTCACGCGCGATCATGCAGTCCTCTCAACCTTTGCTCCGAGACTTGAAAGTCTTGCGATGAAATCATCGTACCCACGTTCAGCGTGTTCGAGACCTTCAATAGTTGTTTCACCGTTCGCCACCAGTCCCGCCAGCGTGAGTGCCGCACAGGCACGAATGTCGGTGGCGCGAACAGTTGTTCCAGTTAGGTGATCAACTCCGCGAATCATGGCGTGGTGGCCTTCAGTGGTGATTGTTGCTCCGAGGCGAACTAGTTCATCAACGTAACGAAAGCGACCCGCAAAAAGATTCTCAGTCACCACTGATACGCCATCAGCAACGCTGAGCATGGTGGTGATCAGTGGCTTGTAGTCAGTAGCAACTCCTGGGTAGGGCAACGTTGCAACGTCACACGCCTGCAGTCGCTGTGGTCCACGAACTGAGATTCCTGGGCCAGAAATGTCAACAATGCCACCGATGGCTTCAATCTTTCGAAGCAGCATTTCCATGTGACGTGGGTTCGCATCAACAACGCGTACTTCTCCACCAGTAATGAGGCCAGAAGCCAAGTAGGTCGCAGCCACAACGCGGTCTGGAATTACTTCGTGGTGGGCTGGCTCAAGTTTTTCAACACCGTCAATGGTGAGACGTGACGTGCCCAGTCCTTCAATTTTCGCTCCCATTGCTTGTAGCTGGTGGCCAAGGTCTTCAACTTCAGGTTCACGCGCCGCGTTGTCAATGACTGATCGTCCTTCAGCCAGTACGCAGGCCATTAGCAAGTTGTCTGTTGCCGTGTGGCTCGGATACTCCAGGGTGATTCGAGTTGCTTTTAGACGCGGACGAGAAAGTGTCGCACGAATCGAATTTCGATCATTTTGAAATTCAGCGCCCATGGCGCTTAGGCCATCGGTGTGAAAGTTGATTGGGCGCTGACCAAAGTCATCACCGCCAGGAAGTGCCATATTTGCTTCGCCACATCGCGCCAGTAGTGGACCGAGTACAACAATTGAAGCTCGCATTGCTTCAAAGAGATGTGCGGGAGCTACCGGGTGAATGTCTTTCGCTTCAGGAACCACAATGCAGAGTTCGTGTTTGTTAGGTCGTTTCACCGTGCAACCGAGTGCCACGAGAAGTTCCACCATCATGGTGACGTCGGTGATGTCTGGGACGTTAGTAAGGCAGTGCTCGCCACTGGCCAAGAGGCAGGCCGCCATCTGCTTCAAAACGGCGTTCTTGGCGCCATAGGCCTGGACCTCTCCCGAGAGGGGCCCAGATGGCTTAACAACAAGAGAACTCACCCCTCAAGTATTGCCGCAAAAAGCACGGGATATGGACCCGTTGTTTAGGTGGAATCTGAGGGCTCGGAGTACCATCTGTATGTGCAGCCACCTCAGACTCCAGATCGCAACATTGCCCTAGAAATGATTCGTGTCACCGAAGCAGCGGCCATCGCCGCAGCTCGCTGGGCGGGACGAGGCGACAAGATCTCCGCCGACGGCGCAGCAGTTGACGCCATGCGTTTCGTACTCGGTGGAATCCCCATGGACGGCATTGTTGTCATTGGTGAAGGCGAAAAAGACGAAGCACCGATGCTCTATAACGGTGAGCGAATTGGTGACGGCACGGCTCCTCAAGTTGACGTGGCGGTTGACCCAGTTGACGGCACCACACTTACGGCCATGGGCCGAAATGGTGCTCTGTCAGTGATTGCCCTTTCTGAAAAAGGGACCATGTTCAATCCTGGTCCCACGTTCTACATGAACAAGATCGCCGTTGGCCCACGTGGACGTGGCGCCATTGACATCAATGCCTCACCGACTGACAATCTCAAAGAACTTTCCAAGCGCCTAAAGAAGAGCGTCCAAGAACTCGGAGTGGTCATACTTGACCGCCCACGCCACGACGACCTCGTTGCAGAAGTTCGCGAAGCTGGAGCTCGCGTGCTTTCAATTTCTGACGGCGACGTCGCTGGTGCAATTGCAACCGGATGGCCAAACTCTGGTGTCGACATTTTGCTCGGCGTTGGTGGAACACCTGAGGGTGTTATTGCTGCTGCTGCGCTTAAGGGACTTGGTGGAGAAATTCAAGGTGTGCTCTACGCACGAAACGACGAAGAAAAGAAGATCGCCGAAGACCTCGGTTACTCCTTCACCAAGGTCTTAACAACTGATGACCTCGTTGCGAGTGACAACTGCTACTTCTCAGCAACTGCCATCACCGATGGAGACATTCTTCGTGGCGTTCGATTCCATGACTTTGGAGCCACGACTCAGTCACTTGTCGTTCGATCGAAGTCTGGAACGGTTCGAACCATCGAAACCTTCCACCGCCACGACAAGCTCCAGGAATTCACCACTGCAGGCTTCTAAAGGCCTTTAATCCCAGGCTTTGTCCAGTTGTTCACAATGTGACCTTTTCGCTGGATAGGAACTCTAAAAAGTTCTATCGTTACCCCTAGAACAAATGATGTGCTTGAGGGGGCCGCTGTGAATGTTTCGACTCTATTAAAGGGTAAGGGTGGCGACGTCGCAACCATTTCGGAGAACCGAAGTATCGCTGACGCGCTGAGCATTCTTCGCGAGCGTCGAATTGGTGCACTGGTTGTGACTGGCCTCACCGGTCCACTGGTCGGAATTTTCTCCGAGCGTGACGTCGTTCGTGCTCTCGCGGAAAAAGGTCCAATTGCGCTCGAAGACAAGATTCAAGACTTCATGTCGAGCCCAGTTACAACCTGTACGCCGGCTACTTCGGTAGAAGAGCTGATGGGAATGATGACCGCCGAGCGCATCCGCCACGTGCCTGTTCTGGACAATGGAGCACTCACTGGAGTGATCTCAATTGGTGACGTTGTTAAATCACGTTTTGAAGAACTTGAGCGCGAAAAGAAAGAACTTCTCGACTACGTAAACGGTAGGTAGTACTTAGTTCGCTGACTGACTAAGTTCAGCTGCCTGGCTTGCTGCAAGCTCTAGCGCTTCAGCGCGACTACTGGCCAGCTTCGCGACACCAGCGAGAACAGTAGCGAGCGTTACGCCCTCTTCGTCACTAGCGCCAACTTGGAAGTACCCACCGTCAACAACGAACGCGAGCTCGCCGTTGGCTGTCTGCACGTAGACAACTCCTGGAACAATGTCACCAACAGTTGATGTGTGCTGAGGCAGGATTGTGAAATCACCGTCCGAGGAGCGTGCGGTGAGTGACGTAGCGTCACCTGTCCACAACGCCGCCTCGGGCGATACGATTTCTACCTTCAAAGTTGCCATTAGTTCTTTGACAACTCCGCGGCCTTGCGCTCAACGTCTGATGCTCCACCGACGTTAAGGAATGCCTGCTCTGGGTACTGGTCAAGGTCACCCTTAACGAGGTGTTCGAATGACTCAATGGTCTCTTGCACTGGAACGTTGATTCCGTCAATACCTGTGAAAATCTTTGACACGAACATTGGCTGTGACAAGAAGCGCTGAATCTTACGAGCACGTGAAACAGTGACTCGGTCGTCTTCAGAAAGTTCGTCAAGACCAAGGATCGCAATGATGTCCTGGAGTTCCTTGTAGCGCTGGAGAATCTGCTGCACCTGACGAGCAACTGCGTAGTGACGGTCACCAACAATTTCTGGAGCCAAGATGTTTGAAGTCGATGTCAGTGGGTCCACTGCAGGGTAAATACCCAGAGCAGCGATCTGACGGCTGAGTTCAGTCGTGGCGTCAAGGTGGGTGAATGTCGTAAACGGAGCTGGGTCGGTGTAGTCGTCCGCAGGAACGTACACAGCTTGTAGTGAAGTGATTGAACGTCCACGAGTTGAAGTAATGCGCTC
The DNA here is from genome assembly GCA_036787355.1 of Acidimicrobiales bacterium. GTDB lineage: Bacteria > Actinomycetota > Acidimicrobiia > Acidimicrobiales > RAAP-2 > RAAP-2. Next base: position 9,675 of record DAIQPM010000017.1, read on the forward strand.
TTGGAGTTCACCCATTTCGTCAGCAAGCGTTGGCTGGTATCCCACAGCTGAAGGCATGCGGCCAAGAAGGGTTGATACTTCAGATCCGGCCTGTACGAAACGGAAGATGTTGTCAACGAACAACAACACGTCCTGGTTCTTTACGTCACGGAAGTATTCCGCCATGGTGAGTGCCGCTAGAGCAACGCGAAGGCGCACCCCAGGTGGTTCGTCCATCTGGCCGTAGACCAGTGCAGTTTTCTCAATAACGCCAGATTCGCGCATTTCAAGAAGAAGGTCAGTTCCTTCACGGGTGCGCTCGCCTACTCCGGCGAATACTGATACACCGTCGTGCTGCTCAGCAACTCGACGAATCATCTCCATGATGAGAACTGTCTTACCTACACCAGCACCACCGAAGAGTCCGATCTTTCCACCCTGTACGTACGGGGCAAGAAGGTCAATAACTTTGATTCCGGTTTCGAACATTGTGGCGCGTGGCTCGAGCTGGTCGAAGGCTGGTGGATTGCGGTGAATGTCCCAGCGGTCTTCAACTTTTCCGATGTCATTTGTGTCAAGTGGCTGGCCGAGCACGTTGAACACGTGTCCGAGCACTGCGTCACCTACAGGAACTGAGATACCACGTCCGGTGTTGCGCACGACCGTGCCACGAACAAGACCCTCAGTTGGCTTCATGCACACGCAACGAACGCGGCCTTCACCGATCTGCTGTGCAACTTCACCTGTAACCGTGACGGTCACTCCGTCGAGCTCGATGTCCATCTCAACGGCGAAGTTGATCTCGGGCAACGAGTGCGGTGGGAACTCTACGTCGACTACCGGACCGGCGATCGCAACTACGCGCCCGGTCTCGAGTGTTGTCTTGTCAGGAGCCATTGTCATTTGTTTCTCACTTTCCCGAGCGGAGCGCTTCGGCACCACTCACGATTTCCATAATTTCGGTTGTAATCGAGTCCTGGCGGGCTCGGTTCATAATGCGACTTAGTGTCTGACCAAGTTCGTCAGCGTTATCTGTTGCTGCAGCCATGGCGCGTTGCTGGCTGGAGTGGAATGATGCAGCGCCTTCAAGCAGTGCAGTGAAAATTTCACTTTCAATTGCACGAGGGGCCAAGAACGTTAGAAGTTGTTCGACTTCAGGTTCAAATTCGGTGTAACCCTTCAACTTCTTAGGTGCGTCCTCAATAACAGTCTCTGGCATTGAGAGCGGGAGTAGTTGTTCGATTGCAACGCTCTGGCTTCCAGCAGAGAGGAACTTTGTTGATACGAGGTGTACTTGCTGAGCTTCACCTGATGTGAACGGCGCAGCCACCGCACGAGCAACTTCGCGAGCGTTCGAGAAGGCTGGACGGTCGGCAAATCCTACGAAGCTCTGCTCAACTTCCATGCCACGGAAACGGAAGAACCCTGGAGCCTTCTTACCTACGACAAAGAGGCGAACCTGAGCGCCTTCGCTGCGAAGCTGCTTCACGAGGCGCTCACCGGCACGCATAACTGAAGAGTTGTACGCACCAGAAAGACCGCGGTCTCCACTGATGACGAGCACAACTGCTTGGCTCACGTTCTCAGGAGCGACCAACATCTTCTTGGCAACCGCAGGGTCACCAAGTGCTGCTTCAACAATGATGCGCTTCATACCGTCACGGTACGGACGGTTCTGAGCAATACGAGCTTGACTCTTAGCGATCTGAGAGGCAGCAATTAGTTCCATTGCCTTAGTGATTTTGCGTGTGGCTGCAACCGACTTAATACGTCGACGCAGAATTCGTTCCTGTCCACCGGCCATTGCTCCTCCTCTCTTCTCTCTCTAAAATTTCTAACTAGTTACTTGTTGCGAAGCTGTCAACGAATGTACGAAGTGCAGCGTCGAGAACGTCTGACTCTGGCATTGTTCCCTTGTCACGGATCTGAGCCAACATGTCAGCGTGCTTGGCACGGAAAGTTGTTAGAAGCTCTGATTCGAAACGGCGAACGTCAGCAACTGGAATGGTGTCGAGCCATCCCTTGGTTCCTGCGTAAATAACAATGCACTGCTCTTCCACTGGTACAGGAGCGTTAAGTCCCTGCTTCAGTAGTTCAGTGAGACGGTATCCACGGTCGAGCTGCTGCTGTGAAGACTTGTCGAGTTCAGAACCGAAGGTTGCAAATGATTCGAGGTCACGGAACTGAGCAAGGTCAATCTTTAGCGTTCCAGCCACAGACTTCATAGCCTTAATCTGCGCAGCACCACCCACTCGAGAAACCGAGTTACCTACGTTGATCGCTGGGCGAACACCCGAGTAGAACAAGTCTGATTCCAAGAAGACCTGACCGTCGGTGATTGAAATCACGTTGGTAGGAATGTAGGCAGAAATGTCACCGGCCTTGGTTTCGATAATTGGAAGTGCAGTAAGTGAACCACCACCGAGGTCGTCACTCAACTTCGCAGCACGCTCAAGAAGACGGCTGTGAAGGTAGAAAACGTCTCCAGGGTACGCTTCGCGGCCTGGTGGGCGACGAAGAAGAAGTGAAATCTGTCGGTACGCTTCAGCCTGCTTTGAAAGGTCGTCGTACACAACAAGTGCGTGCTCACCAGTGTCCATCCACTCCTGGCCAATTGCGCAACCAGCGTAAGGAGCAAGGAACTTGAACGGTGCTGGGTCTCCAGCAGAAGCCACCACAACAACGGTGTACTCAAGTGCACCGAAGTCTTCGAGGGTCTTTACGGTCTGTGCAACTGAAGAGTTCTTCTGACCAATAGCAACGTAGATGCACTTAACACCCTGTCCCTTTTGGTTCAAGATTGTGTCAATGGCAACAGTGGTCTTACCGGTCTTGCGGTCACCAATGATGAGCTCGCGCTGTCCACGTCCAATAGGTGTCATGGCGTCAATGGCCTTGATTCCAGTTTGTAGTGGCTCTCCTACGGGCTGGCGTCCAGTGATACCAGGGGCCTGGATTTCCATACGACGCTGCTTAGGGTTAACGAGTGGTCCCTTGCCGTCGATTGGCTCACCGAGTGCGTTCACCACGCGACCAAGTAGAGCGTCACCAACTGGCATTGAAAGGATGCGACCAGTGGCACGAACGATCTGCTCTTCTTCGATGCCGTCAACGGTTCCAAGAACTACGGCACCGATGGTCTCTTCATCGAGGTTCATTGCGAGTCCGAGTGTTCCGTCTTGGAACTCAAGCAGCTCGTTAACCATTGCTGAAGGTAGACCCGATACACGTGCAATACCGTCACCAACTTCTACGACACGACCAACCTGCTCCGCACCAACAGCTGGTGTGAATTCGGTGACGTGCTTTCGCAGCGCTTCGGTTATTTCATTGGCACTAATGGTGAGCTCAGTCATCACAGTTTCCTTTTCTTAGTTATTTCCAGATAGAGAAGATTCATACAGACGTCCCGACGCCACGGCGTCGTGCAGTACACCAAGACGGCCACGAGTGGTGGCGTCGAGGTGAAGGTCGCCTACGTCAACGACAACACCACCAAGTAGGGATGCGTCTTCAGCGATTTGCAGTTCAACACTCTTGCCGGTGAGGGCGCTGAGTGATGCAACAAGTTGACTCTGGCTCTGGGCATCGAGTGCACGAGCGGTGTACACACGTGCCACACGCCAGTCACGAGCCTTAGCTACGTAGTCAACCAAATAGTCGAGTGTTCCAACAACGTCACGTGGGCGACCACCCTCAATGACGTAGCGAGCAAGGCTCAAAGTCACTGCGTGAACCTTTGAACCAAGTAGTTGTTCAACAGTGCCAACGCGTGATGCCACGTGAGCATCGCGGTCGAGCAAAACGCGACGAAGTGCCAGGTTGCTCTCAATGGTGCGAGCCCATGTGAAGAGTTCAGCTTCAATTGTTGCGAACTGTGATGTTTCGAGGTTTTCTAGGAGCGCATCTGCGAATCCACCAACGCGCTTACGTGCGTTCATGAGTCCGAGGTTTGCTGGTGTGAAGACACCCATTTCTTTGTAGCTAAGTGCCACCGCAACAAGTTCGCTGAATGCGTGAGGAACTTCTTGGGCGGGAACAGAAGAAGCGGCAAAGACGCTGAGGCGAAGGGTTGCAGCGTTCACCTTGTTAGTGAGGAGGTCACGAACAATTTGACCGCGAACAGTGCCAGTGATTGAAGTGTCAGTAAGGACACCGCGAAGATCAGCTCGAGAAAGAATTGTTTGCTCAACCGATGAGAGGTCACTAACAACCGTGGCGAGCACGCTTGCTTCTAGTGAACCCAAGAGGGCGGCAGTGAATCCTTCGAGCTTTGGCAACATACTTAGTTCTTGGCCTTCGCTGATTCGGCGTTAAGCGCACTCACGGCTTCGCGAACGAGGTCTTGGTGAGCGTTCTGGTCAACTTCGCGTCCGACAATCTTGGCGACAAGGTCAAAGACAATTTCACCAATCTTGGCCGATGCTTCATCAATCGCACGCTGGCGAGCAGTGTCAACTTCACCCTGCGCTGCGGCAATGATGCGGTCGTATTCAGCTTGTCCACGAGCACCAGACTCAGCCTTCACTGAATCAGATGTTGCTTGTGCTGCGGCCACGATCTCACGGGCTTGGTCACGAGCAGCGGCGAGCACTTTGGCACGCTCATCACCTGCAGCAGCAGCTTCGGCGCGAGCCTTGTCTGCCGCATCAAGTGCGCCACGAATCTGTTCTTGACGATTTTCCATGGCCTTGTTAAGGGGCGGCAGGATGTACTTCGTGACGAGAAACAAAATCACCGCCACAACGGCTAGTTCAACAATGAACGTTCCATTGGGGATGAGGAATATTGACTCGGCGATCATGAAGACCTTCTTTTGCTAGTGGACGAACCACGTTGATGGGCCCTTAGGCCCATCAACGAGAGAATTACTGTGCCTTGAATACGTAGACGAATACAACCATGAACAGAAGGTTGATGAAGTACATAGCTTCAACAAGTCCCACTGTCAGGAAGAAGTACTGACGTGCTTTGTTTTCAATTTCGGGCTGACGGGCAATGGCTGCGATGGTCTGGCTACCGGCCAAACCGTCACCAATTGCTGCTCCGATAGCACCACCACCGAGGGCGAGACCGCCACCAATGAGTGCACCAGCGATGCGTACCGCAGATCCGATGTCTGTATTTGCCATTTTTTATTCCTCCTGGTTGATTTAGTGTGAGGCTGCTACTGCGACATCGTCGTGTTCTTCTTCATGACTGGTTGCCATGCCGAAGTAGAGAACCGCAAGCAACATAAAGATGTATGCCTGGATTACTCCGATGCCGAGATCAAAAGGCTTCCAAACAATCTCACCGAACGGAACGATGTAGATGGGAAGCAAGGTGGTCATAACTGCGATCATGAGTCCACCAGAGAAAAGGTTTCCGAAAAGACGGAAGGTCATCGTGATTGGCTTAGTGATTTCTTCCACCACGTTGATAGGAGCTAGCGCCGTGTAGGGCTGGGCGTAGTGCTTGAAGTAGCCACGAACACCGCGAGCTTTGAATGACTCAATGTGCACCCAAACAATGACGAGAAGCGCCATAGCGAGCGGAAGGTTTACGTCACCAGTTGGTGCGGGAAGAATTTCTCCAGACGCTCCTGGGTGCATGGCTGACGGGATGAAACCGATCCAGTTGCAAATAAGAATGAAGAGGAAAAGAGTTACTCCGATTGGAACGAACTTTTTTCCACGCGGTCCCATTGCAGAAACTGCGAGGTCACTAACTTGCTCAGTAAGCACTTCCCAGAAGAGTTGCAGCTTGCCAGGCACGCCGTCAGTAATTTTTGAACGCATGCGAAAAGCGAGGAACAAGAAGATAGCCATAGCGAGAAGCGTTGACGTAACAATGTCAGTGTTGATTGTTTGACCGAAGACGCTTACCGTCGGGTGGACCCCAACAGATATCGACTTAGCTGCGTACAGCGTCTTCACTCAAATCCTCCTTGATTTGCTACAACTCGCATTACGTTAACTACAAAAACTATTTGATAAAGCACAAGCCCTGAAACAATACCTATTCCTAGAGGGGCGTACAGCCAAACCACCCCAAGAATCACCAAAGTCATCAGAGCCAGGCGCCCGGTGGTTTTTCCGCCCAGCTGCCTGCGGATTGCCTTGGAGCTCTGTTCACCCTTTAATTCCACGTTTGCCGCCTGGCGATCAAGGAACCTGAGGTTAAGAATGGCTAGTCCCACGCCAACAACAACGCCGACGGCGGCGAATGGGGCATGGGGCGCGATCAGGAGAGTTACTACGAACCCCACCGTTGCCACGACGATTGCCGACAAGATGGTCCGGCGTAGTAGTCGAGGAAGGGTATTTGGGGGAAGGTTTTCTAGCACGATGTAAGTATTTAAAGGTAACGGCGAACTTGCTTTACAACGCTCATTACGGCCGTTACGGTTCCCAACACTACTCCGATAATTAAAAACGTGGGGCCGGTCCCAAATGAGTGATCTGCCCAAAGCCCAAGGAGGACGCCCACCGTTTCACAGAGCGTAATTGTGGTGCCCATGGTGGCAAATGCAGCCAGACCAGGGAGTTCAGACATGACCGACTTCTCGGCTTTTTCCTCTCTCCCCTCACTCATCAGGTAATACTCTCTTCAGTCTTTTTGGCTTCGTGCTTTCCCGGCTTTCGATTGAGGAGCGGGCTAAACCAGGTGAAGAGTCCAATCAACAAGGCAGCGACACCAAGTGGAATAAACACGTTGGTTCTTGGCTGGAAAAGTGGAAACAGGACGAAGCTGCAAAGCACCGCTGTCCATAGCCACAAAATGATCACGGTTCTGCGGTGACCATGGCCAAGTCGCATCAGGCGGTGGTGAATGTGATTCTTGTCAGGAGTTTGAAAGCCCTGACCCGTGACTGTTCGCCTCACAAATGCCCACAGGGCGTCGAGCAGTGGAATACCAAGAATGAAAACTGGAATAAGTAGTGGCGCAAAGAAGAAAAAAGTCACGCCACTCGCGGGGGGTGTTCTTCCACCAATGACCATTGTTGAAGCACTCATGAGTAGACCCAGCATCAGAGCGCCGGCATCTCCCATAAACAATTTCGCTGGATGAAAATTATCTCGCAGGAATCCAATACAGATCCCACACGTGAGTGCCGCAATCAGTGGACCAATGTTTGTTGTCGGAAGCAGGCCGAGCGTTTCGAGACGAAGTCCGTAGACGCAGAGCGTTCCTGACGCAATGGCGACGATTCCTCCTGCGAGCCCGTCGAGCCCATCAATGAGGTTCACTGCGTTAGTAAGTGCGAAGACCCAAATGGCGGTAATGATCGGCAGGATTGATGGCCCGAGGACAATGAATCCAGCAAGTGGCAACTTGAGTTGATACATCGTGCAACCACTGAAGTAGAGAATTGACGCTGCAAGAATTTGTCCAGCAACTTTCGCCGGAGCACTCATGTCTCTAAAGTCGTCAACGACACCGACAATAAAAATCACACCGACGGCCAGTAGTACACCCATCATTTCGTGCGAAGAGGTGATCACACTACGTAGAGATGGAATTGTGGTCGCTACCAACAGTGCCACGCAGAGCCCTACGAGCATCGCCGCCCCTCCGCCGTAGGGAGTTACTTCAACGTGGACTTTTCGCTCATCTGGTTGAGCGGTGTAGCCAATGTTGATTGAAATTGTTCTGGCGGGTCTGTTCGCAAGTAACGTCACCACTGCTCCGACGAGGAACACTGCAACGTACGAGGCGATGTTGCCCATGCAGACCTATTTCGTAAAGTTCGCGTAGGGGTTGAAGTTGCTGCATAGCGCAGCTACTTCTTCACGCACAGATGCAACAACTGCGTCACTGTCGCGTCCACGAAGAACTTTGTCCATGAGGTCAGCAATTTGTGCGAACTCAGCTTCTTTCATGCCCGCAGTAGTTTGAGCTGCGGTTCCAACACGAATACCCGATGTAATGAACGGACTACGTGGGTCGTCTGGAATTTGATTACGGTTCGTTGTAATTCCAGCACGGTCAAGAACTTCTTGCGCCACTTTTCCGGTGAGCTCTGTGTCGTATTCACGCAGGTCAAGCAGCACCATGTGATTCTCCGTGCCACCAGAAACCATGCGAAAGCCCTTGCCTTCGAGCGCTGCTCCAAAAGCCTTGGCGTTAGTAACAATTTGCTTTGTGTACGTTGCGAACTCTGGCTGTGCTGCTTCCTTGAAGGCAACGGCGCGTGCCGCAATTGCGTGCTCAAGTGGCCCACCTTGCATACCTGGGAACACGGCACTGTCAATCTTCTTCGCATGCTCTTCACGACAAAGAATTGCAGCTCCACGTGGACCACGCAGCGTCTTGTGAGTGGTGAATGTAACAACGTCAGCGTAAGGAACTGGACTCGGGTGTGACCCACCCGCAATAAGTCCTGCCACGTGAGCTGAGTCAAACATCAAGAGAGCGCCTACTTCATCAGCAATTTCTCTAAAGGGAACTGGATCGATAGCGCGCGCGTAGGCGGTGGCTCCACCGATGATGAGTTTCGGGCGGTGCTTCAGTGCCAGTTCACGAAGGTTGTCAAAGTCAATCAGTTCACCAGGGTTTGCTGGGTCATCTGACCTAGGTGTCAGCCCGTAGGAAACAAAGTTCCAGAACGTTGAAGTGAGCGACGCAGGCGAACCGTGCGTTAGGTGACCACCCTGGTCGAGACGAAGACCCAGAATTGTGTCACCAGGATTTAGAAGTCCGGTGTAAACAGCTACGTTCGCGCTCGCTCCAGCGTGTGGCTGAACGTTCGCGTGGTCGGCACCAAAAAGTGCAGTGAGCCTGCGACGTGCGAGGTCTTCGATTTCGTCAACAACGTGGTTTCCACCATAGAAGCGACGGCCCGGGTAACCCTCTGAGTACTTGTTCGTAAGAATTGAACCAGTTGCGGCCATAACGGCAGGTGAAGTGAAGTTCTCACTCGCAATGAGCTGCAGCGTGGTGGTTTCACGCTCCCACTCTTGTGCGAGCAGTGACGTAACTTCACTGTCGTTAGTAATCCAGGCATCAAATGGTGAAGAAACCACGGTTGTGGGCTCGCTTTCTTATTCGCCTGCGCGCTCGTCAAGAGCGTGCAGTTTTTCAATACGACCGATGTGTCGACCTTCACCGGGGGTGGCTCCTAGCCACGCCGCAACGGCGTCGATTGCTACGGGCTCACCAATAAGGCGAGCTCCGAGACAGAGAACATTTGCGTGATTGTGCTCACGACTGAGACGCGCTGATGTTGCGTCATGAACAAGAGCGGCACGAACACCAGGAACCTTGTTCGCAGCAATTGAGATTCCAATTCCAGATCCACAAATTGCAACGCCGAAGTCTGCGCGACCTTCAACGACACTTCTTCCCACCGCTTCACCGAAGTCGGGGTAGTCAACAGAATCAGTGGCGTTTTTTGTGCCTAGGTCGATGACCTCGTGACCCCACTCGGCAAGGGTCGAAACGAGTACTGCCTTGAGGTCGAAACCAGCGTGATCGGAGCCAAGAGCAATGCGCATCCCTATAACCCTACTGGTCATTCGCTGAACTTCTGTGGTGCGGTAATACTTCATGGCGTGGAAATAAACCCTCGTACCCCGGTCCTTATTGGCGTGGGCCAAATTACCGAGCGCCCATCTTCTGGCGCCACGTTCGCCAGTCGCTCAACCCCACTTTCTCTCATGGTCCAAGCGCTCGAAAAAGCCGCCGGAGACAGTGGCGCTCCAGGAGCACTCGAAGCGATTGATGAGATTGTCGCCATTGGTTCGTTCACTTGGCACACCAATGACCCAGCACGACTCGTGGTCGAGCAATTGGGCTTAAAAGATGTTGTTACTCGCCTCACACCAACTGGTGGCAACCTGCCCCAGAAGCTCGTTCACGAATCAGCCCGCAGAATCTTGAATGGTGAAGTAACAACTGTCTGCATTGTTGGCTCTGAAGCAAACTACGCACGTGGACTCGCTAGAAAAGAAGGCGTTGACACTGAGTGGATTAAACAGGGTGACGAAGTTGCGAAGCCACCTTTGGTTGAAGACAACCGAATCCCGTTCACCAAAGATGAATACGAGCAGGGCCTCACGCTTCCAGTTGAGGTGTATCCAGTATTTGAAAATGCGAGACGAGCTCGCATGGGTTGGAGCATGGATGACCAGGCCAAGCAACTGGGAAAACTCTGGGCCAATTTTGCCAAAGTTGCAAAAGACAATCCCTACGC
>DAIQPM010000093.1:0-3844 GCA_036787355.1 Acidimicrobiales bacterium
TGGAATCGAAAGATGGCGGGTAAGTCCAGAGCGCCAGAAATCGCGAACGGAACGCGAAGTTTTGAATCCCCATTCTTCGTTGGCAAAACTGAGGGCTGCTCGAATAATGAGAACCAAGATGAGCAACACGATGGCGTTGCACAAATGCTTTTGGGCTAGATCGTTTAATGCAACGGCACTAGCGATTGAAAGCACCAGCCCCACGAAAGCATTTAGGGCACCGAAGAGTCGAGCGCTTTTACGAAACGGGGTCACTGCACAATGCTAATGAGATGTTAGAGAGGGTCGTCTCGGTGCGGAAGTGACTTAGCGCCATCATTTAGCCAGTCACGAAGGGCTTTTGTGGCTCGACAGTCGTCCTCGTTGTACTCAAGAAGCCGCTGGCGAGAGGTGAGGCCCTCTGGTGTTTCATTTCTCGCCACTTCATACCAGAGCATCGAGGCTTCGCCGCTTGGATTTTCGTCACGCCATGAGAACCCACCAGCAACGGCGAGCTGCTTAAGTCCGAGTGGACCTTCTGTCTGTATTTGCTGCTTGGCAATGTCGTGCATGTCAATCCACTGAGGTGGATTCTGAGAACGAAATGACTGGAGATCACTTTGGCTCGGCCCACCGGGAAGTGGGTTCTGCACTGCGCGGTTCATGGCTCCATCTTCAGCTTGAGCCCAGAAGCAGTAGCCCGCCATGGTGAGCCCGTTGGTCGCGCACTTGTCTCGCAGATCGCTGAGCCACTTCCAAAAGTCTTGGAAAATTTTCGCTTCAGCCTCAGCGGTCAGTTCGCCCCATTCAACAAATGCACGGTACCCGGGCTCGATGCCTTCGACTGGTTTGTTGAGGGTCACGCTGGCACCCCACAAATATGTTGCGTCGTCGTAGCTCTCCATGTCGATGTCAACTTCAACGTCAGCAGTGGGGCAATTCATTTTGTCTGCGTCAACAATGCGAAGGTAGCTGCCACGAACGTGTGCTCGGGCTCGATAAATAAGATCGTCAAGTTTTTCAACTGACTTGCCTAAATAATCTTCGACCGGATACTGCTCAGTGGGATTAAGAACTTTGTTCTTGGCTTGACGTGCACGGTGAGGATCAAGACGTGCCAGTTGCTCTCTGGTGTCAATGCCGAGTTCGTGCATAGCGAGTTGTTCTTCGACTTTTGAGAACCGCGTTAGTGAAACGTCATCAATTTCTTGCAGCGCTGGTTCACAGTGACTCGCGAATTCACAGTCCAAGCACTCTCGGTGCCAGAACGGCTTCGTAGGAAACTCTCCACCGCCGTCCATCCATTTTTCATGTCCATTCAAAACATTGAGGCGCTGTTGGTAGAACTCTTCGTACGCACTCAAGTTGAATCTTGGATAGTCACTGGTATTTAGCTCGAACCACCACAGGCGCTGGTTTCGATCAATCATTCCAACGCGTGCACTTGCGTCACCGTGTCCGAGTGATTGCAGCACCCGAGTGGCGTGAGCAAGCACAATGCCGTTTCGCTGCACTGTTTGATTCGACCTTGGACCAACGCCGTTGGTGTAGGTGGCTTCACTCGGTTGGAGTTTTAGTAGCGATCCCTCAAGGATTCTGCGAGTAGTTGCAATTTCGATGATTTCGTTATTTTTCACCAACACTGGTGCATAGATAAATTTTTCATTTTCACGTCCAACGCGAACAAGAATATTTACGTTCGCACGGCGCTTACCGGTGAGGTCATCTCTGAGGCGTGGTCGAAGGATTACTTCTGCACCACTTTGCATTAGGGCTTCGGTGTCTTCTACGCCTCGTGCTTCCACGGCCCCAGGAGTATTTGCAGCAATTTCTTGCAAGACAGCGTTTCTCAGTGTTTCCGCGTCTCTTCGACGCTTCTCCATCTCAGGACTTGTCTCTGGGCGAGTGAAATCGAAGGTCGCACCTCTGGTGAGGGCGACTTTGTGCACACAGGCAAGTATTTCTTCACCACGTAGAAGGTCTGACACGCCCGTAAGCCTACGAGCCTTCTTGGCTCTCATTACGCCAACTGCGCCATAGTGATGCGTACTGACCATTCAGGGCAACTAACTCATCGTGAGTTCCTAGCTCAGCGATTTTTCCGTCAACTACTACGCAGACTCGGTCTGCATCGTGAGCAGTGTGGAGTCGGTGAGCAATTGCGATAACTGTCCTGCCAGACATGACTGCACTCATGGAGCGCTCCAGGTGTCTGGCTGCGCGAGGGTCGAGAAGCGCGGTGGCTTCATCAAGAACAAGCGTGTGGGGATTGGCCAGAACCAATCGCGCCAGGGCGAGTTGCTGGGCCTGAGCTGGAGTTAATGAAAATCCCGTGGTGCCAAGTTCTGTTTCAAGTCCTTGGGGCAGAGCTGTAGCCCACTCCAGAGCGTCAACTGAAGCGAGACAGCTTTCAATTTCTTCGGAGGTGGCATCAGGTTTTGCCAGTGAAAGATTTTCAAGCAGTGAACCAATGAAGATGTGGTGCTCTTGGGTGACGAGAGCAACGTGTCGTCGAAGTGTGTCGAGTGGAAGTCCCGCCAGCGCGAAGCCACCTACCGTGACAGATCCTTGTCGGGGGGCATCAATGCCTGCAAGGAGGCGCCCAATGGTTGATTTGCCAGCGCCTGAAGGTCCAACAATGGCGAGTCGCTCACCGGGGCGAACAGTGAGGGTTATTCCCTTAAGGACGTCTCTTCCGGCTCGGTATGAATAGTGAACATCGTCCATCACAATTACTTCAGACGTTGGCTCGGGTCCGGTGGTTGGTCGATTGTCGGTTACGACTGAAACGCCTATGAGTCGTGCCAGAGAAGTCTGACCAATTTGCAGCTCGTCTAGCCACATGATGATTCGATCAAGTGGGTCGTTGACTTGCACCACGTAGAGGGTCAACGTTGTGGCCGCACCAATGGAGAGATGATGATGCAGTGCAAGCCATCCACTCCAGGCCAGGGTTGTTGCAACGGCTAAAGCAAACGCACTTTCCACGGTAGGGAACCAGTTCATTCGAAGTAGCAATGTATAGATTTCTGAGAAATATGACTCATTGATGTCGCTCTCAATGCGACGCGATTGGCGAGCACTAAGGCGATGTGCATCAATGGTGCGAGCGCCTTCTGCGGTCTCTGAAATTGTGCCCGACATTGTGGCGTAACTCATGCGCTCTCTTCGATATCCCGGGGGAGCAAATTTGAGATAGGTACGTGTTGAGAACACTAGGAAGGGAATCGAAACAATCGCTCCGATTGAAGCCAGCGGGCTAATCAGCAACATTGCGACCAAGGTAAGGACGGCTTGAAGAATTGCCACCATCCATTCAGGCAAAGCGAAGCGCACGGTTCGACTGAGCGCTTCGACATCGTTGGTTGTTCGACTGAGGAGGTCACCAGTGCCAGCTCGTTCAACATCAATAAGGGGGAGCGCGAGAACTGAAGCCAAGAATTCTTCACGAAGTGTGGCAAAGATAGTTTCACCAAGTTTGTAGCTCTGCGTTCTGGCTAGGAATGTAAGCAGGGCGAAGCTAAGTGAAGAAATCAGCAAGAAGATCACCAAGCGAGTGATGTTGTCGGTGTGCAACGTATTAGTTGTGGCTAGGTTGATAATTTTGCCGATTACCCAAGCAGGGATCAATCCCGTAATTGCTGCGAGTGCATAGAGCCCCAGCATTTTTACAATGTCTAACTTGTGGCTCGTAATAAGTTTTCGTGCGTAGGCACGAACTATGTCGTTAGAGGCAATAGGTAACTGCACTAGTTATCCTCTCGCAGAACAATCTGTCGGTATTGCTGGGACCTGGCAACGAGTTCTTGGTGCGTTCCCTTATCAATTACGCGATTATCAATGACCAGCAATACGTATTGCATTT
>DAIQPM010000094.1:0-1495 GCA_036787355.1 Acidimicrobiales bacterium
CACTGACCGAGTTCATTCACATCAAGTCAACACACCCAGCAACGTACGTAACGCTGGAAGTTCTTCTTGGTGTGCTCATTGGAACATTCTCGTTCTCGGGTTCAGCAATTGCCTACATCAAGCTCCAAGAGCTGATTACTGGACGACCAATCACGTATCCAGGTCAGCAAATCATCAACGCACTCTTTGGTGTTGCCTCACTCGTGCTCATCGTCACCATTTTGGTGAATGGTTCTGAAGGGCTGCTCTGGATTCTTTTGATTTTGGCGTTCATCCTCGGAGCTGCGTTTGTGCTCCCAATCGGTGGTGCCGACGTTCCGGTGCTCATTTCACTACTGAACTCATTTACTGGTCTCGCTGTTGCGGCAAGTGGTTTCACACTCGGATCAAACTTGCTCATTGTTGCTGGAACACTCGTTGGCGCATCTGGAATCTTCCTCACCAGGTTGATGTCTAAGGCCATGGGGCGAAGCCTCAGCAACGTTCTCTTCTCAGCCTTCGGTTCAGTTGTTACTGCATCAGGTGGCGAGGGTGGTGCTGATGCACGACCAGTTCGCTCAGGATCACCAGAAGACATCGGAGTTCTTCTAGGCATTGCGTCAAGCGTGGTCATTATTCCTGGATACGGTCTTGCCGTAGCGCAGGGTCAGCACGTTCTTCGCGAGCTTGGTGAGCTCCTTGAAGCCAAGGGCATTGAAGTTTCCTACGCCATCCACCCGGTGGCTGGACGTATGCCTGGTCACATGAACGTACTGCTCGCAGAAGCAAACGTTCCATACGAACAGCTGAAGGAAATGGACGAAGCAAACTCTGAGCTAACCACCGCGGACGTTGCACTCGTTGTTGGTGCTAACGACACCGTGAACCCAGCTGCTTCAGATGACAAGAACTCGCCAATCTATGGAATGCCAATCATTCACGCAGACTTGGCCGAGAACGTGGTCTTCTTGAAGCGTTCAATGCGTCCAGGATTCGCTGGTATTGAAAACGAACTTCTTTACAACCCTAAGACCACACTTGTATTCGGTGACGCTAAAGACACCCTCACAAAGATGGTCGCAGCAGTTAAATCTAACTAGTCAAGGGTGCTGCAAACAGCCCAAGGTTGTTTGCAGCACTACTTAACTTTTACTCCCACTTCCAGTAATTCTCGGGTAGTCACTTAGATAAAAATGCTGACGCTGTCGACACTCATGTTTCGAAGTAGAGAAGAACTGTCGAAATAGTTGATCAACGTCGCTGCTCATCAATGAACTCACTGACGGTTGCGCCGTCTTTAAGTTTGATTGGCTTCGGAATAAATTTTCCAGTTGAACGTGGGGGTCGAACTAAACCTTGAGCAATCAATTCATCAAGTTTGCGTGTTTTCTTCACCTCAATAACCATAGTGACTACTAACAACGGCCGCGGCGCGCTATTTGGCCAAGTTGCTGGAGTTTCAGTAACTACGCAGAAAGCAGATTCAGCGTTGAAATGATCTCCGCGCTGAGTGTGT
>DAIQPM010000094.1:1595-3837 GCA_036787355.1 Acidimicrobiales bacterium
ACCTGTGGGTGGCTTAGCAACCATGAGAAGGCGAGATCGAGAATTGAGATCTCGGCCTCATCGGCGTAGTTAAGTAGCGCACCAGCTTTGGCTTCAAGTGTTTGACTCAGCCAGTGGGCACTGCGTTCAGGGTTTGTATCTTGCATGGCCTTCAGTCGAGTTCCTTCAGGTAGTGGAGCTCCGGGGTGAATTTTTCCAGTGAGCCATCCGTTAGCGAGTGGGTAGAAGGGCAAGAAGCCAATCCCGAGCTCGGCACAGGCATCAAGAACGCCGTCACGCTCCGGGGCACGCTCTAGTAGTGAGTACTGGTTCTGTACTGAAACGAATGAAGGACCGTTGCCCGCTGCAACCTTTGCTTCACGAAGTTGATCAGCAGTGAAGTTAGAACATCCGATTTCTCTGACCTTGCCCTCAGCTACGAGTTCTTGCATGGCACCAATGGTGTCGGCGATTGGCACGGTGGGATCTGGGTAGTGCAATTGATAAAGGTCAATGTAGTCAGTGCCGAGTCGCTTTAGAGAATCCTCGCAGGCACTTCGCACGTACTGCGGCTTCGCACCGAATCGAGTCTCATCGATCGGCATTCCGAACTTTGAAGCAATGATGACATCAGCTCGACGGCCTCCGAGCGCTTGGCCGAGGAGTACTTCAGACTTAGTTCCGCCGTAGATGTCGGCGGTGTCAAAGAAGTTGATGCCATTTTCAATTGCGCTATCGACCACGGCCTTGGTGCCATCAAAATCGAGTCGCATCCCGAAGTTATTCGTTCCAATTCCTACTTCTGAAACCAGCAGTGAACCAATTGAGCGCTTTTTCATAGCCATCCTTTGTTGTCTGTCAGTACTGTACACAGGTCCAGCACAGCGGTGTTGCGCAACTACGATAGATAGTGAACCTGGAGGGTAATTATGAAAATCAACGTGAATTTTGATCAGTGCAGTTCTAACGCTGTTTGTATGAACATTGCTCCAGAAATCTTCGAAGTCCGTGACGACGGCTACCTCTACATTCTCAATGAAAACCCAGGTCCAGAACTTTTTGATTCTCTACGTGCCGCAGTGAGTGGTTGTCCTAACGGTGCAATCTCACTAGAGGAGTAGTCAATGTCTGGACCTCGTGTCCGCTTCGCCCCGTCACCAACGGGTTTCTTTCACGTCGGATCTGCGCGCTCTGCGCTCTTTAACTGGTTCGTTGCTCGCCAGTCTCCAGACGGCTATTTCATCCTTCGCATTGAAGACACTGACGCTGACCGCAACCGCGAAGAGTGGGTTGACGGCATTGTTTCAGCCATGTCGTGGCTAGGACTCAACCTCGACCAGGGTCCAGATCGCCAGAGTGACAACGCCCCAGCACACGCTGATGCGGTGGCAAAGTTGCTCGCTGGGGGATACCTCTATTACTGCGACTGCACCGGAGACGACGTGCAAGCGCGAAAAGGTGACAATAAGACACCTGGATACGACGGGCACTGTCGTGAGCGTGGACTCGAGAAATCTGAAAAGACTGGCGTCCGCTTCAAGACTCCACAGAGTGGATCAACCGTTGTTCATGACCTCATTCGTGGCGATGTTGAATTCCAGAACACGGTAATTGACGACTTCATTGTCGCTAAGTCCTCAGGAGTCGTGCTGTATGCGCTCGCCAACGTGACCGACGACCGCAATGACGCCATTACCCACGTCATTCGTGGTGAAGAACACCTTCCTAATGCCCCGAAGCAGATGATGCTCTGGTCCGCACTTAATGAAGTAACCGGGGACAACGTTGCACTCCCGGTCTATGCCCACTTGCCCTTACTTGTAAATGAGCAGCGAAAGAAGCTTTCTAAGCGCAAAGACCCCGTCGCTACCGAGTCCTACCGGGACCAGGGCTACCTGCCTGATGCCTTTGTTAATTACTTGGCGCTGCTTGGATGGAGCCCTGAAGGTGATGAAGAAATTATCCCGCTAGAGCGAATGATCAAAGAGTTCCGCCTCGAAGACGTTTCTCACTCACCGGCGTTCTTCGACGTAAAGAAACTGAGCCATATAAATGGTGAGTACATCAGAAAGCTCTCAGTAGAGCAGTTCATTGAAATCTCCGCTCCATGGGTTCGTCCTTGGGACTGCGCGTGGCAGCCAACTGACCGCGAAGTGCCATGGACAAAAGATGACTTCAACGCGGAGCTGTTCGCGAAGGTTGCTCCCTTGGTGCAAGAACGCATTGTGCTGCTGGGAGAAATTCCAGCAATGGTCGACTTCTT